>NZ_JBZFLK010000005.1:0-349755 GCF_058448985.1 Pseudonocardia sp. DxW | reverse complement strand
ACGGGGTCGACCGAACCATGGCAAAACAAACTGGCATAAAAACGCCAAAACAATAAATAGCTCGACACACTGTTGAGTTCTCAAAAGACACCCGCGCTCCGGCTTCCCGGCCCGATGGCCGTTGCACCCGGGGGCGTTCGAGTCGCCCCTGCGAGGAGGCAACTCTCTTATGCTACTTGGACCGAAGCTCAGGGTCAACCCTTGCTCCGGGCGGCCGGATCTTCACCGAGGTGAACATCCGAGGTTGTCGCCCTGGCCGGTCGCGCGGCCCGGCCTCTCGGCCTGCCCTGCGCTCTCCGTCCCGTCTCGGCGACGAGGAGAAAGTTACAGGACCCGCCCGGGGCCCTCTGCAGGGGGGCCCCTTTCGGCGTCGTCGCAGCTCAGGAGCCGTTCTCAGCGGCCGAGCCGGACACCGGCCAGGTTCCGCTTGCCGCGGCGCACCACCAGCCAGCCACCGTCCAGCACGTCACCGGCGGCCGGAACCCAGTCCTCGTCGGTGACCTTGACGTTGTTGACGTACGCCCCGCCCTCCTTCACGGCACGGCGGGCGGCGCCCTTGCTCTCGGTCAGCCCGGTCGCCACGAGCAGGTCGACGATCGTGTCGGCGCCACCGCTGTCGGTGTGCGGGACCTCGGCGAGGGCCGCGTCCAGGGTGCGCGCGTCGAGGTCGGTGAGCTCGGCGCGCCCGAACAGTGCCTGGCTCGCCGTCGTCACCTGCCGGGTCTGCTCCTCGCCGTGCACCAGGGTGGTGAGCTCCGCGGCCAGCCGGCGCTGCGCGCTGCGCAGGTGCGGCTTCTCGGTGAGCTCGGCGCCGAGCGCCTCGATCTCCTCGCGGTCGAGGAAGGTGAACAGCTTCAGGAAGCTCAGCACGTCGCTGTCGGCGACGTTCACGAAGTACTGGTACCAGGCGTACGGCGAGGTCCGCTCCGGATCGAGCCACACGTTCCCGCCGCCGGTGGACTTGCCGAACTTGCGTCCCTCCGAGTCGGTCACCAGCGGCGTGGTCAGCGCGTGCACGTGCGCGCCCTCGACCCGCCGGATGAGATCGACGCCGCCGACGATGTTGCCCCACTGGTCGGAGCCGCCGATCTGCAACCGGCAGCCGAGCGTCCGGTGCAGGTGCAGGTAGTCCTGCGACTGGAGCAGCAGGTAGCTGAACTCGGTGTAGGACATGCCGTCGGCGGCGAGCCGGCGCTTCACCGTCTCGCGGGCCAGCATCGTGTTGACCGGGAAGTGCTTGCCGAGGTCGCGGAGGAACTCGAGCACCGTCTGCTGCCCGGTCCAGTCCAGGTTGTTGACCGTCAGCGCGCCGGTCGGCGAGTCGTCGAACCGGACGAAGCGCTCCAGCTGCCCGCGGATCAGGCCGGTCCACTCGGCGACGGTCCGCTCGTCGTGCAGGGACCGCTCCCCCACGTCCCGCGGGTCGCCGATCATCCCGGTCGCGCCCCCGGCGAGGATCACCGGCCGGTGCCCGGCCTCCTGGAACCGGCGCAGCGTGAGCATCTGGACCAGGTGGCCGGCGTGCAGGCTCGGTGCGGTCGGGTCGAACCCCGCGTAGAGGGTGACCGGCCCGTCACCGGCGAGCTCCTTCGCGAGCGCGTCGCGGTCGGTGCTCTGCGCGATCAGCCCGCGCCACTCGAGGTCGTCCAGGATGTCCGTACTCACGCCCCCATCTTCGCCGCCGCGCGACGCGACGCGCACCCGGGTTCGCTCCCGGCCGTCGCCGGTGCGGCGGCACGGCCGGAGGCGGCCCCGGATCAACCGGTGCGGCGCCGGGAGCGCTTCGTACCGGCCCGGTAGCTGCTCACCGCGCGCGAACCGTCGATCCAGAACCGCCAGGGCAGCTCGGCCGCGGCCGCCACCCCGACCCGCGGCCCGCTGCGGATCGACGCGCGCGGGACGGGCTCGCCGGCCAGCAGCCGCACCCGGGAGGCCGGATCGGTCAGGTCGGTGCCGTCGTCGTCGCGCCCGAGACCGAGCAGTGACGCCAGCCGGGCCGGGCCGCGGGCGAGCTCGGCGTCGTTGCGGGCGGTCGGGCGCCGGACCCGGGCCACCCCGGGATCGCCGAGCACCTCACCGGCCCGGAACAGCACCGCGCCCGGCTCGCCGTCGGTCAGGCAGGAGACGTTCGCGCAGAAGTGCATGCCGTAGACGAAGTACACGTAGAGGTGACCGGCCGGGCCGAACATCACGCCGTTGCGCGGGGTGCGGCCGCGGTGGCTGTGCGACGCCGGATCGTCCGCCCCGCGGTAGGCCTCCACCTCGACCAGACGCACCGCGACCGCGCCGTCCGGGGTGTCCGCCGCCAGCACGCAGCCGAGCAGGCGCTGCGCGGCCGGCAGCACGTCGACCGCCAGCTCGGACCGGCCGAGCAGCGCCGACGGGCCCGTCCGGCCACCCGCGCGGGGCGGCCCGACGGGCCCGTCGGTCGTGCGGTCCGCCACTCAGCGGCGGGACAGGGCGAGCTGCACGCAGGTGACCACGCCGGCCATCGCCTTCTCGACCTCGTCCTGCGGGGGCAGGGTCGGGGCGAGCCGGATGGTCGCGTCCTGCGGGTCCTTGCCGTACGGGTGCGTGGCGCCGGCCGGGGTCAGCACGACGCCGGCCTCCTTCGCCAGCCGCACGACCTCCGAGGCCAGCCCGTCCGGCACGGTGAGGCTCACGAAGTAGCCGCCCTTGGGCGTCGTCCAGCTGACGCCCTCGGTGTCGGCGAACGCCTCGGTCAGCAACCGCTCGACGGCGGCGAACTTCGGCGCGATCAGCGCGCGGTGCGCGGCCATGTGGGCCCGCAGGCCCGCGGCGTCCTTGAGGAACGCGGCGTGCCGCAGGTGGTTCACCTTGTCCGGGCCGATCGACTTCTTCGAGGTGAGCGCGAGCCACCAGCCGATGTTCGCCTCGGACCCGCCGAAGAACGCGACGCCCGCACCGGCCAGGGTGATCTTCGACGTGGAGCCGAACACGAACGGCCGGTCCGGGTTGCCCGCCTCGGCGGCGAGCGCCAGCAGGTCGGCGATCTCGATCTCGTCGGAGGTCAGGTGGTGCACCGCGTAGGCGTTGTCCCACATGATCCGGAAGTCCGGTGCGGCGGTCGGCATCGCGGCCAGCCTGCGGACGACCTCGTCGGAGTACACGACGCCGTCCGGGTTCGAGTACTTCGGGACGCACCAGATGCCCTTGATCGACGGGTCGTCGGCGACCAGCCGCTCCACCTCGTCCATGTCCGGGCCGTCGGCCGTCATCGGCACGGTGACCAGGTCGATCCCCAGGCGCTCGCAGACGCCGTAGTGCCGGTCGTAGCCGGGGACCGGCGCGATGAAGGCGACCCGGCCGGCGTCCACCCAGCGGGCGGGGGCGCCGGGGACCGGCGAGAGCAGGGCGTGCACCAGCACGTCGTGCATCAGCTCGAGGCTGGAGTTGTTCCAGGCGACCAGCTGACCGACCGGGACCTGCAGCGCGGGCGCGAAGATCTCGCGCAGCTCGGGCAGGCCCTGCAGGCCGCCGTAGTTGCGGGTGTCGGTGCCGTCCGCGGCGCGGTACTCGCCCGCGCCCGGCAGGCCGAGCAGGCCGTGCGCCAGGTCGAGCTGCTCCGACGACGGCTTGCCCCGCGTCAGGTCCAGCTTCAGGCCGGCGGCCTTGAGCTCCTCGTAGGCTGCGGCAGGGTCGGTCATGCGGTTCCTCCGGTGAACTCTCTCGCTGCGGCCGCGTCGGTGCGCAGGTCGGCCAGCTGCTCGGCGACCCGGTCGCCCGCCGTGCCGCCCCGCGCGTTCCGCGACGCGATGGAGCCTTCCACGGTCAGCACGTCGCGGACACCCGGGTCCAGTGCCGGGTGCACGGCGGCCAGCTCGGCGTCGGTCAGGTCGGCCAGTCCGACGCCGCGCGCCTCGGCGGCCCGGACGCAGCCGCCGGCCGCCTCGTGCGCCACCCGGAACGGCACGCCCTGCCGGACGAGCCACTCGGCGACGTCGGTGGCCAGCGTGAAGCCGGCCGGGGCCAGCTCGGCCAGCCGCCCGGTGTGGAAGGTCAGGGTCGCCACCATCCCGGCCACCGCCGGCAGCAGGAGCTCCAGCTGCGCGACCGAGTCGAACAGCGGTTCCTTGTCCTCCTGCAGGTCCCGGTTGTACGCCAGGGGCAGGCCCTTGAGGGTGGTGAGCAGCCCGGTCAGGTTGCCGACCAGGCGCCCGGACTTGCCGCGGGCCAGCTCGGCGACGTCCGGGTTCTTCTTCTGCGGCATGATCGAGCTGCCGGTGGAGTACGCGTCGTCGAGGGTCACGTACCCGAACTCGGCGGTCGCCCAGAGGATGATCTCCTCGGACAGCCGGGAGAGGTCCACCCCGATCATCGCGAGCACGAACGCGGCCTCGGCGGCGAAGTCCCGCGACGCCGTCCCGTCGATCGAGTTCGCCGACGACCCGGCGAACCCGAGCTCGGCGGCGACGGCCTCCGGGTCCAGCCCGAGCGACGAGCCGGCCAGCGCGCCCGACCCGTAGGGCGAGTACGCGGTGCGCCGGTCCCAGTCGCGGAGCCGGTCGACGTCGCGCAGCAGCGCGTGCGCGTGCGCGCCGAGCTGGTGGCCGAGCAGCACCGGCTGCGCGTGCTGCAGGTGCGTCCGGCCGGGCATCGCCGCGCCCGGGTGCGCCTGCGCCTGCGCGACCAGCGCGTCGACGACGTCGAGCACGCCGTCGGCGACCCGCCGGGTGGCGTCCCGCAGCCACATCCGGAACTGGGTCGCGACCTGGTCGTTGCGCGACCGGCCCGCGCGCAGCTTCCCGCCCAGGTCCGGACCGGCCCGCTCGATCAGGCCGCGCTCCAGCGCGGTGTGCACGTCCTCGTCGCCGGGCTCGGGCCCGAACGCGCCGGACCGCACGTCGGCGGCCAGCTCGTCGAGCGCCTTGTGCATGCCGGCCAGCTCGTCGTCGGTCAGCAGCCCGGCGCCGTGCAGCACCCGGGCGTGCGCCTTCGAGCCGCGGATGTCGTAGGGCGCCAGCGCCCAGTCGAAGTGCGTGGACCGGCTCAGCGCGGCCAGCGCGTCGGCCGGGCCGGACGAGAACCGGCCGCCCCACAGGGCGGAGCCGCCGGCCATCAGTCGGTGCCCGCTTCCAGGGCGGCGTCGTCGAGCAGCGTCTCGTTGCCGCCGGTCCCCTCGCCCGCGCCGGCGATCCGGTCGAACCCGCCGGAGGGCAGCTCACCGAACAGGGTGCCGTGCTCGACGAGCACCGTGCCCTGCTCCTGCGGCTGCCCGGCGTAGGTCTCCAGCTTCGCGCGCGAGTCGGCGATGTCGAGGTTGCGCATGGTGAGCTGCCCGATCCGGTCGGCGGGCCCGAACGCGGCGTTCTCCACACGCTCCATCGAGAGCCGGTCGGGGTGGTAGGAGAACCCGGGGCCGTCGGTGTCGAGGATCGTGTAGTCGTCGCCGCGGCGCAGGCGCAGCGTCACCGTGCCGCTGACCACCGAGGCGATCCAGCGCTGGATCGCCTCGCGCACCATCAGCGCCTGCGGGTCCAGCCAGCGGCCCTCGTAGAGCAGCCGGCCCAGCTTGCGGCCGTCGGCGTGGTAGTTGGCGACGGTGTCCTCGTTGTGGATCGCGTTGATCAGCCGCTCGTAGGCGATGAACAGCAGCGCCATCCCCGGCGCCTCGTAGATGCCGCGCGACTTCGCCTCGATGATCCGGTTCTCGATCTGGTCGGACATGCCCAGGCCGTGCCGGCCGCCGACCGCGTTCGCCTCGCGCACCAGGTCCACCCGGTCCGCGAACTGCTTGCCGTTGATCGCCACCGGGTAGCCGGCCTCGAAGGTGACCGAGACGTCCTCGGTCTCGATCTCGACCGACGGGTCCCAGTACTTCACGCCCATGATCGGCTCGACGGTCTCCAGGGACACGTCGAGCTGCTCGAGCGTCTTGGCCTCGTGGGTGGCGCCCCAGATGTTGGCGTCGGTGGAGTACGCCTTCTCCGCCGAGTCCCGGTACGGGAGGCCGTGCTCGGTCAGCCACCGGCTCATCTCGTCCCGGCCGCCCAGCTCGGAGACGAACGCGTCGTCCAGCCACGGCTTGTAGATCCGCAGGCCCGGGTTGGCCAGCAGGCCGTAGCGGTAGAACCGCTCGATGTCGTTGCCCTTGAACGTGGAGCCGTCGCCCCAGATGTTCACGTCGTCGGCCTGCATCGCCCGGACCAGCAGCGTCCCGGTGACGGCCCGGCCCAGCGGCGTCGTGTTGAAGTAGGTCTTCCCGCCGGAGCGGATGTGGAACGCGCCGCACGCCAGCGCCGCGAGGCCCTCGTCGACCAGCTGCGGCTTGATGTCCACCGCGCGGGCGATCTCCGCCCCGTACTCCCTGGCCCGCGTGGGCACCCCGGACATGTCCGGCTCGTCGTACTGGCCGAGGTCGGCGGTGTAGGTGCACGGGATCCCGCCCTTGTCACGCATCCAGGCGACCGCCACGGAGGTGTCGAGCCCTCCGGAGAACGCGATGCCGATGCGCTCGCCCCGGGGGAGGGAGCTGAGGACCTTGCTCACGGGATGGATGCTCCTTCGTCAGACGTCGGGCTCGGTGTTCGTTCAGAGCTCGCGCAGCAGCGCGAGGAGTTGCTCGCCGGTGAGCGGCTCGCGGGCCACCACCAGGAGCGTGTCGTCGCCGGCGATCGTCCCGACGACGTCGTGCAGGGCGGCCCGGTCCAGCGCACTGGCCAGGTAGTGCGCCGCGCCCGGCGGGGTGCGCAGCACCGCCAGGTTCCCACTCGCGTCCGCGGAGACGAGCAGCTCCCCCAGCAACCGGGACAACCGCCCGGTACCGCCCTCGACGCCGCGCACCGGGCTGCCGTCCTCCGGGATGAGGTAGACCGGTGCGCCGCCGTCCGCGCCGCGCACCTTGACCGCCCCCAGCTCGTCGAGATCGCGCGAGAGCGTCGCCTGGGTCGTCTCGATCCCGCTGGCGCGCAACAACGCCAGCAGCTCGCTCTGGCTGCGCACGTCGCGCTGGGTGATCAGCTCGACGATCCGGGCCTGCCGTGCGACCCGGGTCGCCGCGCCGCCGCGAGCCCCCTTCATCGCTCCAGGAGCCACGTCAGCAACGCCTTCTGTGCGTGCAGCCGGTTCTCCGCCTCGTCCCAGACCGCGCTGGCCGGGCCGTCGAGCACCTCGTCGGTGATCTCGTCGCCGCGGTGCGCGGGCAGGCAGTGCAGCACGATCGCCCCGGGTGCGGCGTGCCGCAGCAGGGCGGCGTTGACCTGGTAGGGCCGGAACGGGGCGACCCGGTCGAGACCGTCGGCCTCCTGCCCCATCGACGTCCAGGTGTCGGTGACGATCACCTCGGCCCCCGCGACGGCGGCCGCCGGATCGGCGACCAGCGCCACCGAGCCGCCGGTCTGCTCGGCGCGGCCCTTCGCGTCGCGCAGCACCGCGGAGTCGGGGGTGAACCCGGCCGGGGCGGCGATCCGCACGTGCATCCCGGCGGTCGCACCGCCGAGCAGCAGCGAGTGCGCGACGTTGTTCGCGCCGTCCCCGAGGTAGGTCAGCGTCCGGCCGGCCGTGCCGCCGAGCCGCTCCCGGATCGTCTGCAGATCGGCCAGGATCTGGCAGGGGTGGAACGAGTCGGTCAGCGCGTTCACCACCGGGACGGACGCGGCCGCGGCCATCTCCTCGATCCGCTCCTGGCCCGAGGTGCGCCAGACGATCGCGTCGACGTAGCGGGACAGCACCCGGGACGTGTCGGAGATCGTCTCGCCGCGCCCGAGCTGGCTGGCGTTGCCGTCCAGCACGATCGCGGTGCCGCCGAGCTGGGTGATCCCGGCCTCGAAGGACACCCGGGTGCGGGTGGAGGACTTGTCGAAGACGACCGCGACCGCCTTCGGCCCGGCGAGCGGGCGGGCCGCGAACCGGTCCGCCTTGAGCCGGTCGGCGAGGTCGAGCACCTCGGCCTGCTCGGCGGGCGAGAGGTCGTCGTCGCGCAGCAGGTGGCGGACCATCAGCTGCCCTGCCCTTCCACCGCGGCCGCGGCGTCCAGGATCGCCGGCAGCGCGCACAGGAACTCGGCCGACTCGTCGTCGCCGAAGGTGAGTGCCGGGGCCAGCCGGAGCCGCTCCGGGGTGGCGTTGTTGACCAGGTGGCCCGCGTCCCGGGCGGCCGCGGCGACCTGGGCCGTGACCGGGTGCCGCAACCCGATGCCGATGTGCAGGCCGTCGCCGGAGACGTCGGAGACCAGCGGATGGCCCAGCCCCTCGATGCCGCTGCGGAGGTCCTTGCCGAGCCGGTCGACGTGCTCCAGCAGGCCGTCGGTGGCGATCGTGTCGAGCACCGCGAGCGCCGCGGCACAGGAGATCGGGTTGCCGCCGAAGGTGGTGCCGTGCTGGCCGGGCCCGAGCAGCGTCCCCGCGTCGCCGATCCCGACGCAGGCGCCGATCGGCAGGCCGCCGCCGAGCCCCTTCGCCAGCGTGACGACGTCCGGCACGATGCCGTCGGCCTGGTGGGCGAACCAGCGGCCGGTGCGGCCGATGCCGGTCTGCACCTCGTCGAGCACCAGCAGGGCGCCGCGCTCGGCGGTGATCCGGCGGGCGCCGGCGAGATAGCCGTCCGGCGGCACCACCACGCCGGCCTCGCCGAGGATCGGCTCCAGGAACACCGCGGCGGTGTCGGCGGTGACGGCGGCGTCGAGCGCGTCCAGGTCGCCGTACGGGATGTGCACAACGCCGGGCGGCATCGGCTCGAACGGAGCCCGCTTGGCGGGCTGCCCGGTCAGCGCGAGCGAGCCCATGGTGCGGCCGTGGAAGGCGCCCTCGCAGGCGACGATGCCGGGGCGGCCGGTCCGGCGGGCGATCTTGAAGGCGGCCTCGTTCGCCTCGGTGCCCGAGTTGCACAGCAGGGTGCGGGCGTCGTCGCGGCCGAGCAGCCCCTGCAGCCGCTCGGCGAGCTGCAGCGCCGGGTCGGTGATGAAGAAGTTCGAGGTGTGCCCGAGCGTGCGGACCTGCTCCGAGACGGCCTCGACGATCGCCGGGTGCGCGTGCCCGAGCGCGTTCACCGCGATCCCGGAGTACAGGTCCAGGTAGGCGCGGCCCTCCGCGTCCCACACCCGGGAGCCCTCGCCGCGGACCAGGGTCAGCGGCGGGGTGCCGTAGTTGTCCATCACCGCGGCCTGCCACCGCGCCGTGTACGAGCTCATGCCGTTCCCCCAGCAGCCGGGTCGGGATCGGGAAGCACCATCGTCCCGACGCCCTCGTGTGTGAAGACCTCCAGCAGGACCGAGTGCGGCACCCGCCCGTCGATCACGTGCGCCTGGGCCACCCCCGACCGGACCGCGCGCAGGCAGGCCTCCATCTTCGGCGCCATCCCGCTCTCCAGCCGGGGCAGCATCGGCTCCAGCTGGCCCGCGGTCAGCGAGGTGATGATCGAGTCGGGATCGGGGTAGTTCGCGTAGAGCCCCTCGACGTCGGTCAGCACCACGAGCTTGGCGGCGTCCAGCGCCCCGGCCAGCGCGGCGGCCGCGCTGTCGGCGTTGATGTTGTGCACCTGCCCGTCGACGTCCGGCGCGACGCCGGCCACGACCGGGATCCGGCCGGCCGCGATGATGTCGAGCACCGCGTCCGGGTTGACCTTCGTGACGTCGCCGACCAGGCCGATGTCGACCGGCTCGCCGCCGACCAGCGCGGTCCGCTTCTCGGCGGTGAACAGCCCGGCGTCCTCACCGGACAGTCCGACGGCGAGCGGGCCGTGCGCGTTGATCAGGCCGACCAACTCCCGGCCGACCTGGCCGAAGAGCACCATCCGGACGATCTCCATCGTCTCCGGCGTGGTGACGCGCAGGCCGCCGCGGAACTCCCCAGGCATGCCGAGCCGCCGGAGCATCGCGCTGATCTGCGGGCCGCCGCCGTGCACGACGACCGGATGGATGCCGGCCAGACGCAGGAACACCATGTCCCGCGCGAACGCCTGCTTGAGCTCGTCGTCGATCATCGCGTTGCCGCCGTACTTGACGACGACGATGCGGCCGTGGAAGCGCTGCAGCCAGGGCAGCGCCTCGGCCAGCACGCCGGCCTTCTCGCCGGCCCGCTTCAGCCGGTCCGGGGCGGCGAGCGGTTCAGGAGGAGTAGGCACTGTTCTCCTCCACGTAGGCGTGCGACAGGTCGGTGGTCCGGATCTCGGCGGTGTTGCCGTCGGCGCCGCCGGTCAGGCCCAGCTCGACCTCGATGGTGACGTCCTCGCCGGACAGGTCGCAGTCGGCCCGGTCCCCCGCGACGACGGCGCCCTTGCAGAGCAGCACCCCGTTGATCGTCACGTCGAGCCGCTCGGGATCGATCTGCGCGTCGGCGCAGCCCACGGCGGCGGCGATCCGGCCCCAGTTCGGGTCGGAGCCGAACATCGCCGTCTTGACCAGGGAGTCCCGGGCGACGGTCCGGGCGACGGTCACCGCATCGTCCTCGGAGGCGGCGCCGGTGACCCGCACGGTGATCCGCTTGGTGACGCCCTCGGCGTCGGCCTGCATCTGCTCGGCCAGGTCCCGGCAGACCCGGGTCAGCGCGGCGGTGAACACGGCCGGATCGGCCGGCACGCCGGACGCGCCGGAGGCGAGCACCAGCACGGTGTCGTTGGTCGACATGGAGCCGTCGACGTCGAGCCGGTCGAAACTGTAGCGGACCGCATCGCGCAGCGCCGCGTCCAGCAGCGGCCGCTCGACGACCGCGTCGGTGGTGAGCACGGTGAGCATGGTCGCCATCGACGGGGCGATCATCCCGGCGCCCTTGGTGGTGCCGCCGACCGTCCAGCCCGCCGGGGCGGTGACGTGCGCCTGCTTCGGGACGGTGTCGGTGGTCATGATCGCGGTGGCGACGGCGGTCGCTGCCTCGGGGGTGGCGGCCAGCTCCCCGGCCGCCTTCTGCACCCCGGCCAGCACGGTGTCCCTGGGCAGCTGATCGCCGATCAGCCCGGTCGAGCAGACGCCGACCTCGACGGCCCCGCAGCCGAGCACCTCGGCGACCTTCTCGGCCGTCGCGTGCGCGGTCCGGAAGCCCTCCGGGCCGGTGCAGGCGTTCGCACCGCCGGAGTTCAGGACGACCGCGCGCAGCGCACCGTAGGTGAGGACCTGCTGGGTCCACAGCACCGGCGCGGCCTTCACCTTGTTGCGGGTGACGACGCCGGCCGCCTCGGTGCGCGGGCCGTCGTTGACCACCAGCGCCAGGTCCGCCCGGCCGGACTTCTTGATCCCGGCGGCGATCCCGGCGGCCCGGAAGCCCTGAGCGGCGGTCACGCCGGTCGGCTCGCTCACGGTGCCACTCCCGTCGTCGGCAGGCCGGTCGTCTCGGGCAGGCCGAGCGCCAGGTTCATGCACTGCACGGCCCCGCCCGCGGTGCCCTTGGTCAGGTTGTCGATGGCGGAGACGACGACCAGGCGGCGCGCGTCCGGATCGACGGTCAGCTGCAGCGCCACCAGGTTGGAGCCCAGGGTCTGCGCGGTCGTCGGCCACTGCCCCTCGCCGAGCAGCCGCACGAACGGCTCGCCGGCGTAGGCCTTCTCGTAGGCCTGCCGCACCGTCGCGGTGTCGGTGGCCGGATCGGCCAGCGGCGCCGAGCAGGACGCCAGGATGCCGCGCGGCAGCGGCGCCAGCACCGGCGTGAAGCTCACCGAGACCGGCGAGCCGAGCGCGGCCGAGAGGTTCTGCGCGATCTCCGGGGTGTGCCGGTGCACGCCGCCGACCCCGTACGCGGACAGCGAGCCCATCACCTCGGCGCCCAGCAGGTGCGGCTTGAGCGACTTCCCGGCGCCGGAGGTGCCGGTGACGGCGGTGACCACCACGTCCGGCTCGACCAGGCCGGCGACCAGCGCCGGGAACAGCGCGAGGCTGATCCCGGTCGGGTAGCAGCCGGGCACGGCGACCCGGCTCGCGCCGACCAGGCGCTCCCGGGCGCCGGGCAGCTCGGGCAGCCCGTAGGGCCAGTGCCCGGCGTGCTCGCCGCCGTACCAGCGGTCCCAGGCGGCCGGATCGGTCAGCCGGTGGTCGGCCCCGCAGTCGATCACCAGCGTGTCGCCGCCGAGCTGCGCCGCGAGCTCGGCCGAGCGGCCGTGCGGCAGCGCGAGGAACACCGCGTCGTGCCCGGCCACGCTCTCCGCGGTGGTCTCGGCGAGGACCCGGTCGGCGAGCGGCGCCAGGTGCGGCTGATGCTCGCCGAGACGGGTGCCGGCGTTGCCGCCCGCCGTCAGCGTGCCGATCTCGACGTCCGGATGGGCGAGGAGCAGCCGGAGGAGCTCGCCCCCGGCGTATCCACTGGCTCCCGCCACTGCGATGCGTACCACGGTGAATGATTATGCAGACCCGCGAGAGTTCATGCAACGCGGTTCGCGATCGCGATCAGGCTGCCGGAGCCGGCCGCGCAGCTGCCGGGCGAACCCTAGCCTCCCGCCGGTGCGGACGGAGCGGACGGTGCGGTGTCGACGGAGCAGGACCCGCGCGGGCGGTCGCGCCCGGCGGGCGGGGTACGCGCTGGTGGCCGCGGTGCTCGCGCTGGCCCTGCCGGGGTGCGCGACGACCGTGCCCGGGACCGCGTGGCCGGCCGGTGCCGGTCCGGCCGCACCCGCCGCGCCAGCCGCACCGGACGCGCCGGATGCGCCGGACGCGCCGGACGCGCCGGTTGCGCTGGATGCGCCGGATGCGCCGGATGCCGGGGCGCCCGGCACGCGGCCGGGCCCGCCGACGTCGTTCACCGGTCCTGCGGACCGGCTCCCGGCACCCGCCGGGCCGTCCCCGGGCCCGGGAGCCGACGGCGGCCCGGTGGCCGTCCCGCCCCGGACGGTGCCCCCGGTCCCGGCCGGTCCCGCCCCGGGTGGCAGCACCGACGGCACCCGGGGCGCCGTCGCGCCGCTCACCGCCGACGTGCTGACCGACGAGTGCCTGGTCGGGGCCGAGGCGCTCGCCGGGCTGCTCGGCGCCGAACCCGCGGTGCCGGCCGCCAACGCCGAGATCGCCCGGCCGGACGGCGCCCGGACCCGGGCCTGCTTCGCGGTCGGCGGCTCGTCGACCGCCGCGGTGAACGTCTACACCACGAACCGGGGCACCCCCGCCGATCACGTCCGCTCGGCGGGCGGCGCGCGCGGGATCGACGGGACCGGCGACGGGACCGTCGCCGTGCTGCTGGAGACGGTCGCCGGGCCGACGGTGCAGGTCGGCGCCGGGCGCTACCTGGTCACGATCGCGGTGGCCGGCCGGAACCCGACGGACGAGCAGTGGCGGACCGCCGTCCGCAGCGCGGTCGCCGCGCTCCCCCGCTGACCGCACCGCCGGCGGGCGTCGGTCATCCTGGGGGCCGATCCACGACGGGCCGGGAGCGGGGTGAGGGGTGGGACAGCTGCTGCGGGCGTGCGTCCCGTCGGCCGACGCGGCCCCGCTGGCCCGGCTGGACGCGGAGCTCGCCGACGTCCTCGGGGCGTCCGGGCCGCGCTGGCACGACACCGTCGCGGCCGACCCGGGGCGGGCCCACCTGGTACTCGACGACGACGGGGAGCCGGCCGGCTACCTGGTCCTGGCCGCGCCGCGCGGGCCCGAGCCGGGGATCGAGCTGCACCGGCTGGTCGTCGCCGCCGACCAGCGCGGCCGCGGCCTGGGCCGCGCGCTGCTGCGCACCGCGCTGGCGCTGGCCGCGGTGCCGCAGCCGCCTGCCGGGCTGGACCCGGACCCGGCCTGGATCCGCCCGGACTGGCTGCCGGCGGGCCGGCTGTGGCTGGAGGCGCACCCGGCGAACACCGCCGCGGTGCGGCTCTACCGGTCCGAGGGACTGCTCACCGAGGCCCGGCTGCCGTCGGTGCCCGGCGACCCGTCGTCACCCGCGCGGCGGCTGGTGCTCGCCCGCGGATGAGCGGGATCAGGAGTCATCGCCGCCCTTGGGCAGGCCCTCGAAGATCTTCTTGCAGTCCGGGCAGACCGGCGAGCCGGGCTTCGGCGACTTGGTGACCGGGAAGGTCTCGCCGCACAGGGCCACCACCATGTTGCCCAGCACCGCGCTCTCGGTGATCTTGGACTTCTGCACGTAGTGGAACATGTCCGGCGTGTCGTCGCCGGTGGTCTCGGTGCCCTCCGGCCGGGTGTCGACCTCGGGAAGAGTCGTCGTGGTCATGCGCACATGATGCACCACGGCGCCGGTCAGCCGGTCGCACCGCGGGGCCCGGCGGCTCGGCCCCCTTCGCGGCCGGTGTACCGGCCCTCGTCACCGCCGGTGTACCGGCCCTCGTCGCCGCCGGTGTACCGGCCCTCGTCGCCGCCGGTGTACCGGCCCTCGTCACCGCCGGTGTACCGGCCCTCGTCGCCGCCGGTGTAACGGTCCCCGTCACCGCCCTCGACGACCGGGTGCGGGCGCTCCTCGATCGCCCGGTGCTCGTGCCGGTAGCGGTTCGGCTTCTCCGCCTTGCGCGGCAGCCGGTCGTTCGCCACAAGCACCGCGATCCACGGCAGCGGCACCGAGATCGCCAGCAGGGTCACCGCCAGCCAGGGGATCTGGTAGAAGACCCCGGCCAGGATCATGCACGGGATCCGGAGGCCCATCGTCCACTTGTAGCGCCGCTTACGGACCTCCAGCTCCTCGTCGTAGGACATCTGCGCGTCCGTGATGAGCACGGGGTCCTCGCGTCGCTGGTCGCTCACGTGACCACCTCCGATTCCATGGTGACACCTGCGGCGCGACTTCGCGCAGCGCCCTCACCCGTGATCATGAGGGGGTGTCGCGACGGACGCCGGCCCGGCGTCCGTCGATGTGGTTCGGCGCGGCGGCACCGCGCGGTTCGACCGGTCAGGCGCCGTCCGGCCCGTTGCCGAGCAGCGGCTCGTCGGCCGAGCGCACCTCGGAGCCGGGCAGCCCGTCCGGGTGCTCGGTGCGGACCCGCTCGACGGCGTCGAGCGCGATCCCCAGGTGCTTGCGCTTGCTGGCCTCGTAGAACGCCCGGGCGCCGCCGGCCAGCTTGGGCTCGGCGTGCAGCGGCTTGTCCGAGACGCACAGCAGGGTGGCGTTCGGAATCCGGTAGCGGAACCCGTTGGCGGCGATCGTGGCCGACTCCATGTCCACCGCGACCGCCCTGGCGAGCCGCATCCGGTGCAGCGTCGCGGCCTGGTTGAACTCCCAGTTCCGGTTGTCCGTGGTGTGCACGACACCGGGCCGGTAGGTGGTGCCGGCGCGCCCGAGGGCGTCCATCAGGTAGCCGTTGAGCCGCAGGCTGGGGATCACCGGGACGTCCGCGGGCAGCACCTCGTCGAGCACGTGATCGGCCCGCTGGTAGGCCGTCGCCAGCACGAAGTCGCCCAGCTCCTGCCGGTTCCGGAGGCCGCCGCAGTGCCCGATCATGATCATCGTGTCCGGCCGGAGGACGGCGAGGTGGTCGGTGACCGTCTTCGCGTTGGCCGGCCCGACCCCGATGTTGACCAGGGAGACGCCGTCGCCGTCCGGGCGCGGATGGTGGTAGGCGGGCATCTGCACACCGGCCCGGTCCGGCCGTTCGGCGTCCGGGAAGCGCTCCAGGAACGACTCGACGTGCATCGCGTAGTTGGTGAACAGGACGTGCCGCTGGAAGGACTCGGCGGGCGTCCCGGTGTAGTGCGACAGCCGGTCCAGCGACAGCGCCATCCGCTCCGGCCCGAACAGGAACAGCTTCTTGACGCGCAGGTCGAAGCGGTCCTCGTCGAGCGCGGCGAAGAACTCCGGATCGGTGAAGGCGCGGGCCGGGCGGGCGCCCCGCGCGGTGACCGTGGCGCCGGCGGCGACCAGGCCGCGCAGCTCGCGGTGCAGGTAGCGGCGGATCGCGCTGGGCCGCGCGAACTCGCCGGAGATCCGCGGGTTGTGCGCCGACCAGGGGCGCACCACCTCGAGCTCGGGGTACCAGCCGTCCCGGTGCACCGCGTCCAGCGCGTCCAGCAGCCGGTCGATCTCCAGGTCGAGCTTGTCCTCGGGGACCGGCGGACGCACCTGCTCCACCAGGGCCGGGGTCATGCGGAGTCCGACCGGTCGGCGGCGGGCTCGGCGTCGGTGCCGCCGTGCGCGTGCAGGTGGCCGGGTGCGACCGCCACCGACGACACCACCTCGAGCAGCCTGCGGGGCAGCCCGTCGGCCAGCCGGTAGCGGACCAGCCTGCCGTGCCGGTGCGCGGTCACCATGCCGTGCGCGCGCAGCAGCCGCAGCGCGTGCGACACCGCCGAGTCGCTCATCCCGACCGCCACCGCCAGGTCGGAGACGCAGAGGTCCCCGGCGTGCTGCAGCGCGAGCAGGATGGACAGCCGGTTGACCTCGCCCAGGACGTCCAGGACGGTGGCCGCCTCGGCCACCTTGTCGCCGTCGGACAGCACCGCGACGGCGTCGCAGACCTGGTCCGGGTCGATCACACGAGCGCCGCTGAGTGCCTCCGGAACCTTGTGCACGGCACCGATGCTAGCCCTACGCCGGCACTCACCCCGCCGCTGCGGCCTTCTTCTCCCGTGCGGCGGCCTTCAGCGCCTTCTTGGTGTCCCGTACCTCGGTCAGTGTCTGCGCGTCGACGACGTCGGCGGCGGAGAGCCGGGTGTCCGCCGCGCCGTAGTCCCCGGCGGCCTCCCGCCAGCCGTCCGGGGTGACGCCGTACTGCTTGCCGAGCAGCGCCAGGAAGATCTTCGCCTTCTGCTCGCCGTAGCCCGGGAGGGCCTTCAACCGGCGCAGCACCTCCCGGCCGTCCGGCTCGCCGCGGGTCCAGATCGCCTCCGGGTCGCCGTCCCAGTCCTCGACGATCGCGCGGCACATCTCCTGCACCCGGCGGGCCATCGACCCGCCGTAGCGGTGGATGGCGGGCGGCGTGGTGGCCAGCGTGGCGAACCCGGCCGGGTCGTGGTCGGCGATCACCCGGACGTCGAGCCCGCCGAGCCGTTCGTGCAGCTTGAGCGGACCGCGGAACGCGACCTCCATCTGGATCTGCTGGTCGAGCAGCATGCCGATCAGCAGCGCCAACGGCTCGCGCTCGAGCAGCGCGTCGGCCTCGGGATCCTGGGCGATGCAGATGCCGGTCATGCCGGACAGGATGGCACGGGACGGCCACGGGACAATGGGGTCGTGCCCAGCTCTACCCACCCCAGCACCGAACCCGGCCTCGATCCGGGGCAGACCGAGCGCGTGCGCGGCTGCCTGCTCGACGCCGGCTACACCCCGGACGGCGTCCGGGCCCTGCTGGGCCGCGCCGCGCACGACGCGCTCACCCGCGGCGAGCCCGAGCCCGCCGCCCGGGCCAGCCGGGAGGGCGACGAGCTCGGCACCCTCGTCCGGCTGTTCCTGCTGGAGGACACCGAGCCCGAACCGGCGGTGACCGCCGCGCTGGGCGATCTCGATCCGCTGCTGGCCGGCCGGATCCTGCGCCGCACGCCGGACGGGATCCGGGCGGCGCTCGACGTCCGGCCCTATGGCGAGGGCCCGGGCGACGACGGCGAGCCGGGCGCGGACTGGTGGGTGGTGTCGGACCTGGACAGTCCGGCTTCTCGGCAGGACCGCGAGCACGTGACCGGGGTGGGCGGGGCGTCGCTGTCGCTGGCCGCCGCCGCGGTCCGCCGCCCGGTCGGCTCGCTGCTCGACCTGGGCACCGGCTGCGGCGTGCAGGCCCTGCACGGGTCCCGGCACGCGGTTCACGTTGTCGGCACCGACGTGCTGACCCGTGCGCTGGCGCTGGCCCGGCTGTCCTGCGGCCTGTCCGGGGTGCAGGTGGACCTGCGGAAGGGGCCGTGGTTCGCCCCGGTCGAGGGCGAGCGGTTCGACCAGATCGTGTCGAACCCGCCGTTCGTGCCCGGCCCGGAGCGGATCGACTACGTCTACCGGGACTCCGGGCAGGCCGGCGACGCCGCGCTGGCGGGGCTGCTCCGCAGGCTCCCCGACCGGCTCAACCCGGGCGGGATCGCGCAGCTGCTGGGCTCCTGGCTGCACGTGCGCGGCGAGGACTGGCCGGACCGGGTGCGGTCCTGGCTGCCCGACGGCGTCGACGCATGGGTGCTGCAGCGCGAGGTCGTCGACCCGGCGATGCACGTCGGCACCTGGCAGCGCGACGCCGGGCTGGTCCCGTCCTCGCCGGCCGCCCGGGAGCAGGCCGGTGCCTGGCTGGACTGGATGGCCGCCGAACGCGTCGAGGGCGTCGGGTTCGGCTTCCTGATGCTGCGGCGCACCGACTCCGAGCCCACCGTCGTCGTCGAGGACCTGCCCGGCGAGCTCGGCGAGGGCCTGGGCCGGGAGATGACCGGCTGGCTGGACCGGATCGACTGGCTGCGCACCCACGAGCGGGACGACGACCTGCTCGGCGCGACGCTGCTGATCGCCCCGGAGACGGTGCTGGAGAGCACCTCCGCGGTCGATCCCGACGGCGGCTGGTCGGAGCTGTCGACGACGGTGCGCCGCTGGGGCGGGCCGGGCTGGGAGCACCAGATCGACGGCCCGGCCGCCGCACTTCTCGCCGGGTGCCGCGGGCACCTGCCGCTGTCCGAGCTGGTCGCGCTGCTGTCCTACGCGCACGACCTGCCCACCGACGCGCTGGTCGCGGCGACCCTGCCCGCGGTGCGCGAGTTCGTCCGGCACGGGCTGCTGCTGCCGGTGGACGGCTGGCCGCATCCGGTCGCGCAGCGGGTGACCGCGGCCGACCCGGCCGGCCCGGTCGGATGAGGGCGGTCGTCGCCCGGGTGCGGCGGGCGTCGGTGACCGTGGAGGACGACGACGGCACCCCGCTGCGGGTGTCCGGCCGGATCGGGCCCGGGCTGCTGGTGCTGCTCGGCGTGCACCGCGACGACGTCGGCGACACCGACCGGCCCGTCACGATGGCCCGGAAGCTGCACGAGCTGCGGCTGCTGCGCGACGCCGACGGGACCGAGGCGTCCTGCGCGGGCAGCGGCGCCCCGCTGCTGGTGGTCAGCCAGTTCACGCTCTACGGCGACACCCGCAAGGGGCGCAGGCCGAGCTGGTCGGCGGCCGCCCGGCCGGCCGACGCCGAGCCGGTGGTGGACGCCGTCGTCGCCGCGCTGCGGGAGCGCGGCGCGACCGTCGGGACCGGCGAGTTCGGCGCGAACATGGCCGTCGAGTCGGTCAACGACGGCCCGTTCACGGTGCTGGTCGAGGTGTGAGCGCCGAGGTGTGATCTCCGGACCAGTCACGCGACAGGTCAGCGGATCCGCAGGGCCCTCTCACCGGACTCTCAGGTGTGAAGGGGACGATGAGGGCATGATCGCGTCGCTGCTCGGCCTGATACTGCTGATCTTCCAGTTCGTGCTCATCGCGCGGGTGATCGTCGACTGGATCGACGTGCTCGGCTCCGGCCGCGGCGGTGCCGCGCTGGACACCGCACGCCGGATCACCCACGGCGCCACCGAGCCCGTGGTGGCGCCGATCCGCCGCCGGCTGAACACGGTGCAGATCGGGTCGATCGGGCTCGACGTGTCCGTGCTGATCGTGTTCCTGGTGGTGCTGGTGCTGCGGATCGTCGTGGTCCCGCTGATCCCGTTCTGATCGCGGCTACCCGGCCGGGCCCAGCCGCAGTGCGGTGACCCGGCCCTGCGCGTCCAGTGTGGCGCGGGCGCGACCCTCGGCCCGGTCGCCGTCCGGCGAGCCGATGCGCACCGCCCACACCGCGTCGTCCCGGGCGACCTGCTTGCGGGTGGTGTCGATGGCGAACTCGCCGGCCAGGATCTCCCCGACCGCGTCGGCCAGCGGCGAGCCGCCGGGGGCGCGCTC
Source organism: Pseudonocardia sp. DxW (assembly GCF_058448985.1). Classification (NCBI taxonomy): domain Bacteria; kingdom Bacillati; phylum Actinomycetota; class Actinomycetes; order Pseudonocardiales; family Pseudonocardiaceae; genus Pseudonocardia; species Pseudonocardia sp. DxW. Next base: position 330,076 of record NZ_JBZFLK010000005.1, on the reverse strand, counting down.
GCGGAACGGGGCGGTGGACCAGAGCCCGGCGTCCGGGGCGATCGCCGCGGCGAGACCGGCGGCGTCCCGCTCGCGCACGGCCCGCTCGAACGCCAGCGCGCCGAGGAAGCGATCGGCCTGCGCCGCGCCGCGCCGCTGCAGCCGCTCCAGGAACGCCGCGTCCCGGTTCAGCTTGGACGCCGACCCGAGGATCCGGGACGCGATCACCGAGGACGGCATCTCCAGGATCCGGACGGTGACGTGCCGGTACCCCGCCTCCGGCCGCAGCTCGCCGTCGGCGAGCAGCCGGTCGATCGTCTCGATGAACCCCAGCTCCTGGTTCAGCGACAGGTTCCCGGCCAGCGCGTTGCGCCGCTCGGAGATCTCCACCAGGGTCCGCGGCTCGGACCGGATCCGGGACGGGTTGATCTGGATGACCCAGAGCTCGTCGGGGTCGGTGTCGAGCAGGTCGCGCACCGGCGGGTTCTGCGAGAACAGGCCGTCCCAGTAGACGCCGCCGTCGGCGTGCACTGCGCGGAACAGGTTCGGGATCGCCGCGGAGGCGAGCACCATCTCGCCGCTGATCGTGTCGGTCCGGCTGGAGAACGCGCGGAACCGGCCGTCCAGCACGTCGACGGCGCCGAGCAGCAGCAGCGGCTCCCGGCCTGCCGGGTCGGCGGCGATCGCGTCGAAGTCGACGTGCCTGCCCAGCAGCTCCCGGAACTGGCGGGTGCCGTCGATCGGGCGCGGGATCGCGTACGGCGTGCTCGCCGGCAGCAGCCCGAGCCCCTGCAGCGCGCCCGCCCAGACCATCCCGGCGTTCTGCAGGCGGGCGATCGGGCCGCGCGCGGCGTTGTCCGCCCAGAACGCCTCCAGCGCGTCCGCGGCGGCGGCGCGGTGCTCCGGATCGTCGCCGTGCCGCAGCCGGTCCCAGGCGACGAGCGCGCAGATCGCGCCGCCGGAGGTGCCGGACAGGCCGACGATCTCGGTGCCGTCGAACGCGCCGGTGCGCAGCATCCGGGCCAGCACGCCCGCGGTGAACGCGGTGTGGCTGCCCCCGCCCTGGCAGGCGATCGCGATCCGGCGGGGCCCCACGGAGGTGCTCATGCGCCCAGGTCTACCGGTGCCCGCTCGGCGGGGACAGTGCGGGGGCCCCGCGCGCCGGTCACATCGGACACCGGCCCAGCGGGGCCGGGCACGCGACGGGGCCCCCGTGTGCTGCGCCTGCCCGGCGGGACTACTTCGAGGACGGCCGCGCGGTGCGGGTCGACTTCTGGGCGGTCTCGGCGACCTTCTCGGTGCCGGCCGCGGCGTGCTCGGTCACGGCCTCGGCGGCCCGGCTCGCCTGCTCGGTGAGCTGGTCGACGACCGAGGTGCCGGCACCGACCACGGTGCGGGCGAGCTCGCGCTGGTGACCCAGCAGCTGCTCGTAGAAGTCGAAGACCCGGTCGACGGTGACGCCGGCGTCCGGCAGCTGCGGGCGGGAGCCGCCGGTGAACTGGCCGGCCAGGCCCTGGACGGTGTCGGTCCAGCTGCGGACGGACTCGGTGACGAGGTCCTGCCCGCGCTTGGCGAAGTCGGCGAACTGCTCGGTGGGGGCGCTCATGACGAACTCCTCTCGTGGAGGTCTGCTCCGGAATGCCGGACGCGGTTCCGCGCCCCGGCCACGCCAGGGAAACTACGCACGAGCGTTAAGTATGTCAAGCACGCCTCAGCTCCGGCCACGCTCCACGAAGCTCCGGTACACCCCGAGCAGGGCCGCCCGCTGCTCGTCGGACAGTCGCGGATCGACCGCGATCGCGGCCTCGACACCGGGCACCTCCTCGGCGACCGGCGCCGCCGGCTCCGCCTCGGCCTCCGCCGGGTCGCGGACCGTCCACCCGGCCCGGCTCAGCATCTGGTCGGTGTTGAGGTGCAGCGCGTCCGCGATGGACCGCAGCACCTTCAACGACGGCTGGTGCAGCCCGCGCTCGACCTGGCTCAGGTAGGCGTTCGACACCTTGGTCATCGCCGCCATCTCGCGCAGCGAGAGCTTCGCCATCTGGCGCTGCGCCCGGATGAAACCGCCGAGCGCGTTCACCTGCGCGCTCCAGGCGTCCTCCGCGGCGCGCTGCCCGGCGTCCCGCAGCCCCTCCGCGGCCGACGCGGCATCGGCGCCGTCGGTCCCGGCCCGGCGGTGGCCGTTGCCGTGGGTGGCGGGATCGGTGCCCCGCTGCGCGCGGCTCACCGGCCGGCACCGGCGTGGATCGGTCCGCGCGGCGGGCGCCGGCGCGCGGACGGGAAACGTACGCGGTCCATGGCCGCGCATTGTCCCCGTTGCACGCCCGTTGCGCACCCACCGCCGCGGCGGCCCCGGCGTGTCCCGGATCAGCCCCGCAGCACGTACCGGCCCGGCGCGGGCTCCAGCGGCGGGTGCGCGTCGCTGCCGATCCGCTTCGGGGCCGCGATCTCCGGACCGGCGTGCGCGGCGATCCACGGGGTCCAGTCCTCCCACCAGGACGCCGTGCGCTCACCCGCGTCGTCGCGCCACTCGTCGGCGGACTCGGGGAGATCGTCGGACTCGCCGAACCAGTGCCGCGACTTCGGCGACGGCGGGTTCACCACGCCGGCGATGTGCCCGGAGTTCGACAGCACGAACCGGACCGTCCCGCCGATCTTCGCGGCTCCCGTGTAGACCGACCGCCACGGCGCGATGTGGTCGGACTCGGCGCAGATCACGTAGCTGTCCGGCCGCACGTCGGCGACGTCGAGCCGCTCCCCCGCCAGCTCCAGCTTGCCCTCGGCGAACCGGTTCTCCAGGTAGAGCGTGCGCAGGTACTCGGTCTGCATCGCCGCGGGCATCCGGGTGGAGTCGGCGTTCCAGCTCAGCATGTCGAACGGCTTCGGGTCCTCGCCGAGCATCCAGTCGTTGACCACGTAGTTCCACACCAGGTCGGTGGCCCGCAGCAGGTCGAAGGTGGTCTTCATGCTCGACGCCGGCAGGTAGCCGTCCTTGCGCATGCTGCGCTCCAGCCGGTTCACCGTCTTCTCGTCGGTGAACACGCCCAGCTGCCCGGGGCCGGTGTAGTCGAGCAGGGTGTTCATCAGGGTCAGCGAGTTGACCGACTGCCTGCCCTTCGCCTCCAGCCAGGCCACCGCCGCCGCCGACAGCGCCCCGCCCAGGCACAGCCCGGCGACGTTCACCCGGTCCTGCCCGGTGATCTCCCGGACGACGTCGAGCGCGGCGACCGGACCCTCCTGCAGGTAGTCGCTCATCGTGACGTCGGCGAGCGCCGAGTCCGGGTTGCGATAGCTGATCATGAACACGGTGTGCCCGTGCTGCACCGCCCACTCCACCAGCGACTTACCCGGCGCCAGATCCATGATGTAGTACTTGTTGATCCACGGCGGGCTCATCAGCAGCGGGATCTCGTGCACCGTGTCGGTCTGCGGCTCGTACTGGATCAGCTCGATCAGCCGGTTCCGGTACACCACCTGGCCCGGGGTGACCGCGAGGTCCTTGCCCACCACGTACTCCCCCGGGGTCACCTGGCGCGGCATCCCCCGGTTCTGGACGGCGTCGCGCAGCAGGTTCCGGGCGCCGCGCACCACGTTCAGCCCGCCGGTGTCGACGATCTTCTTCGGCCACGCCGGGTTGGTGACGATCGAGTTCGGCGGGGCGAGCGCCTCGATCGTCTGCGCGACCAGCCAGTCGAGCTTGCGCCGCGCGACCGGCGACACCCGGGCGGCCGCGGACAGCTCGGTGAGCCGGTCGGCCAGCAGGGCGTGCTCCTGGCGGGCCAGGTAGTACCAGGCGTTGTCCTCCCAGGCCGGGTCGGCGTACCGCTTGTCGCGCTCCGGCAGCGACGCCGGGCCGGTGGTCGTCCCGCCGACCGCCCGGGACGCCGCGGCGGCAACCGCCCGCGCCGAGTCCAGGCCGAAGCCCAGGCCCGCGCGCAGCACCGCGCCCGGGCTGGTGGCGAGCGACTTCGCCGCCTCGCCGAGCGCGCCGCCGAAGCCCACCGGATCGACCTTCGCGGCCAGCCCCTCGGGATCGGCCAGCTCGCGCAGGTCGCGCACCAGACCGGCGGCCTGCCGGCGCAGCACCTCCGCCGCGTGACCGGCCTGACTCGCCGGGGTGGCGTCGTTCGCGGGCTCGGGCGTGGTCAGGGGCTGCGTCGTCACTGTTCGCCTCACTCCTGGAGGGCCGGGTGGGTGTCCGTGCGTTCCGCGCGGCCCCGAAAGGGGGTGGCGCGAAAGCGATGTCCCATCGTGACGGGGTACTCACCGGTAGGCAGCACGGGGCGCGCCGGGTCACGTTGAGACCCCTCTCACCTGCGCTTGATAGAGCAAGCACTACTCCGGAGTAGGCCAGTGCTTGCTTGACATACCGAACACGGTTTACCGTTCGGTAACCGGTGAGCCCCGGTCATCAGAGTTGATGGGAGAGGCCCATGAGCACAGCGACCTCGCACGCGAGCTCCCCGACCGGGGAGCGTCGCCCGCACGCACTGCCCGAGACCACCTCGGACGCCGCCCCCGAGAAGGGCGGACGGATCGACCCGCTGCGCTTCCTGATCTCCTACAACGCGCACAACGTCACCAAGGTGGTGACCGAGGTCGGCCGCGCGACCGGCGCCTACTGGATCGACGCCGTCCAGCGGATCGCCAAGCCCGGAGACGCGGCCCGCCGCTCGCTGCTCTGGCTGTCGACGATGGCCGACCGGCGCGAGCCGCAGTGGCACCTGCCGAACGAGATCGCCCTGGCGACCCCGTTCGCGCTGCTGCGCAACTTCACCGAGGCCGAGCACCGGGACGACGCCGTCGTCCCCACCCTGGTGCTGCCGCCGCAGGCCGGGCACTCCTCGACCGTCGTCGACTACTCGCCGCAGCAGAGCCAGCTCGCGATGATCCGCGCCGCCGGCCTGACCCGGCTCTACGCGCTGGACTGGCGGCCCGCGACGACGGCCACCCGCAAGGTCACCATCACCGACTACCTGGAGATGATCGACCGCTCGATCCGGCGGATGGGCGGCCGGGCCAACCTGGTCGGCGACTGCCAGGGCGGCTGGCTGGCCACGATCTACGCGGCGCTGCACCCGGAGCGGGTGAACACGCTGACCCTGGCCGGGGCGCCGATCGACTTCCACGCGGGCGACTCGGTGATCGCCGCCTCCACCAAGCTGATGGCCGGGACGATGGGGATGGCGCCCTACAAGGCGCTGGTCGCGGCGGGCGGCGGGAACATGCCCGGTTCCGCGGTGCTGTCGAACTTCATCTCGATCCAGCCGCAGTCCGAGATCTCCCGCCAGCTGCAGCTGCTGGAGAACATCGACGACCCCACGCACGTCGAGCGGTACCGGGTCTTCGAGGACTGGTTCAAGTACACCCAGGACATCCCCGGCGCGTTCTACCTGTGGCTGGTGGAGAACCTGTTCTGGAAGAACCGGCTGATCGACGGGACGCTGACGGTCGACGGACGGCCGGTCGACATGGCCGCGATCGACTGCCCGCTGCTGATGCTCGCCGGCTCGACCGACCACATCACGCCGGCTCCGCAGCTGTTCGCCGCGGCGGACAAGGTCTCCACCCCGGCCGAGGACATCACCTACCGGACGGCCACCGCCGGGCACCTGGGCCTGTTCATGGGCCGGGACGCGCTGCGCCACGACTGGCCGGTGCTGATGGAGACGGTCTACGGGCACTCGGTGCCCGAGCCGGCGAAGCGGAGCGGCGGCAAGGCCTCGCGCCGGCGCAGCAGCGTCCGGGCGGTGGCCGACCCGCGGAACACCCCGCGGGTGCCCGCGCCCTGAGGGCTCTCTAAGAGGACCCTGAGAGAACCGCAACCTGATGTGACCGAAGACACGGGCCCCGGCGACGATTTCCTGGTCGCCGGGGCCCGGTCGCGGGAACGATCCACTGCGACAGCGCGTTGGACCCCGTGTAGGGCGATGCGACGAGAACCCACCGTCCCTCGTCGCGCCCGAGCAGGGGAGGAATGCACATGACGGCGACCACGACCGCTGCGGCCGTGCCGACGGCCGAGAACCCGGCCGTTCCCGGCCCCCGCCTCACGACGGAGGCCCCCGCTCCCGGAAGCGTGACCAAGGCCGTGCCCAGTGCCCCGGTCTCCCGGCGCTCCCGGTCGGCCGGCTCGAACCGCGACACCACTCTCACGTCCACCGTACCCGGTGCGGCCGCCGCCGTGGCCGAGGATCTGGACGCCCAGAGCCCGGCCGCCGACCTGGTGCGCGTCTACCTCAACGGCATCGGCAAGACCGCGCTGCTCACCGCGGCGGAGGAGGTCGAGCTGGCCCGCCGGATCGAGGCGGGCGTGTTCGCCCAGCACCGGCTGGACACCGCCGCGGCCGACGGCACGCTCGACGAGCTGGACCCGCAATACCGGCGCGACCTGCGCGCGATCGTCCGGGACGGGCTGCTGGCGAAGAACCACCTGCTGGAGGCCAACCTCCGCCTGGTGGTCAGCCTCGCCAAGCGCTACACCGGGCGCGGGATGCCGCTGCTGGACCTGATCCAGGAGGGGAACCTGGGGCTGATCCGGGCGGTAGAGAAGTTCGACTACACCAAGGGCTTCAAGTTCTCCACCTACGCCACCTGGTGGATCCGGCAGGCGATCACCCGCGGCATGGCCGACCAGGCCCGCACCATCCGGCTGCCGGTGCACCTGGTGGAGCAGGTGAACAAGCTGGCCCGGATCAAGCGCGACATGCACCAGCGGCAGGGCCGCGAGCCCAGCGAGGCCGAGCTGGCCGAGGAGTCCGGGATCCCGGAGCACAAGATCGCGGACCTGCTCGACCACGCCCGCGACCCGGTGAGCCTGGACATGCCGGTCGGCTCCGAGGAGGAGGCCCCGCTCGGGGACTTCATCGAGGACGCCGAGGCCACCGACGCCGAGAACACCGTGATCTCCAGCCTGCTGCACGACGACCTCCGCCGGGTGCTGTCCACCCTGGAGGACCGCGAGCAGAAGGTCATCCGGATGCGGTTCGGTCTCGACGACGGGCAGCCGCACACGCTCGACCAGATCGGTCGCGCCTTCAAGCTCTCCCGGGAGCGGGTGCGCCAGATCGAGCGCGAGGTCATGGCGAAGCTGCGGGTCGGCGAGCGGGCCGACAAGCTGCGCGCCTACGCGAGCTGAGCCGGGCCGGGCACTCCCCCGCCCCGGCACGTCCACGGCAGTACCCGACGGCCGTGCGGAGCGATCTGCACGGCCGTCGTCGTGTGCGGGGCCTGTCGGTCGGTACAGCTCGGTCCGTACAGCGCGGGGGCCGCGTCGCACTGGGTGGGACGGCGAGCCGGTGATCATTGGCCGCCGGGGCGCGGGTTGCCTAGGGTCGGGGCATGCCCGGATCCACGACCCACACGTCGTCCGTTCCCGGCCCGGTCACACCCGAGGCGATGCGCGACACGCTCGGTGCGTTCGCCTCCGGGGTCGTCGTCGTGACGGCACGGGGACCGGACGGTCCGATCGGCTTCACCTGCCAGTCGTTCTCGTCGCTGTCGCTGGACCCGCCGCTGGTCAGCTTCTCGCCGTCCCGCGGCTCGTCCACCTGGCCGCGGATCCGGGAGGTCCGCCGGTTCTGCGTGAACGTGCTGGCCGCCGACCACGAGCACCACAGCGCCGGGTTCGCCCGCTCCGGCACGGACAAAGTTCGCCGGGGTCAGCTGGACACCGGCGCCGTCCGGTGCGCCGGTGCTCGAGGGGGTCGGCGCCTGGGTCGACTGCACCCTCTGGAACGAGTACGACGGCGGCGACCACACGATCGTCGCCGCCCGGGTCGAGGCGCTGGGCGCCGATCCGCAACGCCTGCCGCTGCTGTTCTACCGCGGCGGCTACCACCTCACCCCGCGGGAGTCCTCATGAGCAGCATCGTCGGTGTCGTCGCAGGTCCGGAGCCGGGCGGGCGCACCGCCGCCGCGGTCGCCGGGATCCTCGCCGGAGCGGAGAAGGCCGGCGACAGCACCCGGCTGATCGAGCTGTCGCAGACCTCGTCCGAGGACGTCACCGCGGCGTTCGCCGAGGCCGACGCCGTGGTGTTCGGCAGCCCGGTGTACCGGGCCGGGCACACGGCGTCGCTGAAGGCGCTGCTGGAGGCGACCGAGCGCGGCAAGTGGGGCGAGCAGACCGCGCCGCTGCAGGGCAAGGCCGCCGCCGTCGTGCTGACCGGCGCGACCGGCCACCACTTCCTCGCCGTCGACGGGCTCCGCTCCGTACTCGCCGGGTTCTTCGCGGTGCAGGTGCTCTCCCCCGGCCTGTACCTGGACCACTCCGGCTACGTCGACCGCAACACCCTCACCGGGGACTCCGCGGAGCTGGCCGCGGCGCACGGGCGGGCGCTGTCCGACCTGACCGCCGCGGTGCGGTCCTCGGAGGCGCTGCGGTCGATCACGCCGGTCGTCTGACAGCGGTCCGGCAGGTCAGGCCGGTCCGGCAGGTCAGGCCGGTCCGGCAGGTCAGGCCGGTCCGGCGCGGACGGCTCGTTCAGCCGCCGCCGGCGCCGGGGTCGGCCAGCACCCGGGCCGCGCTGCGGTGCCCGGCGGCGGTCGCCGGGACCGGCCGGGCGCCGGCGAGCACCGCGGTCAGGTAGCCCGCCGCGAAGGCGTCACCGGCCCCCGTCGTGTCCCGGACGGTGTCGACCCGTTCCGCCGGGACCCGGGTGGGCGTCCCCGACGTCCACACCCGGGCGGGTGCGCCGCCGTCCTTGACGACCACGACCGTCCGGGGTGGTGCCGTCCCCGGCAGCCCCAGCAGGTCCGCCTCGTCCCGGTTCGCGAGCAGGTGCGCCGGGGCGAGCGCGGCCAGGTCGTCAAGGAACCGCCCGGGCCCGTAGGCCCGCAGCACACCCGTCGACGACACGTCCACCGAGACCGCTCCCCCGGCGTCGCGCACCCGGGCGGCCAGCCCGCGCGCGGCCGTCGCGCACGGATCGGCCAGCAGCCCGTAGACGGGCAGGTGCAGCAGCGTCACCCCGTCGACCACCGACGGATCCGGCTGCGTGTACCCGGCGGCAGCGCCCCGGTCCGGCAGCATCGTGCGCTCGCCGTCCGCGTCGACCAGCACGACCACGCAGCCGGTCGTCCCGTGCCGCTGCACCCGGACGTCCACCCCGCCGCCGGCCAGGTCCGCGACCAGCGCCTCGCCCACCCGGTCCGCGCCGACCCGGCCCAGGAACCGCACCGGCGCGCCGAGCAGCGCGGCGCCCGCGGCGACGTTCGCGGCGCTGCCGCCGCGCCGGCGGAAGATCCGGGCCGGGGTGTCGGTGCCGGGATCGAGCGGGCCGGACGCCCAGACGACGACGTCCTCGACCAGGTCGCCGAGCACCGCCAGCGTCCCCGCGGTACCCGGCACCGGATCAGCCGGCCAGCGCAGCGGCGATCCGGGCGCCGAGCGTCATGTTGTTCCGGTAGACCGCGACGTTCACCTCGAGGCTGCGGTCACCGGTGGCGTCCCGGACCCGCTGCAGCAGGAACGGGGTCGCGTCCTGGCCGGTGATCCCGGCCGCGCCGAGGGCGGCCAGCGCGTCCGCGAGCGCGGCGTCGTGCTCGGCGGGCGGCAGCTGGTGCTCGACCGGCACCGGGTTCGCGACCAGCAGCGCGGCGTCCAGGCCGAGCTCGCGGGCCGCCCGCCAGGCGGTCGCCGCCTGCTCCGGGGACTCCACGCGCTGGGTGACCGGATGGCCGGAGTCGGCGACGTAGAAGCCGGGGAACGCGTCCGTCCGGTACCCGGCGACCGGGATGCCGAGGGTCTCCAGCCGCTCCAGGGTGGCCGGCACGTCGAGCACCGACTTCACCCCGGCGCTGACCACGACGATCGGCAGCCGGGCCAGCGCGGGCAGGTCGGCGGACTCGTCGAAGGTGGTCGACGCGCCCCGGTGCACCCCGCCGAGGCCGCCGGTGGCGAACACCCGGATCCCGGCCCGGTGGGCGAGGTGCGCGGTCGCCGCGACCGTCGTCCCGCCGGACACCCCGGTGGCCGCGGCCACCGGGAGATCCCGCGCGCTGAGCTTGGCGACACCGGCGTCGCCCGCCAACCGGTCCAGCTCGGCGCCCGACAACCCGACGACGGCCTCGCCGTCCAGGACGCCGATCGTCGCCGGGACGGCACCGAGCGACCGGACGAGTTCCTCGGCCTCCCGCGCGACCTGCAGGTTCCGCGGCCGGGGAAGGCCGTGCGTGACGATCGTGGACTCGCAGGCCAGCACCGGCCGGCCCGCGGCAAGGGCGTCGGAGACCTCGTGGGCGATCCTCATCGTGATCGACACTAGCGATCGGGCGCCGGGGCCGGGCGCAGGCCGGGTGCCGGAGGCGGGCCCGCCGCCGTCAGGGCACGGGGCTGCGCGCCGCCACCCGGGCACAGACCAGCGCCACGACCGCACCCACGATCGTCGCACCGACCGCGACCAGCACCGCGACGTGCCAGCCGGCCAGGAGCTGCGCGGCGGTCTCCCCGCCGGTGGGCGCCGTGAGCACCGAGGTGACGGTCACCCCGATCGCGGCGCCGAGGTAGCGGCTGGTGTTGTTGATCCCGCTGCCGGTCCCGGCCCGGTCCGCCGGGACGGACGCGACGGCCTCCCGGCCCAGGCTCGCGTTCACCACGCCGGTCGCCGCGCCGGTGACGATCAACGATGCCAGGACCACGCCGGATCCGCCGCCGGCAGCCAGCAGGCCGACCTGCCCGCCCGCCATCACGAGCAGCCCGGCACCGAGCCGGACGCTGTCGCCGATCCGCTCGCTGATCCGCCGGGCGAGCAGCGCGGTGACGATGCCGGTGCCGGACCAGCCGAGCAGCAGCAGCGCGGAGACGGCGGGCGGGTCGCCGTGCACCCCGTGCATCAGGGCGGGCAGGTACGAGCTGAGCGAGATGATGCCGAGCCCGGTGGCGAGGCTGGCGACGGTCGCCGCGATCAGCCCGGGATTGCGGAACAGCTCCGGGCCCGCCATCGGGTGCGGCGACCGGAACTGCACGACGACGAACCCGGCCAGCAGCAGCACCCCGGCGACCAGCAGGGCCACGGTGCCGGCGCCGACCGGCAGCCGGCGCGCCTCGGTCAGGCCGGCCAGCAGCACGGCGAGCCCGGCGGCCAGCAGGACCATGCCGGGGAGGTCGACCGGGCGCGGGCGGGCGGCCGAGGACTCGACGAGCAGCGACCGGGCGGCGACCGCGAGCAGCACTGCTGCGACCGCGATCAGCAGGTAGAGCCACCGCCACGGCAGCACACCGGCGAGCAGCGGGCCGGCGGCGATCCCGGCGGCCAGCGCGGCGCCCCACAGGCCGGTCGCCCGGGCGCGTTGCGGGCCGGGTGGCAGCGCGTGCCCGATCAGCGCCAGGCTGCAGGCGATCATCGCGGCCGCGCCGACGCCCTGCCCGATCCGGCCCGCGACGAACCCGGCCGTGCCGGTGGCGAGCGCACCGCCGGCGGAGGTCAGTGCGAGGACGGCGGCGCCGGTCACGAAGGTCGCCCGCCTGCCGAACCGGTCCGCGAGGGTGCCTGCGGTCAGCAGCAGCGCGGTGAGCCCGAGGCTCATCGAGCTGAGGATCCAGGCCCGCCCGGAGGGGCCGGTCCCGAGATCGGCCGAGATCGCCTCCAGGGTCGCGAGCGGGGCGGTGTAGGAGATCAGCGCGAGGGTCGTCCCGAGGGCCGCCACCGCCACCGTGCGTCGCGCCACGCGTTCCCCTCCCCGACCGATGAGCCGAGCCGACCGTACGCCCGGTCGCGCGCGGTGGGACCTCACCGGGTGGCCGGGCTCAGCCGGGCAGCCCGAGCAGCGCCGGGAGATCGGCCACCGAGTCGATGACGGCGTCCGCGCCGGCCGCCCGCAGCCGGGGCTCGCCGTGCGCTCCCCCGCGGACGCCGATCACCAGTCCGGCCCCGGCCCGGACCGCTGCGTCGATGTCGGCGGTGGCGTCCCCGGCCACCGCCACCTGCGACGCCGTGCAGCCGGTCCGGCGGATGGCGGCGTGCAGCAGGTCGGGCTCGGGCAGGCCCCGCCCGTCGACGTCGGCGGGTGAGAGCAGCAGGTCCACCCGCGCCCCGAAATCCAGGGCGACGACCAGCCGGTCCCGCAGGTCCGGATCGAAGCCGCAGATCACGGCGATCTTGAGGCCGGCGTCGTGCAGGGCGTCGAGCGCCTGCGGCGCGCCCGGGACCGGGCGGACCCGGCCGTCGTCCGCGGCGGCGCTCAGGTACTCGGTGAACGCCGAGTGTGCGCGCCGGGCGCGGTACATGTCGCCGTCGAGCAGCTCGCCCAGGACGGTGATCGCGGACCGGTCCATCGTCGAGCGGGCCTGCCGGTCCAGCGCCGGGTAGCCCGGACCGTCCACCCGGACCCGGGCCGCGCGCAGTCCGGCCCGCAGCGCCGCGAGGACCAACCCGTCGTCGGCCATCGTGGTGCCTGCGAGATCGAGGACCGCGAGTTGCACGGGGGAACTCCAACGTCCCCGGGTGTCCGGCGGGCGACCTCGACCTGACGCCGCGGTGAACCGGCTCGGTCACTCCGGGGCGGCGCCCGCACCGCGCGCGGTCACCAGAGCTCGCCGTCGCGCCAGTCGCAGATCAGCGGCACCGCCGGGTCCAGCGGCGCGTCCACCGGCAGGACGTGCACGCTGCCGGCCTCGTCCGGGGTGGCGACGACACCGTCCGGGGTGACCGCGGCCAGCGGTCCGCGCCACAGCTGCCAGCCGCGCCTGCGGTAGAGCGGCGCGGCACGTTCGGAGGCGCCGAGCACGCCGAGCCGGTAGCCGCCGCGGACCAGCCCGTCGACGACGTCCATCAGCTCGCCGCCCAGCCCCTGCCGCTGCCGGGACGGGTGCACGGCGACCGCCTCGACGTAGCCGGTGCGCAGCGCGACGCCGCCGTGCAGCACCCGCCGGAGCACCACGGCGGCGTGCCCGAACGGTGCGTCCGGCGGGCCCGCCAGCACGTGCAGGCCGCCGAGCGCGTGGTCCCAGGACGCGTCGTCGAAGTCGTCGAACGCCGCGTCCAGCAACCCGCGCAGCCCGCGCAACCCGTCCTTCCCGAGGTCGGCGGTCGGCAGGACGCGGAGATCGGCACGCACGCCGCGATCCTTCCGCAGTCGGCGCCGCGCCGCCGCCCCTCGCCGTCCCGCCACGTCCGGGGCCGGTCACCCGTTACCGTGCTCCGATGACCACCATGACCGGGCCCGGCCCGGCCCGGCCGTTGCGGGCCGACGCGGCGCGCAACCACCGTCGGATCGTCGAGGCCGCGGCGGCCGCGTTCGAGTCCGACGGCCCGGACGTGGCGCTCGAGGAGATCGCGCGCCGGGCGGGCGTCGGGGTCGCGACCCTGTACCGCCGTTTCCGGACCCGGGACCAGCTGATCCGCGCGGTGCTGGAGGAGGTCTTCGCCGACGAGATCGAGCCGACCGCGGCGGCCGGCACCGACGACCCGTGGGCCGACCTGGCCGGGTCGCTGTCCCGCGCGGTCGAGGCGATCGCCGGGCGCCGCACGATCCTGCGGCTCGCCCGCGAGGCGGGCGCCTTCGATGTGGAGTCGGTGCAGCGCTACGGCCGGACGCTGAACCGGCTGCTCGACCGGGCCCGCGACGCCGGTGCCGTCCGGCCCGAGCTGACCGCCCGCGACCTGTCGGCGCTGCTGGTCATGGCGCTCGCCGTCGCCGAGGGCGCGGAGGGCGCCGGGGACACCACCGGCGAGGACCGGCGCCGCTATCTGGCCCTGCTGCTCGACGGGCTGCGCCCGGGCCACCCGCCGCTGCCCGCCGCCGGGTAGCGCGCCACGGCAACGATCGAATCTCGCCCGCTGTACTCGGCCACAGGTGTCGGGTTACGGTCACCGGCGTCCGCTCGGCAACGGCGCCGGGCGGATGCACCCACTCCCCCGCACCGCTCCCGCGTCAACCGTCCGTGAACAGCTCCGGATGCAGCCGACCGGCCAGCGTGCGCACCGCGTCGGCGTTCCGGATGCCGGGGCTCACCTCGGCGAACGTCGTCGTGAAGACCTTGCCGTCCCGGACGGCGGGCACCGTGGCGAGCGCCGGGTCGTCGCGCAGCCGCTGTGCCAGCGGCTCCGCGGACTCCGGGCCGGCGTCGATCCCGCAGCAGGCCGGGATGACGACGACGTCCGGCCGGGCCGCGATGATCCCCTCGGGGCCGACCGTCCGCTGACGACCGGCGATGTCCGGGAACGCCTGGGTGCCGCCGGCCGCCTCGATGATCGTCGTCGCGACGTCGCCGGTGCCGAACACCCGCAGCTCGGTGCTGCCCGCCGGGGCGTTCAGCATCGCGACCCGGGGTCGTGCGGTGACTCCGTCGAGCCGCTCGGCGACGTCGGCCAGGGTGGCCTGCATCCGGCCGGTCAGCTCGGCGGCGCGGTCCTCGGCGCCGAGCAGCCGCCCGAGATCGGTGAGGTCGCGCTGCACGGCGTCGAGCGAGACGTCGTTGGCGGCCAGCGCCTCCTGGGTGCCGCCGTCGGCGGCCGGGCAGAACGAGCTGAACAGGAACGTGTTCATCCCGGTCCCGGCCAGGTCGGCGCGGGTGCCGAGGCCCTCCCGGGTGAACGCGCCGGTGAACCCGGAGACCACCAGGTCCGGTGCGACCCGCAGGACCTCCTCCCGGGACGGGTACTCCTCCGGCCAGTAGACGGGCCGGTCGGTCTCCGGGTGGAACTCGCCGGCCAGCTCGGGCAGCAGCGGGTTGTCGAGGTAGGCCGCGCCGGCCAGCCGGTCGGCCGCGCCGAGCGCGAGCACCGCCTCCACCGCGTTGTGGAACATCGCGACGATCCGCTCCGGGCGCTCGACCGGGACGTCGACGTCGCAGTTGCGGATCGTCCCGGCGGCCGGCTGCTCCGCCGGGACGTCCGGTTCCGGTCCGGCGGCGCAGCCGGCGAGCAGGGCGGGCACGAGCGCCAGCGCCGCGATCAGCGACGCGGCCGGGATCCGGCGGGAGCGGGGCACCGGGACACGCTGGCCCGCACTCCCGCCGGGGTCGACATCTGTGCAGTCGTTCAGTCGTAATTCACAGCGTCTGCTGCAGCCGCTCCGCGAGGATCCCGACGAACCGGGACGGATCGGGCAGGTCGCCGCCCTCGGCGAGCAGCGCCATGCCGTGCAGCAGCTCGGCCGTCCCGCTCTCGTCGCGGCCCGCCGCCTGGGCGTCGCGCAGTCCGGTGACCAGCGGGTGCGACGGGTTCAGCTCCAGGATCCGCTTCACCTTCGGCGGCTCCTGGCCCATCGCCCGGTACATCTTCTCCAGGGTCGGGGTCATGTCGAACTCGTCGCCGACCAGGACCGCCGGCGAGGTGGTGAGCCGGGACGACAGCCGGACCTCCTTGACGTCGTCGGCGAGCACCCCGGCCATCCACTCGCAGAGCCCGCCGAACTCGGCCTGCCGCTGCTGCGCCTGCTCCTTCTCCTCGTCGGTCTGCAGGTCCACCTGGCCCTTGGCGATGGAACGAAGCGGGGTCCCGCCGAAACCGTCGACGGTGTCCACCCACACCTCGTCGACCGGGTCGGTGAGCAGCAGGACCTCGTAGCCCTTCTCGCGGAACGCCTCCATGTGCGGCGAGGACTCGATCGCGCTGCGCGAGTCGCCGGTCATGTAGTAGATCGCGTCCTGGCCCTCGCGCATCCGCTCGACGTAGGCGGCCAGGCCGGTGGGCTCCTCGCCGTGCGTGCTGAGGAACGACGACACCCCGAGGATCGTCTCCCGGTTGTCGGCGTCGGAGAGCAGCCCCTCCTTGAGCGCCCGGCCGAACTGCTCCCAGAACGTCGCGTACTTCTCCGGCTGCTCGTCGCGCAGCGTGCCGATGGTGGACAGCACCTTCTTGACCAGCCGCCGGCGGATCGCCGAGATCTGCCGGTCCTGCTGGAGGATCTCCCGGGAGACGTTCAGCGACAGGTCCGCCGCGTCGACGACACCCTTGACGAACCGCAGGTACTCGGGGACGAGCGCCTCGCAGTCGTCCATGATGAACACCCGGCGGACGTAGAGCTGGACGCCGCGGCGGGCGTCGCGCATGTAGAGGTCCATCGGCGCGACCTTCGGCAGGAACAGCAGCGCCTGGTACTCGAAGGTGCCCTCGGCGGCGAGCCGGATCGTCTCCAGCGGCTCCTGCCAGTCGTGGCTGACGTGCCGGTAGAACTCGGCGTACTCCTCCTCGGAGACGTCGCGCTGCGGACGGGCCCAGAGCGCCTTCATCGAGTTGAGGGTCTCCGGCCCGGCCCCCTCACCCTCGCCCTCGGCCGGCATCCGGACCGGCCAGGTGATGAAGTCCGAGTAGGCCTTCACCGTGCGGCGCAGCACGGTGCGGTCCGCGAAGTCGTGCAGCTGGTCCTCGGCGTCGGACGCCTTGAGGTGCAGCGTGACGGCGGTGCCCTGGGGCAGCCCCTCGGCCGGTTCGATCGTGTAGGAGCCCTCGCCGTCGGACTCCCAGCGGACGCCCTCGCCGGTGCCCGCCTTGCGGGTGGTCAGCACCACCCGGTCGGCGACCATGAACGCCGAGTAGAAGCCGACCCCGAACTGGCCGATCAGGTTGCGCTCGGACGCCGAGTCGCCCTCGGCCTCCTTCAGCCGGGCGAGCAGCTCTGCGGTGCCCGACTTCGCGATCGTGCCGATCAGCTCGACGACCTCGTCCCGGGTCATGCCGATGCCGTTGTCGCGGACCGTCAGGGTGCGCGCCTCCGGATCGGGGACCAGCTCGATGTGCAGGTCGGACGTGTCGGCGCCGAGATCCTTGTCCTCGTAGGCGGCGAGCCGGACCTTGTCCAGCGCGTCCGAGGAGTTCGAGATCAGCTCGCGCAGGAACACGTCCTTGTTCGAGTAGATCGAGTGGATCATCAGGCGCAGCAGCTGGCGTGCCTCGGCCTGGAACTCGATCGTCTCCGTGCTCACGTCGGTCCTCTCTTCCCTGGTGCTGCCGTGTGCCCCGGTGCGGGTGACCCGATTCTGCCGAACCCGCCGGCGTGATCGACGTCCCGTCCGCCTTGTCGCGGCCGGACCTCCCGGCCAAGATCGTTGCTCGCCGGAATCCCGACCGAGGAGGCACCGTGCGCATGGCAGCGGTCGCGTTGTGCGCCACCCTGGCACTCGGCGTGGTCGCCGGCTGCGCGGGGACACCCCCCGGCGGCACGGCGGGCGGAGGAGGAACGGTGGATCTGGATCTCGACCGGACGGACCTGGCCGGGCTGGAGGCGGCGATGGCGGCCGGCCGGCTGACCTCCGCCCGGCTGACCTCCTTCTACACCGACCGGATCGCCGAGCTGGACCCGCAGCTGCGCGCGGTCGTCGCCGTCGACCCGACGGCGGCGGCGCAGGCGGCCGAGAGCGACCGCAGGCGGGCCGCCGGGGAGCCGCCCCGGCTGCTCGAGGGCATCCCGGTGCTGGTGAAGGACAACACCTCGACCGGGCCGCAGCTGCCCACCACGGCCGGGTCCACCGCGCTCGCCGGGTCCCGCCCGCCGGCGGCCGCGATCGCCACCCGGCTGCGCGAGGCCGGTGCGGTCCTGCTCGGGAAGACTAACCTGTCGGAGTGGTCGAACTTCCGGTCCGGCCGCTCGAGCAGCGGCTGGAGCGCGGTCGGGGGGCTGACCCGCAACCCGCACTCCCCCGGGCGGACCGCCTGCGGGTCGAGCGCCGGCTCGGCCGTCGCGGTGGCCGCCGCCCTCGCCCCGGTCGCGATCGGCACCGAGACCGACGGCTCGATCGTGTGCCCCGCCGCCACCAACGGGATCGTCGGGATGAAGCCGACCCTGGGCACCGTGTCGCGCAGCGGCATCGTGCCGATCTCGGCGGAGCAGGACACCGCGGGCCCGATGGCGCGCTCGGTCGCCGACGCCGCCCGGGTGCTCGCCGCGATCGCCGGTCCCGATCCCGCCGACCCGGCGACGGCGCAGGCACCGGCCCCTCCGCTGCCGGCCACACCCGCGGCCCGGGACCTCGACGGCGTGCGGCTGGGTGTCCTGCGGGTCGCCGAGGGGGCCAGCCCGGAGACCGACGCCGCGTTCGCCGCCACCCTGCGGACCCTGCGCGACCGCGGCGCCGTGCTCGTCGATCCGGTGGAGCTGCCCGGCAGCGCCGACACCGCCGGGGCGGAGCTGACCGCGCTGGTCACCGAGTTCGCCCGGGACATCGACGCCTACCTGCGCTCGCCCGGCGTGACCGGCCCGGCCTCGCTGGCCGAGCTCGTCGAGTACAACCGCCGGCACGCCGACGTCGAGATGCCGCACTGGGGCCAGGAGCTGTTCGAGGCGGCACTGGCGACCGGCGGCGACACCGGCCGCGCGGACTACCGGGCGGCGCGCGACACCGCGACGGCGCTGAGCCGCCGCGACCTCGACGCCGCGCTCGCCGGGCACCACCTGGACGCCGTGATCGCCCCGACGAACAGCCCGGCCTGGCCGGTCGAGCTGGGCGCGGGCGACGACTTCGTGCTGGGCAGCTCGGGCGCGGCCGCGATGGCCGGGTACCCGAACGTCACCGTCCCGGCGGGCGGCGCGCCGGACGGCGACGGCGGGACCCTCCCGCTGGGCGTCTCGCTGATCGGCCCGCGCTGGGGCGACGCCGAGCTGCTCGCACTCGCGGCGGCCGTCGAGGCCGCGCTGCCGGAGCGCATCCGGCCGCCGCTGCCGACGGCGGTGCTGCCCGCCGACGGCTGACCGCGCGGGCGCCGGTACCGTCGGGACGGAACCGCCGTATCCCTCCCGAACCGGACGGACCGCTCGTGAGCCCGACCCGCACACCCGCGCGACGCGTCGTCGCCGTGCTGCTGCTGTCGCTGTTCGCGGTCCTCGCCCCGGTCGTGGGGTCCGCCGTGGCCGAACCGGTACCGGCGCCGACGACGGTGCACAGCGAGTTCGCGCCGAGCGCGTCGGCGCCGCAGTCGGCGCTGCCCGGCCGGGCCGCGCCGGGCGGCCCCGGCTCGGCGCCGGACGACAGCACCGTGCACGGTCATCCCGGACCGGCACTGGACGCGCTGGTCCTGGCGCTGCCGGAGGTCGCCGCGGACGGCGCGACGCCGGACCGGGACCCCACCACCGGGCCCGAACCGGGGCACCGGACCCCGGCCGATCCGCGCGGGCCGCCCACGGCCTGATCCGCGGCCGCCCTCCCGGATCGCCTCCGGCCCGCACCCCGCGTGCCGGAGCCGGGTCCGGGCCGGCGCGACGCGCACCCGCCCGCCGCCCCTCCCCCGTCCCACACCGGACGCTCCCCCGAGGATCCCCGTGCAGCAACGACCCGTGCTCTGGCGCTCGCTGATCGCGCTCGCCGTACTCGTCCTGTCCTCCGTCATCGCGCTGACCACCGCCCCCACCCTGGGCCTGGACCTGCGCGGCGGCACCCAGATCGTGCTGGAGACCCGCGACACCGAGGAGGTGGCCGCCGACGCCGAGGCCACCGACCGGGTGCTCGAGGTGCTGCGCGGCCGGATCGACGGTCTCGGCGTCGCCGAGCCGAGCCTGGCCCGCTCCGGCGAGAACCGGATCATCGTCGAGCTCCCCGGCCTCACCGATCCGGCCGAGGCCGCCGAGACCCTCGGCCGGACCGCCCAGCTGACCATGCATCCCGTGCTCGGCGTCGGCGTGCCCGGCGAGGACCAGGCCAACACCGACGAGGAGGGGCAGCCGCTGCAGCTCGGCCCGCCCGCGCTGGCCGGTGAGCTGATCGGCTCGGCGATGTCGGCGCCGAACCCGCAGGGCGTCGGGCACGTCGTCGATGTCCGGTTCGAGGGCGAGGGCCCCGCCCGGTGGCAGGCGCTCACCGGGCAGGCGGCGTGCAACCCGCCCGGCGACCCGCAGCGCCGGGTCGCGATCGTGCTCGACGACCAGGTCATCTCCTCGCCGCAGGTGCACGAGACCATCCAGTGCAACATCGGCATGGTCGGCGGCCAGACCCAGATCAGCGGCAACTTCTCGCCCGAGCAGGCGTCCGAGCTGGCGGTGCTGATCGAGGGCGGCGCGCTGCCGGTGCCGGTCGAGATCATCGAGCAGCGGACCGTCGGCCCGACGCTCGGCGCCGACGCCATCGAGGCCAGCGCGCTGGCCGCGATCATCGGTTCGGCGCTGGCCGGTGCCTTCCTGATCGTGGTGTACCGGCTCGTCGGCCTGGTCGCCGTCGTCGCGCTCGGCGGGTACGCGCTGACCGCCTACGCGGTGCAGACCGGGCTCGGCGCGACACTGACCCTGCCCGGCCTCGCCGCGTTCGTGCTCGCCGTCGGTATGGCGGTGGACGCGAACGTGCTGATCGCGGAACGGTCGCGCGAGGAGTACGCGGTCAAACCACGCCTGGAACGCGCGTCGGAGAACGGCTACAAGAACTCGCTGTCCGCGGTCGGCGACGTCGCCGTCACCTCGATGCTGGCGGCGGTGCTGCTGTTCGGCCTGGCCTCCGGGCCGGTCCGCGGATTCGGCGTCACGCTCGTCATCGGTGTCGTGGTGTCGCTGTTCTCGGCGCTGGTGCTGTCCCGACTGCTGACCCTGGCCGTGCTGAAGATCCCCGCGGTCCGGCGCCGGCCGAAGATCACCGGTATCGCCGCCATCGGCCCGGTCCGCCGGAAGCTGGAGGCCCGCGATCCCGGCTTCCTGCGCAACCCGGGCAAGATCCTGGCCGTCGCCGGCGCCGTGCTCGTGGTCGCCGTCAGCGGGCTGTTCCTGCGCGGCCTCGAGCTCGGCGTCGAGTTCACCGGCGGCCGGCTGGTCGAGTTCACGACGACCGACGACATCACCGTCGAGCAGGCGCGCGACGCCGTCACCGCGGCCGGGTTCCCGAACCTGTCGGTCACCGCGACCGGCGACGGCGCGATCGGCCTGCGGGCCGGCGAGCTCGACGACGCCGGTGTGGCCGCGCTGCGCGAGGCCGTCGGCAGCGCGGGCGGCGGCGCCGAGGTGCTGCGCGACGAGATGATCGGCCCGAGCCTCGGCGCCGAGCTGGCCCGCGGCGGCATCATCGCGCTCGGCGTCGCGCTCGCCGCGCAGTTCGTCTACCTGGCCTACCGGTTCCGGTGGACGCTCGGCGCCGGCGCGGTGGCCGCGCTGTTCACCAACGTGATGGTCGTCGTCGGTGTGTTCGCCTGGACCGGCCGGACCGCCGACGGCGTGTTCCTGGCCGCGCTGCTCACCGTGATCGGCTACTCGGTGAACGACACCGTCGTCGTGTTCGACCGGGTGCGCGAGCACTGGGCGCAGCGGGCGAAGGAACCCTTCCACCGGGTCGTCGGGTCCGCGGTGCTCTCGACCCTGCCCCGGACGGTCAACACCGGCATCTCCACCCTGACGATCCTGGTGATGCTGCTGGTGCTCGGCGGGGCGACGCTCGCCGACTTCGCGCTGGCGCTGATCGTCGGCATCGTGGTCGGCACGATCTCGACGATCGTGGTCGCCGGCCCGGTCTCGATCCTGCTGCAGCGCCGCTGGGGCGGGATGCCGCCGCGGGTCGGGAAGTCCAAGCAGCCGGTCGGCAAGGCGGGCCGGCGGAACCCGTCGCGGGCCGACCGGGCCCGCACCCGCAACTCCGACGGCGCCGTCGTGTGATCCGGCGCGGGGGTCGCGCCCGGACCGGGCGTGATCCCCGCGCCTCACCCCGACACCGATCGGTCACCGCGGGCCAGCCGCTCGCCGCAGCGCTCGATCCCGGACCGGATCATCGCGCCGTAGCCGTCCCCGGGGAGCGCGTCGACGCGCTCCGCCGCCTGCCCCAGGTGCCGGTGCGCCGCCGCGTCGTCGCCGAGCCTGCGGTGCACGTCGGCCAGGTTGAGGTGCAGCGACGGGTAGAAGCCGGCGATCCGCAGCGACGGATCGAGGGCGCGGGCCCGCTCGTCGCTGACCTCGCCGGCCGCGGCCAGCGCGCGCTCGTCCCACCGCAGCTCCTCCTGCAGGTCGCCCGCCACGTCGGCGGCATAGTGCGCCAGGATGCACCGGTACAGCGGGTCGCCCGCCGGACCGATGCGTTCCCAGAGCGCAGCGAGCAGGCCCCGCGCGGCCGCCGGATCGCCGGCTCGGCCCACCTCCACCGCGGCGGTGATCTCGGCCATCGTGGGGTCGCTCCCGGGCATCGCGCGCTCCTCGTCGTCGGTGTGCGCCGATGATGGCGCGCCCCACCGACAGTTCCGCGATCCAGGACAGCGCCTGACCGGGTTCGGCGGCACGATCGGCGGTGTGCAGCTGCAGATCGCGTTCGACGCCGCCGACCCGCACGCGCTGGCCCGGTTCTGGGCGGCCGCCCTCGGCTACGAGATCGAGGACCACACCGCGGTCGTCGACGGGCTGCTGGCCGCGGGGCGGATCACCGAGGCGGAGACCGTCGCCGACGGCGACCGCCGGGCCTTCCGGGACGTCGCCACCTGCCGGGGTCCCGGGCCGCGGATCTTCATCGCCCGCGTGCCGGACCCGAAGACCGCGAAGAACCGCGTCCACCTGGACCTGCAGGTCGGCCCGGACGCCGCGCCCGCCGAGGTGGCCCGGCTGGTGGCGCTCGGCGCCGCGGTGCTGTGGACGACGTCCGACCGCGGCCCGGTCACCACCACACTGCGCGATCCCGAGGGCAACGAGTTCTGCGTGTCCTGATCAGCCGGGCTCCAGGTCGTAGGTCCGGTTCCCCACCTGGATCAGGTCGACCGCCGACACCAGGCCCGCGGTGCCGCCGCCCTGGTTCACCCCGGCCGCGTACCCGGTGGCCTGCGGATACGCCTCGATGATCTGGTCCAGGGTCCGGCGCTCACCGCCGGCCACGCACTCCCGGTAGGCGTCCGCCGCGCCGACCTGCCGGATCAGGCAGAAGGTGCCGGAGCCGACGTCGTAGCGGGTCCACTCCCCGGCCGGCGCCGGTTCCGGGACGTAGCTCAGCACGTGCAGGTCGCGCGGCTCCAGGTGCCCGCCGTCGATGTCGACCGCGATCTGGAACGACGGCATCGCCATCCCCGGCGACGCCGGGTCCCGCACCGCCCAATAGCTGCTGGACCGGAACCGGCCGAGCGGGCCGGCGATCTCGTCGGTGCCGAACTGGATCCGGTCGTCGTCGCCGGGGGTGCGCAGCTCCAGCGCGCCCGTGCCGCCACCGGGCGGGGCGCCGAGCCGGGAGGTGAACCCGCGGCTGCCCGCGCCGCGGTCGTAGGTCCCGGCGAACTGGTTCGACGACGCCGGGGTGACCACCATGGTGCCGGACGGGCCGAACGGGTCGAACGCCAGTGCCGGATGCAGCGCCCCCGTCGTGACCAGGGCGGCGAGTGTCGCCGCGGTCGCCGCCAGTACGTTCCGTCGCCCTCGGCGCATGCGTCCCCCTCGACTCGCCGTGTCCTGCCCAACGAGCGGGACGGCGGGGGGTTACCGGCGGTTCACGGGCGGGCCGGTGGCCCGCCGCCGGTGCTGTCGGGCGGTCCGGGTTCGAACGGTGGCATCGGCCCTCCGCCCGGCGCCCACTCGTCGAGGAAGCCCTGCTGGGCATCGAGATCGACCAACTCCACCCGTGCCCGACCCCGGTCAGGCGGTGGTAGGCGAAGGACCTGCCGTAAGGGCAGCCGTCGAAGTCGACGGGAGCTCCCCTGCGCACGAGCAGGTTCCGGTCCCGGCGGACGTCGGAGGACCAGTAACCGATGTGGTCGAACCGGGACCCGGTCTCCGTGACGTCCCAGGGACTCCCGGGGGAGCGCTCGATGACCTCGAAGAACGGCGGCCGGCGGTCGAGAACACGATCCGGTAGGACCGTCCCCCAGGCTGCCGTCCCGGATCGGGTTCCATTCCACTCCGAGCACGGCGGCGAGTTCCCCGGTCGTCGCCTCGATGCTCCGTACGGCGAAGCAGAGGTGGTAGAAGCCGCCCATCCGTTGATCCTGGCAGCGGATCCGGCGCCCGGCGAGCCACGCCGCGCACCGCCCCCGCCGCCCCCGACGAGCTCTGCGGAACGCTGGTGCGCATCTCGGCGGTGCGGTCAGGCGGGGACGGCGGTACGGATGATGCGCGCCAGTTCGTCGCGGGTCGGTCCGTCGGACGGGGCGGGGCGCCAGCCGGAGTCGTAGACCTCCCTCGCCAGCGGTTCGGCGGCGGCCAGCGCGGACGGGCCCGCGGTCATCGCCAGGTAGTCCCCGCAGAACGCGCCGATCCGCGGATCGGCCTCGGCCGCGGCCAGCACCAGGCTCGACGGGAGCGGGCCGTCCGGGACGTCCGCGCCCGTCCAGAGCAGGCGGGTGCACGCGTCGGACCGGACGTGGTCGTCCACCCAGGGCCGCATCTCGGCGTCGCACCACGCCCCGAAGTCCCCGGGGGTGCCCCGGTCGAGGAGCCGGAGCAGCTCCCGGGCCTGCATCATCGTGGTGGCGAGCCCGCGGCCGAACATCGGCGTGGTGGTGCAGACGGCGTCCCCGGCCAGGACGAGGCCGTCGATCCCGGGCTGGGGCCGGTACCGGTTGTGCAGCCGGCCGCCGGGCAGCACGGGTGTGATCGGCGCGGCGCGGTCCGGGTCGGTCCAGTCGTCGAGACCGGGGACCGCCCGGCAGGCTGCGTCGAACGCGGCGTCGTGCCGCAGGTCGCGCAGCGTCCCCGCCGGCCGGACCAGCAGCACCGAGAAGATCCCGGCCTCGTGCCGGAAGACGACCACCTGGTACCCGTCGGGATCGGCCTGCCAGGCCAGCGGGTTCGTCATCGGGCCGGGGGCCGCCGGATCGTGCAGCCGGTACTGCCTGCTGACGTAGGCGATCCCGGTGTCGCCCGCCGGTGCCGGCGCCGGTCCGTAGGCGCGGGTCGCCCGACCGGACCGCCCGGACGCGTCGATCACCAGGTCGGACGGCAGCACCGCACCGTCCACGACCGGGCCGCGGGCGCGGCCGTCGGCGATCGCGACGGCGTCGACGTGCCCCTGCCGGACGGTGAACCCGGGCTCGCGCACCGCGACCGCCCGCAGGGCGCGCTCGAACGTCTCGCGGCGCGAGCGCATGCCGCCGGACACGCGGCGCCCGTCCGGCAGGGTGAACGTGATCGGCTCCGCTCCGGCGGCCAGCCACGCGTCGTACGCCTCGGGGAGCTCAGCCCGCAGCGCCGCACCGACCTGCGGGCGGACCCCGTGCGGATGGTGGAACTGCATGACGCCGCGCCGGTCCCAGCGCCCGTCGGCGGCCGGGCCGCTGTCACGGTCGACGGCGACGACCGCATGCCCGCGACGCGCCAGCGCGGCCCCGAGGAACAGGCCGGCCGGACCGGCACCGATGATCGAGATCCGCACGACGCCTCCCGTATTATGACTGCACTCAGAGTGCACTGAAAGGTGGCCGATGTCGAGGCCGTACCGCTCGGACCTGCGTGACGAGCGCGCGCGGGCCACCCGGCGAGCCGTCGTCGCGGCCGCCGCCGGCCTGTTCGAACGCGACGGGTACGCGGCCACCACCCTCGACGCGGTCGCCGCCGCCGCCGGGGTGAGCCGCCGGACCGTGGTCAACGCCGCCGGGGGCAAGCCGGCGCTGCTGTCGCTGGCCTGGGACTTCTGCCTGGTCGGCGACGACGAGCCGGTCCCGATGGCGGACCGGCCCGAGGTCCGGCGGATCGTCGCCGCCACCGACCCCGCCGAGGCGCTGCGCCTCTGGGCCGGGATGACCGTCGGCGTGCAGCAGCGCGCGGCGGCACTCGGTGCCGTGATCGACGCGGCGGCCGACGTCGACGCCGACGCGGCCGCACTGCGGACGAAGGCCGAGACCGAACGGCTCGCGGGGGCGCGGGCGTTCGCGACCCACCTGGCATCGCTGGACGGGCTGCGCCCCGGGCTGTCGGTCGACGACGCCGCAGACCTGATCTGGACGCTGAACGACGGCGCGTCCTACCGCCGCCTGGTCGGGCTGCGCGGGTGGCCGGTCGAGGGCTACCGGGACTGGCTGGAGCGGGTTGCCGCGGCGAGCCTGCTCGGGGCCCGCGGGACGCCGTGAGAACCGGGGCGCACCCGGCTTCGGCGCGTGCGGCCGCTACCGGCCGAAGTCCGGCAACGTGAGGGTGCCGTCGTCGGCCAGCAGGAACTCCGGGTTGTGCGCGACCTCCCACAGGTGACCGTCCGGGTCGGCGAAGACCCCGGAGCGGAATCCGAGCGGGGTGACGGCCGCCGGCCTCGTCACCGTGCCGCCGGCCCGCTCCGCGGTGGCGAGCGTGTCGTCGACCTCCGCGTCGGAGCGGACGTTGTGGGCGAGCGCCATCCCGCCGAACCCGCCGCCCCGCTCGTCGGGCACCCCGCAGTCCGCGGCGAGCTTCGCCCTGTCCCAGAGGACCAGTGCCAGCCCGCCGGCCTGGAAGAAGACCGTCTCCTCCACCTCCTGCCCCTGCCATCCGAGCGCCAGGTAGAACGCCCGGGCGCGCGGCAGATCGGCGACGCCGAGCGTGATGAGGCTGACCCGCTGCTCCATGGTGCGGCAGGCTACTTCGAGTTCCGGATGCGGACGACGCGGGGAGTGGGACGACCGGCGGTGTCACGCCGGCAGTACCCGCTCGTCCATTCCGACGGACCGATCGTGAGGACGGTCCAGAGCAGGCTCGGCCACGCCACCGCTGCGGGGACCCTCGACACCTGCGCGCACATCTGGTCCGACTCCGACGACAGGACACGTGAGGCCATCGACACCGTCCTCGGCGCTGCACCGGATTCCACACGATCCGCGGAAGCTGAGTAGGCAACTGTCTTATCGACTCGGTGTCGCACGTGCGGGTGGACCACTTCACGACGGGACAGCACTCGCCGATCCTCCGAGCATGGGAATACACCGATGACGACGAAGAAGATCGATGCGGAGTTCGTGACTGAGTGGGCAGCCGCCTATCCGTCGACTGCCGACGACCACGTGCTCGGACCGATTCACCGAGCAGTCGGCGAGCGCGGGTACTTCACGTTCCCGGAAGCCGAGGAGGTGATCAAGTGGAAGTCGAACCGTGCGATCACTTTCCTCCGACGGAACGATCCCGCGGACGTCGAGACGATCACCGATATGGCCCTTCGGGCGCCGGAACACCTCGCGCACCGGGTGCTCGGGCTGCTCCGAGGCGTTGGTGTGCCGGTCGCCAGCGCCTTCCTGACCGTCGCGAAGCCTGACACGTTCACGGTCATCGATGTCCTCGCGATGCGGACTCTCCGGCGGCACGGCGAACAGGACTCGACCTGGGCGGCCTACGCCGATTATCTGACGACGTGTCGCGGCATCGCCCGACGCTGCGGGACCGACCTCCGCACCCTCGACCGGGCGCTCTGGGCGTGGGGCAAAGCGGCGTAGGCCGGCCGGGTGCCCCGTGTGTGCCCCCGACCGGTCGATCCGGACCGACCGGCAGGTCAGGGGCTTGGGTGCGGACGAGTCGGTCTGTAAGCCGGATCCTGTTCCCGGGCACCTCACGGTGCACCGTTCGGCGACCATCCATCTCGGCCTGCCGTCGCCGGCAGGCTCCAGCGGTCCACCCGCAGGCTCGGGCGGGCAGCCCTCGAACGCCTGCGCAACCGCCCCGTCACGGATGACGGAGCGGTCTCTCGACCTTGCTCCGGGTGGGGTTTACCGAGCCACCCCGGTCACCCGGGGTGCTGGTGGTCTCTTACACCACCGTTTCACCCTTACCTCCGGGCGGACCCGGAGGCGGTCTGTTCTCTGTGGCACTGTCCCGCGGGTCGCCCCGGGTTGCCGTTGACAACCACCCTGCCCTGTGGAGTCCGGACTTTCCTCGACGGGACCCGTGGATCCCGACGCGGTCGCCCGACCGACTCGTCCGCACCGCGGATTCTAGCGATCCGGTTCGGCCCGGCCCCCGGTGGGCGGCAGGCCCGGCCGGGACTCGCCGAGACCGGCCCGGCGGGCCCGCAACACGGCCTCGGCCCGGTCGGCGGCCTGCAGCTTGCCGATCACGTTCGACACGTAGTTGCGCACCGTCTTCGACCGCAGCCCGAGCCGGCGGCCGATCGTGGCGTTGCCCAGACCGTCCGCCAGCAGGCCGAGGATCTCGCGTTCGCGCCCGGTCAGGTCCGGGAACGCCATCCGGTCGGGCATCGCCCGGTCGAGGCCCCCGAGCAGCCGCGCGGCGACCTGCGGACCGAACACGGAGTCGCCCGCGGCGACCGCGCGGACGGCAGCGACGATCCGGCCGGGCTCGGCGTCCTTCAGCAGGTAGCCGCGTGCCCCGGCCCGTACGGCAGCGGTCACCGCGTCGGCGGAGAGCATGGTCAGCACCAGCGGCGCCGTCCGTGGCGCGACGGCACCGAGCTGCCGGATCAGCTCGACGCCGTCGATGTCGGGCAGGTTCAGGTCGACCAGGACGACGTCCGGCGCGGTCCGCTCCACCAGCGCCAGGGCCGCTGCACCGGTATCGGCCTCACCCACGACGACGATGTCCGGCTCGGCCGACAGCCTGGTCCGCACCCCGAGCCGGAACACCGGATGGTCGTCGACGACCAGCACGTCGATCGGGCCCGCGGTGCCGTCGCTCACCGCGGGATCCTGGTCACGACGCGGGTACCGGTGCCGCCGGGTCCGGGGCCGACCGTGACCGTCCCGCCGAGTTCCGCGGCGCGCTCGCGCATCGACGCCCCGCCGATCCCGCCGAGGGCCGGATCCGGGCGGGCCGGCCGCTGCCCGCCGCCGTCGTCGGCCACGACGAGCACCGTGTCCGCTTCCTGCACCGTCAGCTCGATCCGCGCGGTGCGCGCGCCGGAGTGCCGGACGACGTTGGCCAGCGCCTCCTGGGCGATCCGCAGGAGCGCGACCTCCGCGGCGGGGCTCACCGCGGCGGTCGCGCCCGGGTCGGTCCACAGCTGCACCGTCAGGCCGGCCGAGGTCAGCCGGTCGGCCTCGGCCTGCAGCGCCCCCGGCAGCCCCGCGTGGTCCAGCACCGGCGGGCGGAGGTCGTGGGCGACCCGGCGCACCTCGCCGATGGCGGACCGCACCTGCTCCTCCATCCGGGCCAGCAGCTCCGGCCGGTCACCGGTCACCCGGACCGTGTCCAGGATCAGCAGCTGGGACGCCAGGATCGTCCCGACGCCGTCGTGCAGGTCCCGGCGCAGCCGGCGGCGCTCGGACTCGCGCACCTCGGCCGCCGCCACCCGGGCCCGCCGCAGCAGCGTCGCCTCGTCCCGTGCGAGCAGCACCAGCGCCACGAACGGCAGGACCTCGGTGAGCAGCCGCCGGTGGTGCCGGTCCAGGCGGTCCCCGTGCGCCGGGGCCAGCAGCAGCACGCCGCGGTCCCGTCCCGCGGCGTCCACGACGGACTCGCGGTGCGGGGCCGCCACCGGTTCACCGTGGCTCCAGAGCGGCGTCCCGGCGGCGTCGAGCACCTGCACGTACCGCAGCTGCAGGCCGGCCGCGAGCGTCGAGGCGAGGTCCCGGCCGGTCCCGGCGTCGGGCTCCCGGCCGTGCGCCGCGAGCGCCCTGGCCAGTCCGTGGCCGCCGAGGATCCGGCGACGCAGGCGTCCCCGCATGGCGTACCCGGCGAGTCCTGCGGTGAGCGCGAGGACACCGACCGCGGTACCGGCCGATGCGGGCGCGGCGCGCCCGCTGAGCGCCGAACCGGCGACGGCCACCAGGCCGACGTAGACGACCGCCAGCCCGACCAGCGCGCCGCCGTACAGCACGGTCCGCCGCAGGACGACGTCGACGTCGTAGAGCCGGTGCCGCAGCAGGGCCCACCCCAGCCCGGCACCCAGCGCGGCGAACGCCAGGTAGTCGAGCAGCACGGCGACCGGCTGCACCGTCGGGAGGGCACCGGTCACCCCCGCCACCGCGACGAGTGCCGCGTTGAACACCAGCAGCAGCACCACGAGCAGCAGCACCTTCGCCTGCTGCCGGGCAGCGGTGTCCGACACCGTCCGGTAGCGGTGCACCTGGATCCCGGCCAGCAGCAGCCAGGTGGCCAGCTCCGCGACCTCGTGCCCGGGCGGGGTGTCCGGGAACGGCGGCGTCCCGCTGACCAGCACCAGCGCCGGCAGCGGCCAGACCCACCGGTACCAGCGCGGATGCCAGCGGTCGTCCGGGAACAGGCCGACGAACACCGGGACGAGGACGGCCACCGCCGCGGCACGGACGGCGTCCGCCCACCACATCGACCCCGGACCGGCGGCGGCGAACGGGGCGAGTGCGGTCAGCGGGAGCAGCACCGCGGTGAGGATTACCAACCGGCCGGCCGGTCGCCGCAGCACCAGCGCGACGGCGACGGCGAGGAACACGAGAAGCTCCGCCCACGCCACGACGGCGACCACCACGGCATAGCCGGCCGGTCCCGTGCCTGCCGCGGCCAGCAGGTCCACCGCCTGCGGCGACGGCCGCTCGAACCGGCGGCAGATCCCGTTTGGGCACGGCTGCGCGACGGCGTCCACGAAGGCGGGCGTCCCCCACGCCGCCCAGCCGAGCACCGCGACCGTCGCGGCAGCGGTCGCCGGCAGCCGCACCGCTCCGCCGGCCATCCCGCTCCCCGTGGGCTCGTCCCCGGCTCAGAGTGTGCTGGACCGGCGGGCCACAGCCAAGGGAGCACCGAGCACGGCGCCCAGCACGAACGGCACGAGCGGCGGGAGGGCGAAGCTCGCCACGACCGACGCGCCCGCCAGACCGGCCACCACGGTGCCGGTCCGGCGTGCCACACCGCTCGGCCGCAGTGCCAGGACGAGCGCGACGAGCGCGACGCCGCCGGCCGCGCAGGTCACCGTCACCAGGACCGGCAACCAGCCCTCGACGGCCTTCCCGCCCACGCCCACCAGCAGCGCGACCACCTGCGCCGCACTCCATGCCGCCGCGCACACGACCGCCGCGGTCACCGCAACGGCGCCGGAGCCCCGCCGGGCCGGCCGCACGGCGCGCGCGACGGTGGCGATCCCGAACGCGAAGGCGGCGGCACCGGCGATCAGCAGGTACGGCATCGGGTCCAGCAGGCTCTGCTCGCCGTGGATCTGTGCGACGACCTCCGGCGGGAGCTCGTTCACGTCGACACCGAGTTCCTCGGCCGCCGCCGTCTCCGCGGCGAGCGAGCCGTCCAGCACGGTGCGGACCAGATCGACGACGATCATCGCGATGAGCACGGCGAACGAGCCGACCAGGAGGCGGGCGCCGCGCCGGACCCGCGGGACGTCGACGTCGTCACGGGACGTGCCCGTGGTGGCTGGACGTGTTCCGGACATCGGTCCTCCTGCGGCCTGGGACGACCGGGACGGTCGCGGAGCACGACCGTGTCCGTCCTCGCGTCCCGGGTTCCAGGGACACCGCGTCCCGGCCCGCCCGGTCACCGAGATGCAGCTCAGCGGGAATTGTCGATCTTCACGGCCCGCTGAGCTGCATCTCGGCGCGGAAACCGGTGCGAGGCGGGGCGGGGCTGGTCAGGTGCCGCAGAAGGTCATGAACGGCGGGGCGTCCGGTCCCGGCGGCCGGGCGTAGCGCTCGTAGCCCTCCCGCTCCTCGTAGGGATGCCCCAGCACCTGCAACATCCACTGGATCGGCTCGAGATCACCGTCGGCGACGGCCGCGCCGAGCGCCTCCTCGACGAGGTGGTTGCGCGGCACGTAGACCGGGTTGACCCGGTCCATCGCCGCCGGGTCCGGCCCGGTCGCCAGCCAGGAGGCGAGCCACCCGTCCACCGCGGACGGGTCGTCGAACAGGTCGCGGACCGGTCCGGCGTCGCCGCGGGCGGCGTCGGCGAGGCGCCGGAATAACAGCGTGTGGTCCGGCTTCCGCTCGGCGAGCAGCGTCGCGAGGTCGGCCAGCAGCGGCTCGGCGTCGAGCCCGTCCGGCAGGCCGAGCTTGTGGCGGTACCCCTCGTCTCGGGCGGCGAGGTAGCGGTCGGCGAACTCCTGGAGCACGCCGGTGGCGAGCCGGATCGCCTCGTCGGGGTCGTCGTCGAGCAGCGGGAGCAGGGCCTCGCCGAAGCGGGCCAGGTTCCACTGCGCGATGCCGGGCTGGTTGCCGTAGGCGTAGCGGCCGCCGTGGTCGATCGAGCTGAACACGGTCGCCGGGTCGTGCGCGTCGAGGAACGCGCAGGGGCCGTAGTCGATGGTCTCGCCGGAGATCGTCATGTTGTCGGTGTTCATGACGCCGTGCACGAAGCCGACCTGCATCCAGCGTGCGACCAGCCGCGCCTGCGCGTCCACCACCCGGCGGAAGAGCTCCAGGTAGGAGCCGGCGCCGGGATGGTGCCGGGCGATCGCGTGGTCGGCGAGCCTGCGCAGCAGCTCGGTCTCGCCGGTGGCGGCGGCGAACTGGAACGTCCCGACCCGCAGGTGGCTCGACGCCGTGCGGGCCAGCACCGCGCCCGGTTCCGGGCCGCGCTCGCGCATGACGTGCCCGCCGGTCGCGACGACGGCCAGCGACCGGGTGCTCGGGACGCCGAGCGCGTGCATCGCCTCGGACACCAGGTACTCGCGCAGCATCGGCCCGAGCGGCGCCTTCCCGTCGCCGCCGCGGGCGAACGGGGTCCGCCCGGATCCCTTGAGGTGCAGATCGCGGCGCTCCCCGGACGGCGTGACGAGCTCGCCGACGAGCAGCGCGCGGCCGTCGCCCAGGCGCGGCGAGTAGTTGCCGAACTGGTGCCCGGCGTAGGCCTGCGCGACCGTCGTCGCCGACCCCGGCACCGCGGTCCCGGTGAGCAGGCCGAGTCCGGCGGGCCCGCGCAGCGCGGCCGGATCGAGGCCCAGCTCGCCGGCCAGCGCCTCGTTGAGCAGCACCAGCCGCGGTTCCGGCGCCGGTGCGGCGTTCCACGGCAGGTACAGGCCGTCCAGGTCGCGGACGAAGGTGTTCTCGAACGCGATCTCCGTGGCTGCGGTCATGCCGTCCAGGCTACGAGCCGCGGGCCGGACCGGCAGGGCCGGTGAGGGCGGCCCGCGTCACCCGCGCAGGGTCTGGCTGGGCAGCTCGCCGAACCGCTGCCGGTACTGCTGGGCGAACCGGCTCTGGTGCAGGAACCCCCAGCGGAGAGCGACGTCGGTGACCCGCACCGTCGCCGGGTCGCAGCGCTGCAGCTCGGCCCGGACCCGGTCGAGCCGGATCCGGCGCAGGTGCCCCATCGGCGACTCGCCCAGCTCCTGCTGGAACGCGGCGTGCAGGGTGCGGACGCTCATGCAGCCCACCCTCGCCAGCTCCTGCGGGGTCAGCGGATCGTCGGCGTGCTGCTCCATGTGGTCGAGGACCGGGCCGAGCCGGCCGGAGCGCACCGGATCGGGCGGCCCCACCAGCGCGTCGCTGTAGCGGTGCCGCCCGGCGTGCAGCAGCTGCGTCATCACGAACGCCTCCAGCTGCTCGCGGGCGATCGGCATCTCGGCCAGCCCGCCGGGCCGGTCCAGCTCGCGGGCCAGGAACTCGACCGACGCGAGCAGCGTCCGGCCGGCCGGGGTGGTGAGGTCCAGACCGAACCCGAAGTCGACGACGTCGTGCACGGGCCGGTTGAGCTGCTCGCTCAGGTGGGTCTCCAGGCTGGTCCGCGGGATCTTGAGGATGAGCTGCTCGGCGTCCGGTGACCAGCGGACCGTGTTCGTCCGGTCCGGCAGCAGCACGATGCCCGACGCCCGGGCACCGGTCCGCGCCCGGTCGCCGTCGCTGCGTTCGGCCCTGGTGACGCCCGCGACCGTCAGGTTCACGTGGTAGTTGTCCTCGGTCGGCGGCATGACCAGCGTCGCCGGCGACCGGTACGTCAGGTACCCGACGGTGAACACCCGGTCGGTGGTGGCGTTCAGCGTCATCGCGACCTGCTCGTCGGGCGCGGTGAGGTCGTGCCGCAGGTAGGTCCGGGTGACCGCGTCGCGGGCCTGCTCCAGGCTGTGCGTCGCCAGTACCGGAAAACGCTCGAGCGTGCCGCCGGACCGCATCGTCTCGACACCTCCTCGTGCCGCGGATCACTCGTCCCGCGCAGCCTATGTCCGTTCGCGGCACCCCGACCAGCCGTTGCGTGCGTGCGGCCGTCCGCTCGGTGCAGACCCGCGCCGGTGCACGGAACGGCTGGACCGGCGCGGCGCGCGGATATCGAGTGCCGCGCGGGCCGCCCTAGCGTCCGGATCCACCGCCGACCGGCGACGGAGCCGGCCGGGGAGACCTGCGAGGGAGATGCCGGACACGATGTCGCAGACACCAGCACTGGAAGAGTTCGGGCTCTTCATCAACGGCCGGACGGTGCCCGCCCGGTCGGGCGCGACGTTCGAGTCGCAGAACCCCTACACCGGCGAGCCGTGGGCCCGGCTGGCCGACGGCTCCCCCGCCGACGTCGACGAGGCCGTCGCCGCGGCCCGCAGCGCGTTCGACGGCGAGTGGGGTGCGAGGACCGGGTTTGAGCGGGCCGCGATCCTGCGCCGCTGCGGCGACGCGATCGCCGCGAACGCGGAGCGGCTGGCCCGGCTGGAGGTGAACGACTCCGGCAAGCTGCTGCGCGAGATGCGCGGGCAGCTCACCGCGCTCCCGCAGTGGTACTACTACTTCTCCGGGCTGGCCGACAAGGTCGAGGGTCGCACCGTCCCGCCGGTCAACCCGAACTACTTCGGCTACACCACCCGCGAGCCGGTCGGCGTGGTCGGCGCGATCACCCCGTGGAACTCGCCGCTGCTGCTGCTGACCTTCAAGCTGGCGCCGGCGCTGGCGGCGGGCTGCACGATGGTCGTCAAGCCGTCCGAGCACTCCCCCGCCTCCACCGTCGCGTTCGCCCAGGTCCTGCACGAGGCCGGGCTGCCGGACGGCGTGCTGAACGTCGTCACCGGCTGGGACCGGGCGACCGGGGAGGCGCTGGCCGGGCACACCGGGGTGGACAAGGTCGCCTTCACCGGTTCGACGGCGACCGGTGCGGCCGTCGCGCAGGCCGCCGGGGCGAACGTCAACCGGGTCACCCTGGAGCTGGGCGGGAAGTCCCCGCAGATCGTGTTCCCGGACGCCGACCTGGACGCGGCGGCGAACGGGCTGGTCGCCGGGGTGTTCGCGGCGACCGGGCAGACCTGCATGGCCGGGTCCCGGCTGATCGTGCACGCCGACGTGCACGACGCGCTGGTGGAGAAGGTCGTCGCGCGGGCGAACGCGATCGTCCTCGGCGACCCGACCGAGCAGGCCACCGAAATGGGCCCGGTCGCGAACCGGCCGCAGTACGAGAAGGTGCTCGGCTACCTGCGCGGCGCCGCCGCCGAGGGCGCGACCTTCGCCTGCGGTGGCGAACCGGACGCCGAGCGGGGCGGGCTGTTCGTCCGCCCGACCGTCGTGACCGGGGTGACGCCGGAGAACACCATCGTCCGCGAGGAGGTGTTCGGGCCGGTGCTCTCCGCCTACCGGTTCACCGACGAGGACGAGGCGCTCAAGCTCGCCAACGACACCCCGTACGGCCTGGCCGGCGCGGTCTGGACCAAGGACGTGCACCGCGCGCACCGGGTCGCCGGGCGGCTGCGCGCCGGCACGGTGTGGATCAACGCGTACCGGGTGATCGCCCCGAACATGCCGTTCGGCGGCTTCGGCGCCAGCGGCATCGGCCGGGAGAACGGCGTCGACGCGATCAACGAGTACACCGAGAACAAGTCCGTGTTCGTCGAGCTGACCGGCGGCACCCGCGATCCCTTCCAGCTCGGCTAGAGCCCGCCCGCACCCGATCCAAGGAGACACCCACGTGACCGTCACCGCGAACGAGCGCCTCGGCCTCCACCCGACCGATCCCCGTCCGCTGGAGGAGACCCGGCCGCTGGTCGACCGCACGCAGACCAATCCGCTGTTCGGCGACCAGAAGATGAAGCTCGGCCTGTTCGGCACCAACTGCTCGTACGGCCTGATCATGAGCCACGCCCCGAGCGACTACCGGATCACCTGGGAGCACACCCGGGAGATCGCGACCCGGGCCGACGATCTCGGCTTCGACGTGCTCGTCCCGGTCGCCCGCTGGAAGGGTTTCGGCGGGTCGACGAACTTCAACGGCAACTGCTTCGAGACCTACGCCTGGGCGGCCGGGCTCGCCGAGGCGACCGAGCGGATCTCCATCGCCGCCACCTCGCACCTGCCGACCGTGCACCCGATCGTCGCCGCCAAGGCCGCGACGACCATCGATCACATCTCGGGCGGCCGGTTCGCCCTGAACCTGGTGATGGGCTGGGTGCCGCCGGAGATGGAGATGTTCGGCACCGAGCAGCGCGAGCACGACGAGCGCTACGCCTTCGGCCAGGACTGGATCGACTTCGCCACCCGGCTCTGGACCGAGGAGGGATCGTTCAGCCTGGAGTCGGAGTTCTTCCGGGGCGACCTGCTCGAGGCGTACCCCAAGCCGCACCAGGCGCCCCGCCCGGCGCTGCTCAACGCCGGCAACTCGCCGGCCGGCATCGAGTTCTCCGCGCGCAACGTCGACATCAACTTCGCGTCGCTGGACACCCTGGAGAACATCGCCGCCTACACCGACAAGGTCCGGTCCAAGGCGCGCGAGGACTACCAGCGCGACATCCAGGTGATGACCTACGGCCTGGTCGTCTGCCGGGACACCGAGGAGGAGGCCAAGCGGGCCTTCCAGCAGGTGATCGACGAGGGCGACTGGGGTGCCGCCGGCAACGTCATCAAGATCGCCGGATCGGGCGAGAGCAAGTCGTTCGACCACGCCGTCAAGGCGATGCAGGAGCGGTTCATCGCCGGCTGGGGCGGCTACCCGATCGTCGGCACCCCCGAGCAGGTCACCGAGGAGCTGGGCAAGCTCAACGAGGCCGGCATGGAGGGCATGATCTTCGGCCTGATCGACTACAACGAGGAGCTCAAGTACTTCGGCGAGCGGGTCATGCCGCTGCTGAAGGAGGCCGGGCTGCGGCACTAGAGGCACTGAGAGCACTCGGCAGCCACCGGGCGCTCTCCCGGTGCCGGTCACTCCCGCGCGGCGGTGACCGACACCGGCCGCTTCGACCAGTAGCTGGCCAGCGCGGCACCGGACACGTTGTGCCAGACCGAGAACACCGCGCCGGGCAGGGCCGCCGCGGGACCGAAGTGCACGGTGCCCAGGGTCGCGGCGAGCCCGGAGTTCTGCATCCCGACCTCGATCGACACCGCACGCCGCGCCGTCGCGTCGAGCCCGACCGCCCGGGCCACCGCGTGGCCGAGGGCGAATGCGGCCAGGTTGTGCACGACGACCACACCGACGATCGCGAGCCCGGCGGTGAACAGCGCGTCCGCCGAACCGGCGACGACGATCATCACCACCACCGTGATGCCGACGACCGACGCCAGCGGCAGCGCCGGCGTCACCAGGTCGACGACGCCGCCTGCGTACCGCCGGAGCAGGAAGCCCAGCACCACCGGGATCAGCACGATCTGCACGATCGAGAGGAACAGGCTGCTCGCCGAGACCGGCAGGTACTGCCCGGCCAGCAGCAGCACCAGCAGCGGCGTCACGATCGGCGCGACCAGCGTCGACACCGACGTCATCGCCACCGACAGCGCGACGTCGCCGCGGGCCAGGAAGACCACCACGTTCGACGCCGTGCCGCCGGGTGCGCAGGCCACCAGGATCACGCCGACCGCGATCTCCGGCGGCAGATCGACCAGCACGGTGAGCAGCCAGCCGACCACGGGCATCACGACGTACTGGGCACCCAGGCCGATCGCGAACGCCGCGGGCCGCCGCACGATGTAGCCGAAGTCGACCGGCCGCAGCGTCATGCCCATCCCCAGCATGATCAGCGCCAGCAGCCACGGCACGGCCGACGACCACCCCGTGAACACCCCCGGCACGGCGAGGGCGACCGCGCCCGCCGCGAGGACGATCACCGGGAACCATCGGCCGACCACGTCGCCCACCGCCTGCACGCGCTGCATCGCACTCACCTGTGCAGCCTCGCACCGCACCCACGCATCGATGCAAACCAAACGTCCGGATGGCGGGACGACGGCGGCATGATCGCCGTCGTGGTGCGTCCGGCCACCCGGATCGCGGCGCCGCGCACCGCCACGGCGATCACGCGGGCGGGCGCGGGCCGGTCTACGGTCTGCTTGTGCTCGACTGGACCTCGGTCGTCCTGCTGGTGTTCGCGGCGCTGCCGGCGGTCGGCGTCGCCCTGTTCCTGCGGTGAGCCTGCTGCTCGCGGTCGCGCTGTTGGTGGCGGTGCTCGCCGCCGCGACGCTGCGGCCGTTCGGGCTGCCCGAGGCGGCCGTCGCCGTGCCCGCCGCACTGCTCACCGTCGCCGCCGGGCTGGTCACCGTCGACGGCGCCCTGGCCGAGATCGGCGGGCTGGCGCCGACCGTCGGGTTCCTGGCCGCGATCCTGCTGCTCGGCCATCTCGCCGACGCCGAGGGCGTCTTCCGGTGGCTGGGGGCGCGCCTGGGCAGCGCGTCCGGCGGGCGGCCCGGGCGGCTGCTGGTGCTGGTGTTCGGCGCGGCCGCCGGAACGACCGCGGTGCTGAGCCTGGACGCGACGGTCGTGCTGCTGACGCCGGTGGTGCTGGCCACCGCGGCCCGGCTGCGGCTGCCGTCGCGGCCGCACTCCTACGCGTGCGCGCACCTGTCGAACTCGGGCTCCGGGCTGCTGCCGGTGTCGAACCTGACGAACCTGCTGGCGTTCCCGGCTACCGGACTGAGCTTCCTCGGGTTCGCCGGGCTGATGGTGGGGCCGTGGGTGGCGGTGCTCGCCGTGGAGTATCTGGTGCTGCGCCGGTACTTCGCCCGTGACCTGCAGGACGGGTCCGGCGGGTCCGACGGGTCCGGCGGGTCCGGCGGGGGCGACGGCGGGTCGGTCGGGCGGCGCGTCGGCACCGGGGATCCGGCGGCCGGGACGCCGGATGCCGACGCCGGGGGCACCGCGCGGCTGGGCACCGGTCCCGGGGAGCGGTTCGGCGGGGCGCCCCGACCGGAACCGGTGCCGGTGTTCGCGCTGTCCGTGCTCGCCGCGACGCTCGCCGGGTTCGCGCTGTCCTCGGCGCTCGGCGTCGGCCCGGGCGTGATCGCCGCCGCCGGTGCCGCGGTGCTCGCGGTCCGGGCGCTGCGGCGCGGGGAGACCGGGCCGGTGCGGCTGGTCGCGGCCGCCTCCCCCGGGTTCTGCCTGTTCGTGCTCGCGCTGGGCGTCGTCGTGGCCGGGGTGGCCGGGCAGGGGCTCGCCGCCGGGCTCGGCGCGCTGCTGCCCGACACCCCCGATCTCGCCGGGCTGCTGCTCACCGCGGTCGTCGCCGCCGTGCTGGCGAACCTGGTGAACAACCTGCCCGCGACCCTCGTCCTGCTCGCCGCGCTCGGCCCGTCGCCGCACGCCGGGCTGGTCCTCGCGATGCTGCTCGGGGTGAACATCGGGCCGAACCTGACCTACCCGGGATCGCTGGCGACGCTGCTGTGGCGGCGGATCGCGGCCGGGTACGGGGACCCGCCCCGGCTGGGGACGTTCGTCGGCCTGGGTGCCGTCACGGTGCCACCGGCACTGCTCGCGTCGACCCTCGCGCTGTGGGCGTCGCTGGCGCTGCTGACCTGAACGCCGCAGCGGCGGGGGCGGACGTGCGGCGGCCCCGCGCGGCGGGTGCCGGGCGGGGCCGTCGGTGGTGGGTCTGCGTTGGGTGGGTCCGCGGTCGGTGGGTCAGATCTCGTGGGCCATGTCGTGCCCGAGATCGGTGTCCGGGTCCAGCTCGCGGGCCGGCGCACCGATCGGCCGGGACGTGCCGCGCCGCTGCTGGGGCAGCCGCGCGATCGTGCTCATCTCGTGGGCCAGGTCGTATCCGTAGTCGTGCTCGTGGGACAGCGCTCCAGAAGACCGCACCGACATTTGTCTCTCCGTTCCCCGACACCGAGACAGCGTTCACGCTCCGTACGAGATCCACCCCGTACGGTGCTCGCAGATCATCGCCCGGGCGGGGTGGGGGGACAACGCTCCGGAGTCGACTCCGCCCGTTCGGGCCATGGTTGTATCGATCCAGCGGCGCGCCTGCGTGCGCGGCGCGCCGTTCCGCGGTATCGGCCGGGCCCGGCCGCCCGCCGATTCAGTCCAGGTAGGACGTGTCGTTCACCAGGCGGACGGAGGCCCCGCCGTCGGGGTAGAAGTCGGCGACGCTGGTGCACGCGAGATCGAGATGCATCCGGAACAGCACCTCGTCGCCGGCGCCGAGCGCGTCCCGGATCAGCATCTTGATCGGCGTCACGTGGCTGACCACGATCACCGTGGATCCCGGGAAGTCCTCGACGATCCGGCGGCGCTCCGCCTCGATCCGCTCCCCCACCGAGCGGAAGCTCTCCCCGCCGGGGGGTTCGACGTCGGCCGAGCCGAGCCACCGGCCGTGCAGCTCGGGATCCCGCTCCCGCGCCTCGGCGAACGAGAGGCCCTCCCAGCCGCCGAAGTCGGTCTCGATCAGCGCGTCCCGGACCAGCAGGTCGGCGCCGGTCGCCTCGGCGACCGCGGCGGCGGTCTGCCGGGCCCGGCGCAGCGGCGACGACAGCACCGCGGCCGGGGCGACGCCCTCCTTCGCCAGCCGGGCGGCGAGCGCGCGGGCCGCCGCGGCGGCCTGCTCCTGACCGACGCCGGTCAGCTCCGGGTCGCCGTGCCCGGAGTAGCGGCGCTCCACCGACAGCTCGGTCTGCCCGTGCCGCAGCAGGATCATCCGGACCGGGGTACCGACCTGCCCGGTCCAGGCCGCCGCCACCGCCGACGAGTCGGTCGCGCCGATCTCGGAGGACTCGGTCGCCGATCCGGGCTTGGGCTCCGGGCCGGCCGACGGCTCCGGCGTCGGGCTCGATCCGCCGTCCATCGCCCGGTTCGCGAGCGCGTCGGCGCGCGCGTTGTCGGCACGCGGGATCCAGCCGAACGTCACGGCGTCGAAGTGGCGGACCAGGTCCCGGGCCTCGTCGACGAGCTCCTGCAACGCCGGGTGCTTGACCTTCCAGCGACCGCTCATCTGCTCGACGACGAGCTTGGAGTCCAGCCGGGCCTCGACCTCGGTGGCGCCCAGCTCCCGGGCCGCGGCGAGACCGGCGATCAGCCCGCGGTACTCGGCGACGTTGTTCGTGGTGGTGCCCAGCCCGTCGTAGACCTCGGCGAGCACCTGCCGCCCGGTCGCGTCGAGCACGACCGCGCCGTATCCGGCGGGCCCGGGGTTGCCGCGCGACCCGCCGTCCGCCTCGACGACCAGCTTCACTTGCCACGCACCAGGATCGCGCCGCACTCCTCGCAGTGCACGATCTCGTCGGCCGGGGTACCCCGGACCTGCGCAATGAAGGTGCGGTCCAGCTCGAGCCGGCAGGCGCTGCACCGCGACTCGCGCAGCGCGCCGGCCGCGACCCCGCCCTTCGCCCGGATCCGCTCGTAGTCGGCGACCAGGTCGTCCGGCAGCGCGGCGACCAGCTCGGCCCGCGCGCGGTCCCGCCCGGCCCGGGACACGTCGATGTCGCCCTCGGCGGCGTCGCGGCGGACCCGGATCTCCGCGATGTGCTCCTCGGCGGCGGCCAGCTCGGCGCGGGCGTGCTCCAGCTCCGCCCCGACCGCCTCGCGCTCCTCCATGACGCCGAGCTGCTCGTCCTCCAGCACGCCCTGCCGGCGGGCCAGGGTGTCCAGCTCGTGCTGCAGCTCGGTGGCCTGCTTCGCCCCGATCCCGGCCCCGGCCAGCATCTTCTGGTCGCGCTCGGTGCGGGCCCGGACACCGTCGACGTCCCGCTCGATCCGCGCGATGTCCCGGTCCAGGTCACCGGCCCGGGTCTCGGCCCGGACGGCGGCGTCGCGCGCGTCCCGGAGCCGCTGCTCGGCGTCGTCGAACTGCTTGTGCTCGGTCAGCGTCCGGCGCTGGTGGGCGAGCCGGCCGATCTCGGCATCCACCTCGGCCAGCTGCAGCAGCTTCGCCTGGGCGGTGGGGTCGGCCTTCATGATCTCGCCTCCGTGTGATGGGGGGTCGGCTGGTGCGCAGCCGCTGAGGACACGGCCCCGGGAGCGGCGGTGGCCGCCGTGGTCCACGGATCGGTGCGCAGCCGGGAGACCGACACCGAGACGCTACCGCCGAGCGCCGCCCGGACGACGCCCGCCGCCTGCTCGCACCACGGCCACTCCGACGCCCAGTGCGCGACGTCGACCAGCGCGGGCACCGGGCCGCCCGGCCCGGTGCCGTCGAGCAGGTGCTCGGACGCCGGATGGTGCCGCAGGTCGGCGGTCACGTAGGCGTCGACCCCGGCCCGGGCGGCGGCGCCCAGCGCGGAGTCGCCGGAACCGCCGCTCACCGCGACCCGGTGGATCGGCCGGTCCGGGTCGCCCGCGCCGCGGACACCCCACGCGGTGGCCGGCAACGCCGCCGCCACCCGTTCGGTGAAGGCGGCGAACGGCTCCGGCTCCGGCAGCGAGCCGATCCGGCCCAACCCCCGCGACGACGGCAGCGGGGCCATCTCCAGCAGGTCGTAGGCGGGCTCCTCGTAGGGGTGCGCGGCGCGCAGCGCGGCGACGACCTGGTTCCGCCGGGACCGCGGCAGCACCATCTCCAGACGGGTCTCGGCGACCCGCTCCAGCCGGCCGACCTCGCCGATCGCGGGCACCGCCCCGTCCAGCGGGAGGAACTGGCCGGTGCCGGCGGTGGCGAACGAGCAGTGCGAGTAGTTGCCGAAGCGACCGGCGCCCGCGTCCGACAGCGCGGTGTGCACCTGCGCGATCGCCGGCCCGACCGGGACGAAGGTGACGATCTTGTCCAGCGGCTCGGCGGGTTCCGGTTGCAGCGGGCCCGCCACGGCGAGGCCCAGTGCCGCGGCCAGCGCGTCCGAGACGCCGGGATCGGCGATGTCGGCGTTGGTGTGCGCGGTGAACAGCCCGACGCCGGCCCGGATCAGCGTGTGCAGCAGCGCGCCCTTGGGGGTGTCGGCGCCGACGCCGTGCACCCCGCGCAGCAGCAGCGGATGGTGCGTGACGAGCAGCCCGGCGCCCGAGTCGATCGCCTCCCGGACGGTCTCCGGGGTCGGGTCGACGGCGAACAGCACCGAGCCGACGGGCTGCGCGGGATCGCCGCAGACCAGCCCGACCGCGTCCCACTCCATGGCCAGAGCCGGCGGGTAGGCCGCCTCCAGCGCGTCGGTCACGTCGCCCAGGGTGGCGCTCATGCCGGCACCACCAGCGTGCGCAGGGCCAGCTCCAGCTCCTCGACGAGCCGGCGGGCGAGCTCCGGCGGGCGCACCGCGACCCGGACGTGGTCCGGGCCCAGCCCGGGGAAGGTGTCGCCGCGCCGCACGCTGATCCCGGCCGCGCGCAGCAGCCGCCGGACGTCGTCCCCGGTGCCGTCCGGCAGGTGCAGCAGCAGGTACGGCGCCACACCGTGGGACACCGCTACGCCCTCGATCGCCTCCAGCGCGGTCGTCATCGAGACCCGGTGCGCGGCCAGCTCGCGGGCCCGCTGGTCGGCGGCCGACAGCGCGTCCGGCTCACAGCAGGCGAGGATCGCCTCCAGGGCGGGCGTCGATACCGGCCACGGCGGGCGCGGGCGGGCCAGCCGGGCCAGCAGCGCCGGCTCGGCGAGCGCGTAGCCGGCGCGCAGGCCGGCCAGCGCCCAGGTCTTGGTCAGCGAGCGGAGGACGAGCAGGCCGGGCACGTCGGCGGCGCCGGCGAGCGACTCCGGTTCCCCGGGGACGGCGTCGGCGAACGCCTCGTCGACCACGAGCACCCGCCCCGGCCGGGCCAGCGCGCGCACGGTGCCGGCGGGGTGCAGCACCCCGGTCGGGTTCGTCGGGTTCCCGACGACGACCAGATCGGCCCGGTCCGGGACCGCGGCCGGGTGCAGCGCGTGCCCGTCCGCGGCGTCGGTGTGCACCCGGACGACGTCCACCTCGGCGGTCCGCAGTGCGGCCTCCGGCTCGGTGAACCCCGGGTGGACGACGGCGGCCAGCCGCGGCCGCAGCGCCGGGAGCAGCGCGAACCCCTCCGCGCTCCCGGCCAGCGGGAGCACCTCGTCCGGGGTGCGGCCGTGCCGGGCGGCGGCGACCTCGCGGGCCCGGGCGTCGTGGCCGGCCCGCGGGTAGCGGCCGAGGCCGTCGAGCGTCGCGGCCAGGCGGTCGCGCAGCCAGGCGGGCGGCCCGTCCCCGACCACGTTGACGGCGAAGTCGAGCAGGCCGTCGGCCACCTCGGCGTCGCCGTGGTGGCGCAGGTCGTGGGCGCCCGGGTCACCGGGTCCGTGACCGGCCCGAGGGTGATCGAACGGCATCCGGACACCCTACGGCGGGCGCCCGCACGGACCGGCACGGCGGGGTGGGTGAGAATGGGCGGACCATGTCCGTCACGCCCACCCTGTTCCTGCTGTTCTCGCTGTCCGCCGTCAACGCCGACGTCCGAGCCCGTGCTCCCCGGGAGGGTTCACCGTGAACGTCGTCTTCGTCTGTACCGGCAACATCTGCCGCTCCCCGATCGCCGAGAAGATGCTGGCTGCCGAGGTCGAGGCCGTCGGCCTGGCCGACCGGGTGCGGGTGACCAGTGCCGGGACCGGTCACTGGCACATCGGCCAGCCGATGGACGAGCGTGCGGCCGATGTGCTGACCGAGCACGGTTTCGACGCCGCCCACCAGGCCCGCCAGGTCGACTCGGAGATCCTGTCCG
Source organism: Pseudonocardia sp. DxW (assembly GCF_058448985.1). Classification (NCBI taxonomy): domain Bacteria; kingdom Bacillati; phylum Actinomycetota; class Actinomycetes; order Pseudonocardiales; family Pseudonocardiaceae; genus Pseudonocardia; species Pseudonocardia sp. DxW. Next base: position 285,709 of record NZ_JBZFLK010000005.1, on the reverse strand, counting down.
CCGATCTGCTCGTCGCGCTCGACGCCGGGCACCTGCGGTCGCTGCAGCGCTCGGTGCCGGACCCGAAGCGGGTCCGGCTGCTGCGCGCGTTCGATCCGGACGCGGCCGAGGGCGCCGAGGTCCCGGACCCCTACTACGGCGGCCCGGACGGGTTCACCGAGGTCTACGAGATGATCGCGGCGGCGCTGCCGGGTCTGGTCGAGTACGTGAAGCGCCAGGCGTGAGCGCTCCCGTCCACCGGTTGACCGGGCGGACGGTGACCGCGGAGCTCGGCGGGCACCCGCCCCGGTTCCGGCTCGGCGAGGGGGCCGCGGCGGTCACCGTCGTCGTCAAGAACGGCGCCGCGGATCCCGGTTCGATCCCCGCCGAGGCCGCCGGGCTGCGCTGGCTCGCCGTTCCCGGCGGCCCGCCGCTGCCCGACGTCCTCGGCCACGACGACGAGTGGCTGGTCAGCAGCTGGGTCCCGGCCGGGCGGCCCACCGAGGACGCCGCCGGGGAGCTGGGCGGGCGGCTCGCCGTCCTGCACGCCGCCGGTGCCGACGCGTTCGGCGCGCCGCCGCCGGGCGGCCCGGCGCAGGCATGGATCGGGCACGCCCGGATGCGCAACGTCGGGCACGACGGGCCGTGGCACGAGTGGTTCGTGCAGGACCGGGTGCTCCCCTACCTGCGCGCCGCCCGCGACCGCGGCGATCTCGATCCGGCCGGTGCGGCCGCGATCGACCGGGTCTGTGCGCGGATCGACCGGCTCGCCGGACCGGAAGAGCCGCCCGCCCGGCTGCACGGCGATCTGTGGTCCGGCAACGTTCTGTGGTCCGCAGACACCGCCTGGCTGATCGATCCGGCCGCGCACGGCGGCCACCGCGAGTCCGACCTGGCGATGCTGGACCTGTTCGGGCTGCCCCGTCTCGACCGGGTGCTGGCCGGCTACGCCGGGGCGTCCGCCGACGCCGGGACGCCGCTCGCCGAGGGATGGCGCGACCGGATCCCGCTGCACCAGCTGTTCCCGCTGCTGGTGCACACCGTGCTGTTCGGGGGCGGGCACGCCGGCCGGGCCGTCGCCGCGGCCCGCCGGCTGGCCTGACGGTCGGGCGCCGCGGCCCGCCGGCCCGCCCGATCCACGCGATGCCGCACCCCTGGTCCGGCGCCGCACCGCCTGGAGCCGGTGCGAGACCACGCCGGGGGTGCGACACGGAAGCCGGGCCCCGCGCGGAGCGCCCGGTAGCCCCGCGCGCCGGGAGCCCCGCGCCCCGGGGGCCTCCGGAGCCCAGGCCAGCTCAGTACGCCCCGTGCTCCCCGCGCAGCGGGAACCCGGCGGTGCCGTCGGCGTGCAGCTTCACCCCCAGCACCTGGTGCAGCTGGATGTTGTTCAGCTCGAACCCGAGGCGGCAGGCGGCCATGTACAGCCGCCACACCCTGGCCCGCCCGATACCGACCTCGGCGACCGCGTCGGTCCAGTTCCGCTCCAGGTTCGCGCCCCAGTCGCGCAGCGTCAGCGCGTAGTGCTCGCGCAGGTTCTCGGCGTGCCGGATCTCGAAGCCGGCCTCGTTCATCGCGGTGACGAGGGTGCCGACCGGTTCGAGCTCGCCGTCCGGGAACACGTAGCGGTGGATGAACGGGTCGGTGTTGCGGTGGTCGGGCTTGTGCGGCTGGGTGATGCAGTGGTTGAGCATCCGGCCGCCGGGCCGCAGCTTGGCCTGCATCGCCCGGAAGTAGGCGTCGATGTTCGCCTTGCCGATGTGCTCGGTCAGCCCGATGGAGGACACCGCGTCGAACGCGCCGTCCGGCAGGTCGCGGTAGTCGAGGTGCCGGACCTCGGCCAGCCCCCCGAGCCCCTGGCGCTCGATCTCGGCCTGCGCCCACGCCGCCTGCTCCCGGGACAGCGTCACGCCGAGCGCCTTCACCCCGTGCTCGGCGGCGGCGTGCCGGACCATGCCGCCCCAGCCGCAGCCGACGTCGAGCAACCGCATCCCCGGCTCGAGATCGAGCTTGGCCGCGACCAGGGCGTACTTGTTCGCCTGGGCCTCCTCCAGGGTGGCGTCGGCGTGCGGGTACGCGGCGCAGGTGTAGGTCATCGACTCGCCGAGCACGAACTCGTAGAACCGGTTCGAGACGTCGTAGTGGTGCGAGATGGCCTGCGAGTCACGCCGCTTGGAGTGCAGCAGCCCGCGCGGCCGGGCCTCCAGGTCGGGCGGCGGCATCCGGTGCTCCCGCCAGTAGGGCAGCAGCCGCCGGGCGAGCCAGAGCTGGTCCCGGCGCGGGATCGAGTGCAGCGTCACCTCGGCCATCGCGCGCAGCGCGGTGTAGAGATCACCCCGGACGTCGATCTCCTCGGTCACGTAGGCCCTGGCCAGCCCCAGCGACCCGGGGGCGCTCACCAGCCGGGCCAGCGCCCGAGGCGAGCAGACCTGCAGCGTCACCGGCGCGTCGTCGGGGCCGCTGCGGGACCCGTCGAACGCCTCGATGCGCAGTTCCGGCGCCCTGCCGATCACCCGGGACAGGATCCCGGCGACCGGTTCGGTCGTCGTGTCTCGTCGCTCCAGAACTCCCGTCATCGCCGATCCACCTTCCAGCTCCGCCGACCGCGGCATCCCCTCAGCGGCCGGTCACCTTGCGGTACAGGTCGGGCGCCTGCCCGGCCGGGTCGTACCGCTGCTTCACCGCCCGGTACGCCTCGCCGTTGTAGTGCGCCCAGAACTCGTCCTCGCCGTAGTGCACGGTCGAGTACAGGGACTTGTGCCCGCCCAGCCGCGCGACGCACTCCTCGACGAGCCGGTTGTGCGCCCACGGGTCACCGGGGCGTTCCGGCACCGACGACCAGAAGCCGACGTTGACGTAGAGCCGGCCCCGCTCCATCGGGTAGAGCGGCCAGGACCGCTCGCCGCGCAGCCGCAGCGGGCACAGCCACACCGGGGCGATCCCCACCTCGGCGTGGAAGAACGCGAGGAACTCGGCGAGCCGCTCGACCGGGATCTCGACGTCCTGCACGACCATTTCCTCGGTCGGGACGCCGATCGCGCTACGGACCCGGTTCGACGCGCCGTAGCGCTGGTCGAGCGCGACCAGCCTGCGGTAGACGTCGGACCGGCGGTATCGGCGCGGCCAGAACCGGCGCACCAGCGGGTGCTGCACGCCGAACGCGCGCGAGCACCAGAACCAGTCCGGGTCCCAGCGCCAGAGGTAGTCGTGCGCGGTCAGGTGATCGACCGGGCGGCGCTGCAGCGACCGGTAGAAGACCTCCTGGCCGGTGTAGTCGGAGATCCGGGCGCCGGGCATCGGGGCGTCGACGAACTCGCCGACGCTCAGGTAGTGCTCGCCGGGGCCGAAGACCACGCCGTCGAGGAAGTCCGCCCCGGAGCCCGCCAGCTCCTCGATCCCGGCCGCGACGGCGTCCGCCGTCGGGTACCGGTGATGGGTGAGCTTCACGAACGGGCGCACCGGCGCCAGCTCGACGACCAGCCGCAGCGCGTAGCCGAGCGTGCCGTAGGAGTTCGGGAAGGCCGCGAACAGGTCGGCGTGCTCGCCGTCCGGGGTGACGTGCAGCAGCTCCCCGGCCGGGGTGAGCACGTCCATCTCCAGCACCGACTCGTGCGGCAGCCCGTTGCGGAACGACGTCGACTCCACGCCGAGCCCGGTCACCGCGCCGCCGAGCGTGATCGTCTTCAGCTGCGGGACGACCAGCGGCATCAGTCCGTGCGCGAGCGTGGCGTCCACGATGGTCTCGTAGGTGGCCATGCCCTGGACCTCGGCGGTCCGCGCGACCGGGTCGACGGCGAGCACGCCGTCCAGCGCGGAGGTGTCCAGCCGGGTGGCGCCGCGGCCGGTGTCCCGGTCGCCGAACCGGAACAGGTTCGACGACGGCTTGCCCAGCTGCACCCGCCCGGCGCCGGACCGCCGCCGGCGCAGCTCCGCCACTGCCGTGTCGTGCGCCGCACGGGATACGGAGGGGACGAGCGTCACCATGACGACGACGATAGACCTCTCCCGTTTGTTACGCGCACGGTTTTCACCGGTCTACGTCACACCGTCATGCGACCGAACGATCCCCTTCCGCTGCTGGTCAGGTCGCGGGCGAGGGCGGGCAGCGCGCGCGGCCCGAGGGTCCGCCGCACGGCCGCGGCCGCCGCGGTGAGGCCGTCGTGCTCGTCGGCGGTGAGGGTGATCGCGGCGGCCGCCACGTTGGACTCCAGCTGCGCCAGGCTCGACGCACCCGGGATCGCGATCGTGTTCGGGTGGTGCACCACCCAGGCCAGCGCGACCTGCGCCGGCGTCGCGTCGTGCCCGGCCGCCACGTCGCGCAGCGCGTCGTGCAGCGGGCGCAGCGCCCGCAGGTTCTCCGGGAGCCAGGCGGTGTTGCGCCGCACCGCGTTCGACGGCCGGTTCGTCTCGTCGTAGCGGGCGGTCAGCAGGCCCTGGGCGAGCGGGCTGTAGGCGATCACGACCCGGCGCTGCGCGACCGCGAACGGCACCAGCTCGGCGGCCGGCTCGCGGCGCAGCAGGCTGAACTCCACCTGGTTCGCGTGCACCGGGGCGCCGAGCGCGGCGTCGGCGGTGCGCCAGCGGGCCATCGGGTAGGCCGAGACGCCGGCCGCGCCGACCAGCCCGATCCGCTGCAGCGCGGCCATCCCGCGCATCGCGGAGCTGTCGCCGAGCAGCGGATGCGGCTTGTGGATCTGGTAGAGGTCGATCGAGGACACGCCGAGCCGGGCGGCCGAGGCGACCGCGCGCTGTTCGAGGACCGGCCCCAGCGGCAGCAGCGGGAGGAACTTGGTGGCGAGCACGACGTCGTCGGTGCCGCCGCAGGCGCGCAGCGCCTCGCCGAGGATCCGCTCGCTGCGCCCGAGACCGTAGACCTCCGCGGTGTCGAACACGGTGACGCCGAGCTCCCGGGCGCGGGCGACGATCCGCGCCGCCTCGCCGTCGAACCCGGCGCCGTAGCCCCATTCGGTGGAGCCGAACTGCCAGGTGCCCAGGCCGATCACCGACCACGGCGTACGGGTGGGCCCGGGGACGTCGAGATACCGCATGGTCGCGATTGTTCCCCGACGTCCCCGGGCGCACATCCGCGCGGTGACCCCTCAGCACCGCGCGGGGGGCCTCAGCGCAGGCGGTGCCTGCTGAAGAAGTCCCAGATCAGGTCGGTGGCCCGCACCGTGTAGGTGGTGCTGCCGCCGCCGCTGTAGAGCGTCGCGCCCGGCCAGGTGTGCCCGGCGTCGTCGATCGCGACGTGCTCGACGCGCGCCCGGTCGTCGCAGCCGGACCAGGTCGAGACGGTGACGTCCGGCTCGATCCGGCGGGTCGCCGGCTGCGGCGCGCAGGAGTTCCGGTCCGACCAGCCGGCCACCCAGTCCGGGATCGCGGGGAGCCCGCGGGCGGCGTCGCCGGCGTAGGGGATCGTGACGTCGCCGGTGCCGTGGAACGACAGCACCGGCACCGCCCGGCCGGGCTCGCAGGGCGGCTCCCCCGCCCGGTAGTACGCGCCGGCGACCGGGGCGAACGCGGCGATCCGGTCGGCGAGCCGGCAGGCCAGGATCTCGGTGAACCCGCCGCCGTTGGACTTCCCGGTCGCGTAGACCCGCTTCGTGTCGACGCACAGCGTGGACTCGAGCTCGTCGAGCAGGTCGCCGGTGAAGGCGACGTCGTCCACCCCCGGCGCCGAGTACGGGGCGCCCTGCCAGGCCCGGCGGTCCTCGCCGCCGGGCACGCCGTCCGGGTAGGCGAGGATCGCGGGCAGCGCGGACAGCTCGCTGAACTCCTCGGTGGTCGGACCGCTGTTGCCGCGGCCGTGGAAGACCAGCACCACCGGCCACGCGCGGTCCGCGGTGTAGCCCGGCGGCAGGTGCAGCCGGACGGCGCGGTCCAGCCCGCCGGAGCGGACGGTCCGGTCCACACTGGTACCGGGCTGCTGCGGCGCGGGTGTGCCGCAGCCGGGGGCGCGGGGCGGCGGACGCTCCCCCGCGGACGCCGTCGCGGCGGTGCCGATCACCCCCGCCACCGCGACGGACAGGCAGGCGGCGAGCGCGAGCAACCGTGCTCTCCTCGTTCCGGGCATACCGGCTCCCTTCGGACGGCGTCGTCGACGCCCGGTTCGGCCGGCCCGGGTGGTCCGGGCAGGGCGGGGGGCGGCGGCACCGGTCGGCGCCGTCGCTGGTGCGGGACGGGGTGCGGGTGCTCCGGCCGTCGGCCGGTGCGGCTCAGCCGCCGACCGCCGAGCGGATCGCGGCCAGGTGCTCGGCGGTCAGCGACGCGGCCAGCTCCGGATCGCCGTCGCGGACGGCGTCGAGCAGCCGGACGTGTTCGGCGTGGTCGCGCTCGCGGTCGTCGTAGCGGTGCCGGATCTCGATCTGGTCCCGGGCGCGGACGTCGAGCAGCGCCTGCACGGTCTCCCGCAGCACGGCGTTGCCGCTGGTGGCGGCGAGCGCGACGTGGAAGTGCACGGCGGGGCGGAGATCGCCCTGCGGCGGGTGCAGCGCGTTGGTGACGCTGAGCTCCATCAGGCGCAGCCCCTCGGTGTCCCGGGTGCGGGCGGCCGCGGCGGCGATCGGTGGTTCGAGGACCAGCCGGGCCTCGACGAGCTCCAGCACGCTCTCCCGGGTGGCGGCGGGACCGTGCGGGTTGGCCAGCAGGCGCCGGTCGGCGCCGGGGCCGACGTAGGTGCCCGAGCCGTGCCGGAACTCGACGGCACCGGTGGCCTCCAGCCGGCGCAGCGCCTCGCGCACGGTCGGGGTGGTGACCTCGAACCGGCGGGCGAGATCGCGGGAGGACGCCAGCTGGTCGCCGGGGCCGAGGCCCTCGACCCGGACGATCCGCATGATGTCGTCGGCGAGCCGCTCCGACAGCGACAGCCGCCCCGCCATCTGCGAACTCATAAAGTGACTAAATCACTTCGCTCCGACGTGGTCAAGGCCGGGCCGGGCGGGAAGGGTCAGCCGCCGACGACCGCGTCGCCGGAGCCGGTACTGCTGCCGGTCGCGTCGTCGTCCCAGTCGGCGAGCGCCCGGTCCAGCTCCGGCCAGGTGCTGGTCCGGGCCCGCCGCCCGGTCAGCACGCCGAGGTGCCCGCCCGGTGCGGTCGTGAACCGCACCTCCGGGCTGCCGGAGAGCAGCGGCACCGCGCTGCGGACCGCCTTCAACGGGGCGATGACGTCGTCCCGGCCGGCGACGACCAGCACCGGCACGTCCACGTCGGACAGCTCGACGTCGCGCCCGGCCAGCCGCAGCCCGCCGGAGGCCAGGTCGTTGTTGCGCAGCAGCAGGTGGAAGATCTGGCCGAACACCCGGCCCGGGTAGCCGTGCATGTTGGCCATCAGGTGGTCGACGGCCTCGATCTGGGCGAGGCAGTCCCGGTCGTCGATCCGGGACAGCACCGCGAGCGGACGGGTGACCAGCCGGTCCACCGCCGTCAGGTGGAAGGCCCAGCTCACCACCGGCGCCGGGAAGCTGCCGATGCCGCGATAGATCGAGGAGACCATCCGGCCGCCCGCGACCTCGGCGAGCGGGCGCAGCGGCGCCACCAGCGGGACCCGCGAGATGTCGACCGGGGTGCCGATCCCGGCCACGCTGCGCACCGGCAGCGGCGCCCGGGACTGCACGGCGGCGGCGACCGTGAGCAGCGCGAAGATCCCGCCCAGCGACCAGGCGACCAGGTGCACGTCGGAGCCCTCGGCGTCGGCGACCTCGCGGACCGCGGACGGCAGCAGGTCGTCCACCCAGTGCTCGATGCCCAGGCTCCGGTCGGAGAACGACTTCGGGCCGTAGTCGATCAGGTAGACGGTGCGCCCCTGCTGTAGCAGGTGCTCCACCAGCGAGCAGCCGCGCCGCAGGTCGTAGGCGAAGTCCGGGGCGCCCAGCGGGGGCACGAGCAGCACCGGTGCGCCGTCGTGGGCGTCCACCCCGGACAGCGGCCGGTAGCGGTACAGGATGCCCGCCGGGGAGCCGACGACGGCCTCGCGCGGCATCCGTTCGAGATCGGCGAGATGCCCGACGACGGTCCGGTCCCAGACGTTGGCGACAGCGTCGACGAGGTGCACGCGCGCACCCTACGGCACTCGGGGGTCACCGACGGCCCGTGGAGACTCCCGTTGTTACCGACGGGTATGTGACACTCACCGCCATGCAGCGCGAGATCTTCGACGACGAACACGACGCGTTCCGCGACCTGTGTCGCACCTTCATCGCGAAGGAGATCACCCCGCACCACGAGCGGTGGGAGGACGAGGGTCAGGTCGACCGGTCGATCTGGACCGCGGCCGGTGCCGCCGGGCTGCTCGGTATGGCCGTCCCGGAGGAGTACGGCGGCGGCGGGGTCGACGACTTCCGCTACAACGCCGTGCTGGACGAGGAGATCGTCGCCGCCGGCACCAGCGGGGTCGGCTACCCGCTGCACAACGACGTCGTCGCGCCCTACCTGCTGCGGCTGTGCACCGACGAGCAGAAGCAGCGCTGGCTGCCCGGGTTCTGCTCCGGCGAGCTGATCACCGCGATCGCGATGACCGAGCCGGGTACCGGCTCCGACCTGCAGGGCATCGCCACCTCCGCGAAGCAGGACGCCGACGGGGACTGGATCCTCAACGGCTCCAAGACCTTCATCACCAACGGCATCCTCGCCGACCTGGTGATCGTCGTCGCGAAGACCGACCCGGACGCGAAGCACCTGGGCTTCACGCTGTTCGTCGTGGAGCGCGGGATGCCCGGCTTCGAGCGCGGACGGCGGCTCAAGAAGGTCGGCATGAAGGCCCAGGACACCGCGGAGCTGAGCTTCACCGACGTCCGGGTGCCGGACGCGAACCGGCTCGGCGAGGCCGGCCAGGGCTTCGTGTACCTGATGCAGAACCTCGCCCAGGAACGACTGTCGATCGCCGTCGCCTCGGTGGCCGGCGCCGAGGCCGCGCTGCGGCTCACGCTGGAGTACACCAAGGAGCGCAAGGCGTTCGGGCGTCCGGTGGCGAACTTCCAGAACACCCGCTTCGAGCTGGCGGAGATGGACACCGAGGTGTCGATCGCGCGGGTGTTCGTGGACCGCTGCCTGCGCGAGCACGTCACCTCCGAGCTGTCCGTGCCGGACGCGGCGAAGGCCAAGTGGTGGTGCTCGGACCTGCAGAACCGGGTGGTCGACCGCTGCGTGCAGCTGCACGGCGGCTACGGCTACATGCTCGAGTACCCGATCGCCCGCGCGTTCGTCGACTCCCGGGTGCAGGCGATCTACGGCGGCACGAACGAGATCATGAAGGAGATCGTGGGCCGGTCGCTCATCGGCTGAGCGCGGCCAGCGCCTGGTCCAGGTCGGCGACCAGGTCGCGCGGGTCCTCCAGGCCGACCGAGAAGCGCAGGTGGCCGTAGCGGCGGAACTCGGGCGGGAAGTGCGCGGCGCGGCCCTCGGACCCGGCGCCGACGTGCACGATCAGCGACTCGTCGTGGCCGAGCGACACCGCGGAGGTGATGATCCGCAGGTTCGCGACGAACCGGTTCTGCAGCTCCGGCGGCCCGTCCAGGGCGAAGGCGAGCATCCCGCCGAAGCCGCCGTCCAGGGTGCGGGCGGCGAGTTCGTGCTGCGGGTGCGACGACAGCCCGGGATAGGCCACCCAGGCGATCTCCGGGCGGCCGTCGAGGAACCGGGCGACCTGCAGCGCGGCGTCGCAGTGCGCGCGCATCCGCATCGGTAGCGTCACCGAGCCGCGCATGATCAGCCAGGCGTTGAACGGGCTGATCACCCCGCCGGCGTCGACCATCGCGTCGGCCCGGATCCGGTCGACCAGCTCGCGCCGGCCGAGCACCGCCCCGCCCATCGCGTCGCCGTGGCCGTTGACGTACTTGGTGAGCGAGTGCACGACGAGATCGGCGCCGCGTTCCAGCGGCCGCTGCAGCACCGGGGTGGCGAACGTGGCGTCCACGGCGAGCAGCGCGCCGTGCTCGTGCGCGACGGTGGCGACCGCGTCGACGTCGGTGATCCGGGTCGTCGGGTTGGCCGGGGTCTCGACGTGCACCAGCCGGGTCTCCGGCCGGATCGCTGCCCGCACCGCCTCCGGGTCCGACGAGTCGACCAGCGTGGCGGTGATGCCGTAGCGGTCCGGCAGCAGCTCGGTGAGCAGCCGGTGGGTGGCGACATAGGTGACGTCGGAGCTCACCACGTGGTCGCCGGTGCGCAGGAAGGTGAACAGCACCGCGTGCAGCGCCGCCACGCCGGAGGCAAGCGCGACCGCCGCGCAGCCGCCCGGCGACACCCCGGACGGGTCCTCCAGGGCGGCCAGCTTGTCCTCCAGCCACGCCTGGTTCGCCCCGCCGTTGCGGGTGTAGAGCCGGGTGCCGGTGCCCGACCAGTCCAGCTCGGACGGGTCGTCGGGCAGCGCGTAGGAGTTGGCCGCGACGATCGGCCGGCGGATCGCACCGGTGCCGGGATCGACGTCGTTCCCGGCGTGCACGGCGCGGGTCGCAAGGTACGGCGGACGGTCGGCAGGACGGTCGGCAGGGTCGTGCGGGTTCACCCGCCCGATCCTGCCCGACCGCGGATCAGCCGAAGGCACCCGCCAGAAGGAAGATCGGCAGCACGGCGACGAAACCGACCACCGACTGGATCGTCTGCTGCACCGTCCAGGTCTTCAAGGTGGTCGCCACGTCGAGCCCCATCAGCCGCCCGACCAGCCAGAACCCGGAGTCGTTGACGTGGCTGGCGAACACCGAACCGGCCGCGGTGGCGAGCACGATGCAGGCGACCTCGACGGAGTTCAAGCCGCCGGCCAGCACGGCCGGCGCGACCAGCCCGGCGGAGGTGACCAGCGCCACCGTCGCGGAGCCCTGCGCGACCCTCAGCAGCACCGCGATGACGTAGGCCGCGACGAACACCGGGAGCCCGATGCTCTCGAGTGCCCCGGCCAGCGCGTCACCGATCCCCGACGCCCGCAGGACGCCGCCGAACATGCCTCCGGCCCCGGTGATGAGGACGACCGACGCGATCGGCCCGAGCGCCGAGTCGAGCAGCTTCTCCAGCGCGGTGCCGTCGGCTCCCCGGCGGCGCCCGAGCACCACCATCGCCACGAACACACTGATCAGCAGTGCGACGCCGGACGAGCCGATGATGCCGAGGAACTGCACCCAGCCCGCGTCCGCGTCGACCACCCCGACCTGGGCCAGCGCATCCAGCCCGGTGTTGCCCAGGATCAGCACCACCGGCAGGGCGAGCAGGCCGAACACGGTGCCCAGTCGCGGCGGGTCGGCAGGCTGGTCCTCGTCGATGGTGCCGAACAGCGCGGGTACCGGGTGCTCGATGCGGCGACCGATCCAGGTGCCCCACAGGTAGCCGGAGAGCCACCAGATCGGCAGCACCACGACCATCCCGATCAGCAGCACCAGCCCGAGGTTCGCGTCGAACTGGTCGGTCGCCGCGACCGGGCCGGGGTGTGGCGGCAGGAAGACGTGCATCACCGAGAACGCGGCGGCGGCGGGGAGGCCGTAGAGCAGCACGTTGCGGCCCTCGTCGACCCGCCGGGCGACCGCGAAGATGATCGGCAGCATCAGCACGAGGCCGGCGTCGAAGAAGATCGGGAAACCCATGATCAGCGACGCCAGGCTCAGCCCGAGCACCGCCCGCTTCTCCCCGGCCAGCCCGACCAACGAGTCGGCCAGCACCCTCGCCCCGCCGGAGTGCTCGATGAGCTTCCCGAGCATCGCCCCGAGCGTGATCAGCAGCGCGACGGTGCCGAGCGTGCCGCCGAACCCGTCGATCAGGACGTCGACGACCTCACCCAGCGGTACGCCGGTGGCCAGCACGGTCAGCAGCGACACGAGTACCAGCGTGAGGAAGGCGTGCACCCGGAACTGGATGATCAACACCAGGATCAGCGCGATCGCCACGGCGGCTATGCCGAGCAGCGGCCCCGCACCCAGTGTCTGTTCCCATTCGTCCACGTGTGCCCCTTCACCCGGTCCGGTCGGGAGCAGTGTCCACCTGCTTGATCATCGCGGTGACGGCAGGGGTGGTCCTCAGCCCTGCGCCACCGGGCCCGGTGCGTGCAGCGACGGGCCGGCGTCCGGCACCACCAGCGGCGTCCCGGTGACCGGGTCCGGCAGCACCCGGGCGCGCAGGCCGAACACCTCGGCGAGCAGCTCCTCGGTGACCACCTCGGCCGGGGTGCCGGTGGCGACGATCCGGCCGTCCTTCATCGCGATCAGCCGGTCGGCGTAGCGGGCGGCCAGGTTCAGGTCGTGCAGCACCATGACGACGGTGCGGCCCGCTTCCAACTGCAGCCTGCGGACCAGCTCCAGCACGTCGACCTGGTGCGCCAGGTCGAGGAAGGTGGTCGGCTCGTCGAGCAGCAGCAGGTCGGTCTCCTGGGCCAGCGCCATCGAGATCCAGGCCCGCTGTCGCTGGCCGCCGGAGAGCTCCTCCACCGGCCGGTCGGCGAGATCGGACAGGCCGGTCCAGGCCAGCGAGTCCGCGACGGCGCGCTCGTCGTCGCCGGACCACTGGCGGTACCAGGCCTGGTGCGGGTGCCGCCCGCGCGCCACCAGGTCGCCGACGGTCAGCCCCTCCGGTGCCAGCGGCGACTGCGGAAGCACGCCGAGCACCCGGGCGACCTCCTTGGTGGGGGTCCGGTCGATCCGCCTGCCGTCCAGCAGCACCTGCCCAGACCGGGTCGGCAGCAGCCTGCCCAGCGCGCGCAGCACGGTGGACTTCCCGCAGCCGTTCGGGCCGATCACGGTCGTGACCCGGCCGGGCAGCACGTCCAGATCGAGGTTCTCGACGATCGTGCGGTCGCCGTAGCCGAGCTCCACGCCCTCGGCCCGCAGCCGCACGACGTCGGGATCGACCGGGTCGCCCCCGGTGGTGGTCCGAGCCTCGAGATGCGCGGTCATGCGCGGGCCTCCTGACGGGAGCGGGCGAGCAGGTACAGCAGGTAGGGCGCGCCGAGCACCGCGGTCACGATGCCGACCGGGAGCTCGATCGAGCCGAGCGCGGTGCGGGCGATCAGGTCGGCGAGCACGGTGAGCGCGGCGCCGAGCATCATCGACACCGCGATCGGCGGGCTCCCGACCCGGCAGATCCGCCGGGCGATCTGCGGGCAGACCAGCGCGACGAAGGCGATCGGCCCGGCGGCCGCGGTCGCCACCGACGCGAGCCCGACCGAGACGAGCAGCAGCCCGGTGCGCGCGCCGTTGACCCGGATGCCCAGGCCGCGGGCGGTGTCGTCGTCGAACCGCAGGCCGCCGAGCAGGTGCGCCAGGATCAGCGCGGCCGGGACGAGCACCGCCATCGCGATCGACAGCGGCACCACCTCGTTCCAGCTGCGGGCGTTCAGGCTGCCGTTGAGCCAGACCTGGGCCTGCGCGGCCTGGTAGATCTGGGCAACGGTGAGCAGCCACTGCACCGCGGCGACCAGCACGGCCTGGATGCCGATCCCGATCAGCACCAGCCGGAAGCCCTGGATGCCGCGCCGCCAGGCCAGCACGTAGACGACCAGCGAGCTGGTCAGCCCGCCGGCCAGCGCGGCCAGCGGGATGCCGAGCGAGGCGAACATCCCGCCGACGCCGACCGCGCCACCGCCCAGCACGATCACGAACACCGCGGCCGCGCTGGCCCCCCACTGCACGCCGATGATGTCCGGGCTGGCCAGCGGGTTGCGGGCGATCGACTGCAGGATCGCGCCGGACACCGCGAGTGCGCCACCGACCAGCGCACCGACCAGGGTGCGCGGCAGCCGCAGCTCCAGCACCACCAGCTGCTGGCCGGCGTCGCCGCCGCCGAACAGGGTGGCCAGCACGTCGGTGATCGCGATCGGGTAGTCGCCGCGGCCCATGTTCGCCGCGGCCGCGAGCAGCAGCACCACCGCGCACACCAGCAGCACGACGAGCGGGCGGACCCGCAGCACGCCGGAGAACCGGCCGTAGCGGATCGGCCGCCGGCCGGGCACCGCGGGCGGGGCCGGGCGGGACCCGGTCGTGACGCTCACACCGCCCCCAGCTTCCGGCGGCGCACCAGCGCGATGAAGAACGGCCCGCCGATCAGCGCGACCACGATGCCGACCTGCAGCTCACCGGGCCGGGCGACGACCCGGCCGACGACATCGGCGAGCAGCAGCAGCACCGCACCGGCCAGCGCGGACGCGGGCAGCAGCCAGCGGTGGTCGGGGCCGGTGAAGGCGCGCACCACGTGCGGCACGATCAGGCCGAGGAACACGATCGGCCCGCAGGCCGCGGTGGCGGCGCCGGCGAGCAGGGTGATCGCGACGACGCCGACGATCCGGGTCCGGCGCACCGAGTGCCCCAGCGAGGTGGCCACGTCGTCGCCCAGCGAGAGCGCGTTCAGCGCGGGCGCGCTGGCCAGCGCCAGGATCGCGCCGGCGACGATGAACCACACCACCTGGCCGCCGACGGCCGCGTCCCGCCCGGCCAGCGAACCGACGCTCCAGAACCGGTAGGCGTCCAGGCTGGTCTCGTCGAGCAGCACGATCGACGACGTCAGCGCGCTGAGCAGGAAGGTCACCGCGGCCCCGGAGAGGGCGAGGGTGACCGGGGTGGCCCCGCCGGGCGCCCGGGTGCCGATCACGAACACCACCACGCTGGCGACCAGCGCCCCGGCGAAGGCGAACCAGACGTAGCCGAACAGCGAGGTGACGCCGAAGACGTAGATGCCGACCACCACGAAGAACGCGGCACCGGCGTTCACCCCGAGCAGGCCGGGATCGCCGAGCGGGTTGCGGGTGAAGCCCTGCACCAGCGCACCGGCCAGGCCGAGCGCCATCCCGACCAGCACCCCGAGCGCGGTCCGCGGGATCCGCAGCGCGCGCACCACCACGTCGTTCTCGGTGCCGGTGGGGGCGACCAGCGCCGAGACCACCTCGTTCAGCGGGATGACCTTGGTGCCGATCGCGATGCTGGCCAGCACGGCGGCCAGCACCGCCGCCGTCAGGCCGGCGAGGCCGATCAGCCGTCTGCGCCGCAACGAGCGCTTCGGTGGCGCCGGAGGCCCCGTCGGACGGGATCGGACGCGGATCGCGTTCACCTGGCTGCGGTCTCCCTGCGCGTGGTTGCGGTGCGCACCCGTCTGGCGCGGCTCCGCTCACCATAAGTGAGCCTGACCTACGACAGAACACCCCGTGGGCCACGTCCTGATCACGCCGCGGGCACCCGGCATGCTCACGACGTGCAGCGACACCGGAACGGCCGACGGGTCACCGCGATCATGGTCACCTCGCTGGACGGCGCGGTCGCCGCGGGCGGGCGCGGTTCGCAGGGGCTGAGCACCCCGGCCGATCGCGAGCTGTTCCGCTCGGTGCGCCGGGCCGCCGACGTCGTGCTGGTCGGCGCGGGCACCGCGCGGGACGAGAACTACCGGGGCGTGCGTCCGCGCCGGCCCGGCCCGGACGGCGCCGATCCCGGGCCGCCCCCGCCGGTCGCCGTGGTCACCGGGTCGGCCGCGCTCGATCCGGCGGCGCCGCTGTTCACCGACACCACCACGGCGCCGATCGTGCTCACCACCGCCGCCGCGCCCGCGGCCCGGCGGGCCGCCCTGGCCGCGGCCGGTGCCGAGGTGGTCGCGCTGGCCGATCTCGCGCCCGGCACGCTGCTGGCCGAGCTGGGCAGGCGCGGCCTGCGCGAGGTGCTGTGCGAGGGCGGCCCCACGCTGCTCGGCGCGCTGGTCGCCGCGGACGCGATCGACGAGCTGCGGCTCACCCTGGTGCCGGTGCTCGCCGGCGGCCCGGCCGGCCGGATCGCCGGTGGCCCGGACGCCGTCCCGCTGCGCCGGATGGAGCTGGTCGGGCAGCTCGCCGCGCCCGACGGGACCCTGCTGCTGCACTACCGGAGGGCCACACGTCCGCCGAACGAGTGAAGTCCCGTGAGGCCCGCCGCGCGTTGGGCATCACACGAGGGACCGCAGGACGAGCCGGCGGCCCGGGCCACGCCCGGGGCCGCCGCGAGAGGAGCACCACGATGACCTCCAGCAGCCCCGCCACCACCTCCGGCGCGAGCCCGGCGAAGATCGGCGACGACACCACCCAGGGCAAGACCTCGATCGCCGCGTCGGTCGTGCAGAAGATCGCCGGGATCGCCGCCCGCGAGGTCGCCGGCGTGCACTCGATGGGCAGCGGCGCGTCCCGCGCGTTCGGCGCCCTGCGCGAGCGCATCCCGGGCGGCAGCGCCACCGGCGCGTCGAACGTCGCCGGGGTCGCCGTCGAGGTCGGCGAGAAGCAGGCGGCGGTCGACCTCGATCTCGTCGTGGAGTACGGCGTCGCCATCTCCGAGCTGTCGAAGGCGGTGCGCCGCAACGTGATCGGCGCCGTCGAGCGGATGACCGGGCTGGAGGTCATCGAGGTCAACATCTCGGTGAACGACATCCACCTCGCCGGTGACGACGACGCCGACGCCCCCGCCGACCGCGCGCCCGCGCCGACCGGCCGCGTCGTGGAGTGACGACGGTGCCCGAGTCCCCCGCCTCCCCCGCGGCCGTGGTCACCGGCCGTCCGGCCCCGGCCGCCGGTGCGGCCGGGCCCGCTGCCGACCCGGAACCGGCCGCGCTGGCCGAGCTGGTCGCCGAGGCGGTCGCCGCGCATCCCTCGGTCGTCCGGCTGGACGGCGGGATCTTCGGCGCCGTCGCGACCTGGCTGCCGGGCCGGCGACTGGTCGGGGTGCACGTCGGCGGACCGGGCGAGCCGGTGGAGATCGGCGTGGTGCTGCACCTCGACCGACCGATCCCGGATACCGTCGCAGCACTGCGCCGGACCGTCACGCCGCTGGTCGGTGCGACGCCGGTCGACGTCACGGTGTCCGACGTCGTCCCGCTGGGCCCGATCGGCCCCGGTGCCGGCGGTGCCGGGGACCCGGCAGGCGCCCGATGACCCGCGGCACGGAGGTACGGATGGACGCTCGGGACGGCCGGGCCGGGCTCACGCCCGAGCAGCGCGCGGCGTACCGGTCGTTCGTCCGCACCCACCATCCCGACCGCGGCGGCGATCCCGAGGTGTTCCGGGCCGGCCTGGCCCGGTACCGGGCACTGGCCGCCGGGCACGATCCGGACGCGGGCGCCGGGACCCGGTCCCACGACCGGTACGACGACCGGCGCTACGACGCGCCGATCGAGATCGTCCCCGACCTGCCGCTGCCGACCCGGGTGCTGGTCGCGCTGATCCGCACCGTGCGCCGCCGCACACATCCCCGGGTCGACCGGCCCGGCCGGACCGACCGAAGCGAGCCCTGAACCCCGGCACCGGCGCCGGTCACACGGCACGGGTGCCCGTCTCGGAGGAAACGACATGAACGCCACCCAGACCGGCCTGCTGGCAGGTCTCCTGCTCGGCGTCGCCGGCTCCACCGCCGGATTCCTGGCCTTCGTCATCACCCTCGTGCTCGGCGTCATCGGCCTGCTGGCCGGGCGCGTGCTCGACGGCGAGCTCGACATCAGCGGCGTGTTCGGCCGCGGCCGCGACCGGTGACCGCACCGTGACCGAGCTGCCCGAGCCGGACGACCGCGGCTCGCTCGACATCGACCCGGCGGTCCTGAAGAAGATCGTCGAGTACGCCGCCGACACCGCACCGGCGACCCGGCACCGCGCCCGCACCGTGGCCGGGCTGGGGATGGGCGAGTCCGGGCCGAGCGCCCGGATCACCACCCGCTCCGCCGAGGAGATCGACGTCCGGCTGCGGCTGACGCTGGTCTACCCCGGCCCGGTCCGGGCGGCCGTCGCCGAGGTGCGCGAGCGGGTCGCCGCCGACCTGCGCCGGATGACCGGACGCCGGCTGCGCGGGTTCACCGTCGAGGTGGACGCGCTGCAGGCCGACCGGGCCGCCGGGCCCGAGACCACCCGGGTCCGCTGACCCGCCCTCCCCGACCCAGAAAGGCAGGTGGCACACCGTGCGTGTCCTGCTCCGCGTGCTCGCGCCCCTGGTCAGCCTGGCGCTCGCCGGGCTCGGCGCGCTGGTCGTCACCGAGGTCGTGGCGGCCTGGGTGAGCCCCGGGACCGGCTCCGGCCTGCTCGTCCCGTGGCGGGACTGGCGCGGCACCGCCGAGAACACCCTCTGGACCGCGCAGCCGGTGCTGTGGATCGCGGTCGCCGCGATCGTCGCCGGCGTGCTGCTGCTGGTCATCGGGTTGCTGGCCCGCCGGCACGACGTCGCGCTCGACTCGCCGTCGCCGGGCCTGACCGTCGCGACCGCGCCGCGGGTGCTGGCCCGCCTGGTCGGCAGCCGGGTCCGCGCACTGGACCCGGTCACCGCCGCCTCGGTCACCGCGTCGGCCCGCTCGGTCGTCGTCCGGGCCCGCGGGCGCGGCGAGACCGGCGCGCTGCGCGACGAGGCCCGCACCGCCGCCTCCGGCGTGCTCGACGCGCTGCCGCTCACCCGCCGTCCCCGGCTCACGGTGCGCGCCACCGCCGAGACGCCGGGCTCGACCCGCTCGGGAGTGCACTGATGACGACCGACACCACCCCGGCCGCCCCGGCCGGCGGCACCGACGACGGCCGCACCGACGCCGGTCGCCCCGACTCCGGTGGCCCGCAGCCCTCGGACGGCGGCCGCACCGTCGCCCCCGCCGACCCGCGCCGGGCGGCCAGGGCGGCCCGGCGGGCGCAGTACCGCTCGGCCGGCGGCGCCCGCTGGGGGCTGACCCTGCTCGGCGTCGTGCTGCTGGCCGCCGGCGTGCTCACCGTGCTGCTGGTGACCGGCGTGTTCGGGCAGAACCGCCCGCAGCGCCCGCTGCTCGATCCGCTGATCAGCGAGTTCCTCGTCGCGCACGGCACGGCGGCCCGGGTGACCGCGATCGTCGCCGGGATCGTGCTGTTCGTGCTCGGCCTGCTCTGGGCGGCCCGCGGGCTGCGCCCGGAGCCGCGGCCCGACCTGGTGCTGGACGCCGGATCCGGCTCCGAGATCCGGATCGACTCGGCCGCCGCCGCGGACGCGCTCGCCGAGGGCGCCGCCGCGCTGCCCGGCGTCACCCGGGCCCGCGCCCGGATGGTCGGCCGGGCGTCGGCGCCCGCGGTGCGGGCCACCGTGTGGGTGGAGGAGGACGTCGCCGACACCGGCGTCGCCGAGATCTGCCGCCGGCTCGACAGCGAGGTGCTCCCGCAGGTGCGCGACTCGCTCGGCTTCCCGGACCTGCCGGTGGCGGTCCGCCTGGAGCTCGACTCCGGCCCCCGGGACCGGGGCCCGCGGGTCGCTTGAGACACCCCGTCGCGCCGGTGTGATCCGCCTCATGGCGGACCGGTGCGCCGGGCGCCGTACGGTCGGCGGCATGGGTGCTCTGCTGGACGGCAAGAAGGCTCTCGTCACCGGCGCCGGGAGCGGGATCGGGGCCGCCGTGGCCCGCAGGCTGGTGGCCGACGGCGCGTCGGTGTACGCGGTGGACCGCGATCCGGACCGGATCGCCGCGCTGGCCGCCGACATCCCCCTGATCACGCCGCTGACCTGCGACCTGTCCGATCTCGACGCGGTCGAGGAGCTCCCGGCCGACGTCGACGTGCTGGTCAACAACGCCGGCCGCCAGCACGTCTCCCGGCTCGAGGAGTTCGATCCGGAGATCTTCTCGGCGATCCTGCGGCTGATGCTCGAGTCGCCGTTCCGGCTGATCCGCCGGTCGCTGCCGCACATGTACGCCCGGGGCTGGGGCCGGGTCGTGAACATCTCCAGTGCGCACGGGCTGCGCGCCTCGCCGTACAAGTCGGCCTACGTGTCGGCCAAGCACGGTCTGGAGGGGCTGTCCAAGGTGACCGCGCTGGAGGGCGCCGAGCACGGCGTCACCAGCAACTGCATCAACCCGGCCTACGTGCGGACCCCGCTGGTCGAGGCGCAGATCACCGACCAGGCCCGCACCCACGGCATCTCCGAGGACGAGGTGATCGAGAAGATCATGCTCACCCCGGTCGCGGTGAAGCGGCTGATCGAGCCCGCCGAGACCGCCGAGCTGGCCGCCGTGCTGTGGGGCCCGGCCTCGGCGTCGATCACCGGTGGCTCGCTCACCCAGGACGGCGGCTGGACCGCGCGCTGATCCGCCGGTCTCACCCGGTCCTCACCGGGCCGCGGGCACACTGGTGCACCGGCGGGACGACGAGCGGGGGATCACGGTGCGGCAGCGGTGCGGAGGCACCCCCGTCGGGGTGCCGGTGGTGCTGCTGGTCCTGACCCTGTGCGGGGCGCTGCTCGCCGGCTGCGCGGTCGGGCCGTCGCAGCGGCCGCCGGTCGCGGTGCGCGGCGAGCTGCTGCCCGCCGCTCCCCCGCCCACCGCCGCCGGGCCCGCGGCCGATCCGGACGCGCTGCCCGAGATCGAGGAGGTCCGCGGCGGACCGGCGTTCACCGACTGCACCGCCGACGTGCTGGCCGGCCTCGCCGCCGCCGGGACGCCGGTGCCGCCGGACCGGGAGCTGGCGGTCGGCTGCGGCCGGCTCACCGTGCCCGCCGACCGGAGCCGGCCCGATCTGGGCCCGGCCCGGCTCGGCCTGACCAGGGTCACCACGCCGGACGCGCCGGCCGACCTGCCCGCACTCGTGGTGCTCGGCGACACCGGGACCGACGGCTCGGCGCGGGCCGCCGCGGCGGTCGCCGCCCGGATGCCCGCCGAGGTGCTGGCGGCCTACCAGGTGGTCGGCATGGACCGCCGCGGCGCGGGCGAGGACCTGCTCGACTGCGCGCCGATCGACGCCCGTGCCGCGCTGCTCGACGCCGCACCGGACCGCTGGGACGAGCCGGCGATGTCGGCGTTGCTCGACCGGTCCCGGTCGATCGTGCAGGACTGCTACCTGCTGCTCTCCGGCACGCTGACCAGCTACCGGGCCACCTCCACCGCCGACGACCTGGAGTCGCTGCGCAGCGCGCTCGGCCCGGCCCGGCTGAACCTGCTCGGCATCGGCGACGGCGCGGACGCGGCCGCCGGCTGGGTCGCCCGGCATCCCGGCGCGGTCGGCCGGGTCGTGCTGGACGGCCCCGGCGATCCCACCCTCGACGACCCGGCGCGCACCGAGGCGGCCACCGCCGCCGCCGAGGCCGCGTTCGACGCCTTCGCCACCGCCTGCGCGGCGGGCCCGGACTGCCCGCTCGGGCCGGACCCGCGGGCCACCGTGACCGGGCTGCTGGACCGGCTGGGGCGCACCGCGCTCCCGGTCGGCGACGGCGACGCGGTCACCGCCGGGGCCATTGTCCGGGCCGTCCGGTCGGTGCTGGCCCAGCCGGCGCGCTGGCCGGAGCTGCAGGCCGCACTGGCCGCCGCGGACGGCGGCGACGCGGCCGGGCTGGTCCGGCTGCTGGCGCCGCTGGGCGGGCCGCAGGGCCGGTTCGACGCGGCGCTGGCGACCCGGTGCAACGACAGCCGGGTCCGGATCACCCCCGGCGAGGCGGCCGACCTGGCCGGGGACTGGTCGGAGCGCTTCCCGCTGTTCGGCAGCGCCGCGGCACAGCAGCTGGTGTCCTGCGGGCCGTGGCCCTCCGGCGGCCCGGTGCCGCCGTCCGCGCCGCAGGGCGGCGCGCCGCCGCCGGTGCTGGTGCTCGGGACCGCGCACGACCCGCGGTCCGCGCAGAGCGGCGCCGAACGCACTGCCGAGCAGCTCGGCGACGGCCGGGTGGTCCGCTGGCAGGGTGCCGGGACCGGCGCCTACGGGCGCACCCCGTGCGTGACCGCCGTGGTCGATCGGGCACTCGTCGACGGGCGGGCACCGGCCGAGCCCGTCGTCTGTCCGCCGTAACCGCTTGCGGCCGACGGTGTACACGGAGTCACCACCGGGTGCGACCGAACCGACACCGAAGGTCACGATTCCGTATCCGGCTGTTTCCGCGCCGGTTGCGCGAGCCACCTCCGCGCGCGGCGCGACCTGCAGAAACCGTTCGGGGAATCGTTTTTCCAAACCGCCACCACGCCGTCACGGAACGGACCGTTCGACTTACCCCGGCCGTGCCCGTCCCGCTAGGCTCCGCTCGGCGACAGGGTCACCGCAGGTCGTACCGGATCGCCGGGGGGCGCGCGGCCGAAGGCCGGCACGTCGTTCGGGAGGGTGTAACGCCGGTGGCACCAGTCGCCGAGTGGCGCAGAAGGACCGATCAGCCTGAGCCGCTCGGCGGGCACGGGATCCGGGCGGAAGGAGCACGGTGGATTTCTTCACCTATGTCGCGACACAGCTGAACCAGTTGGTGTTCTACGGCCAGCAGCACTTTCTGCTGGTCGGCATTGCAGTCGGAATCGCCGCCCTCATCTCGCTCGCGGCCGGGACCCTCCTGCACACGAACCGGCTCACCCCGGACTCGTGGAGCAAGCCGGTGCGGATGGGCACCCGGGAGGGATTGCTGATCGCCAGCTCGGCGGCACTCACCATTCCGTCGCTGGCCCTGTTCGGCATGCTGCAGCCGATCCTGGGCCTGGGCGCGACGCCGTCGCTGGTCGCGCTGACGATCTACGCGACCTACCCGATCCTGCGCAACGTGGTCGCCGGCCTCTCCTCGGTCGACGACGCGGTGCTCGAGTCCGCCCGCGGGATGGGGATGGGCCCGGTCCGCCGGATGCTGACCATCCAGCTCCCGCTGGCCTGGCCGGTGATCCTGTCCGGGATCCGGGTGGCCGTGCTCATCATCATCGGCATCGCCGTCGTCGCGGGGGCCATCAACGGCCCGGGCTTCGGCTCGTCGCTCCTGCTGGGCCTGCAGCGGCTCGGATCGGTCAACTCGTTCAACCAGGTTCTGGCGGCCACGCTCGGCTGCCTCGTCGTGGCTGCCGCCTACGAGCTCGTGTTCTGGTTCGTGCAGCGCTTCACCACCCCGAGGGGGATCCGTGTCTGATTCCGGCAAAACCATGATCGCCCTCGAAGGCATCAGCAAGACCTACCCGAAGGCCACCGCACCCGCGGTCCAGGAGCTCAACCTGGAGGTGCCCGAGGGCACCATCTCGATGTTCATCGGCCCGTCCGGCTGCGGCAAGACGACCACGCTCAAGATGATGAACCGGCTGATCGAGCCCTCCACCGGCCGGATCATGCTCGACGGCGACGACGTCACCAAGGTCAACGCCGACGAGCTGCGCCGCCGGATCGGCTACGTCATCCAGCAGGTCGGGCTGTTCCCGCACTTCACCATCGGCGACAACATCGCCGTCGTGCCGCGGATCCTCGGCTGGGACAAGAACCGGATCTCGGCCCGGGTGGACGAGCTGCTGCACCTGGTCGGCATGGAGCCCAAGGACTACCGGGACCGGTACCCGCGCCAGCTCTCCGGCGGCCAGCAGCAACGGGTCGGGGTCGCCCGCGGCCTCGCCGCCGATCCCTCGGTGATGCTGATGGACGAGCCCTTCGGCGCGATCGACCCGATCACCCGCGAGCGCATCCAGGACGAGTTCCTCGAGCTGCAGCAGCAGATCGCCAAGACGATCTGCTTCGTCACCCACGACCTCACCGAGGCGGTCAAGCTGGGCGACCGGATCGCCGTCTTCGGCCCCGGCGGGACGCTCCAGCAGTACGACACCCCGGACATGATCCTCACCCACCCGGCCAACGAGTTCGTCGCCGAGTTCGTCGGATCGGGCGCCGCGGTGCGCCGGCTGTCGCTGCTCGAGCTGTCCCGGCTGGAGCTGCAGACCGTCGGGCTCGACGGGACCGCCGAGCGGAACGGCTCGCCCACCTACGAGGCCGACGCCGAGGGCCGCCCGGTCCGCTGGGCCTACCTCCCCGGCACCGAGGTGCTCCCGCAGCTGGTCACGGTGCCGCACTCGGGCACCGTCTACGACGCCGTCGACGTGATGCTGGACTCGCAGACCGAGCTGGTCGCCGTCGTCGACGACCAGCAGAAGCTGCAGGGCGCGCTGTGGTGGCGCGACCTCGTCGAGGGCCTCAAGACGAAGGCGGCGTCGTGAGCGCCCCGGCCCCCGAGGTCGCCACCGGCTCCGTCGAGGCGGAGGACGTCCCCCGCCGGGAACGCCGCAGGCTCGACAAGACGCTGATCGTCAACCCGCTGATCGCGGTGTTCGGCCTGGCCCTGGTCTTCGGCTACGCGGCGGCGACCGGCCTCGACGAGGTCGAGCGCTCGGTGATCAACCCGCAGGCGCTGGGCACCCGGCTCTGGGAGCACCTGGTCCTCACCGGGCTGTCCACCCTGGTCGTGATCGTGATCGCGATCCCGGCCGGGATCGCGATCAGCCGCCCGGCCGCCCGCCGGATCCAGCGGCCGGTGCTCGCCTTCACCGGCTTCATGCAGGCGCTGCCCGCCTTCGGTGTGATCGTGCTGCTCGCGTTCTCCCCGCTCGGGCTCGGCCTGACCACCGCCGTCGTCGCGCTCGCGCTGGCGGCGCTGCTGCCGGTGCTGACCAACACCGTCGTCGGGCTGCAGCAGGTCGACCGGGCGCTGATCGAGGCGGCCCGCGGGATCGGGATGTCCGCCCGGCAGACCCTGCTCCGGGTCGAGCTGCCGCTGGCCACGCCGGTGATGGTGGCCGGTGTCCGGGTCGCGCTGGTGCTCAACGTCGGCACCGCGGCGCTGGCCACCTTCATCGGCGCCGGCGGTCTCGGCGAGCCGATCAAGGGCATGCTCGAGCTCGGCCGGCCCACCGGGACCCTGATCGCGGCCGCGATCGTGGCCGCGCTCGCCCTGATCGTCGACTGGCTGGCCGGACTGGCCGAGTACCTGGTCGGCCGCTCCGCCGGCTGAGCCCCCCTTGATCGCCCCCGACGTTCCGTGCCGTTCGCAGTACCGCACTTCCTGGAGGACACCTTGAGATTCGGACGACGATCCCGGCGCATCGCGTGGACGGCCATGGCGGCCGTCACCGCGGTGGCGCTCGCCGGCTGTGGCGGCCTCGACGCCAGCGGCCCCTCGGCCTCCGGCGGCTCGCTCGCCGACGCCGGCAACCTCGAGGGCGTCGACTACATCGTCGGCGGCAAGAACTTCGACGAGCAGCTGGTGCTCTGCGAGATCACGGTCGCCGCCCTGGAGTCGGTGGGCGGCAACGTCACCCCGCGCTGCAACCTCGGCGGCACCGACGTCGCGCGGCAGGCGCTGCTCTCCGGTGACATCAACATCTACTGGGACTACACCGGCACCGCGTGGGCGTCGTTCTTCCAGGAGACCGAGCGCATCCCGGACGACAACGAGCTCTACCGCCTGGTCGCCGAGCGCGACCTGCAGGAGAACCAGCTCGTCTGGCTGGACAAGGCGGACTTCAACAACACCTACGCCTTCGCCGTCAACGGCGACCGGGCCCGCGAGGAGAACCTGGTCACGCTCTCCGACATGGCCGCCTACATCCGGGAGGGCAAGCCCGGCACGGTGTGCGTCGAGACCGAGTACAACTCGCGTGACGACGGTCTGCGCGGGCTGCAGCAGGCCTACGACTTCCAGGTGCCCGCCGACCGGCTGCAGGTGCTCGCCACCGGCGCCATCTACCAGGCCACCCAGAACGGCGACTGCACCTTCGGCCTGGTGTTCACCACCGACGGCCGGATCCCGGGCCTCGGCCTGACCGTGCTCGAGGACAACGAGCGATACCACGTCACCTACAACGCGGCGCCGATCGTCCGCGAGGAGACCTACACCCAGAACGAGGCGATCCGTCAGGTGATGGCGCCGATCTCGACCGCGCTGGACTACGAGACCATGCTGCGGCTCAACGGCGAGGTCTCGTCCGAGGGTCGTGACGCCCGCGAGGTGGCACGCACCTGGCTGACCGAGGAGGGCTTCACCGGCTGACCGGTCCACCGGCCCGAACGCGGCCCCGCACATCCCCGTCCGCGGGTGGTGTGCGGGGCCGCGTCCTGTTCGCCGGGTTTGCGTCCGGCCGGTGCCGGAACCGGTGGCGCGGCGGTGTTGCACGGCGGGGCGTTCCGTGATCGGCTGACCCGCAACATACCTGCGACCTGGGACGACGCCGCGTGAGGATGCATCCGGACCGATCCCCCCGGCGGGCCGCGATGCTCGGCGCGATGCTGTCCGTCGTCGCCCTCGTGGCGGGCGGATGCGCGGGACTGGCCGGCAGCGGTCCGCGGGCGGCCTCCGGCTCGCTCGCCGAGGCCGTCGATCTGACCGGCCAGACCTACGTCGTCGGCTCGAAGAACTTCGACGAGCAGATCGTGCTCTGCCAGATCTCCGTCGCCGCGCTGGAGTCGGTCGGCGCGACCGTGACCGACCGCTGCAACGTCGGCGGTTCCGACGTGACCCGGCAGGCGCTGCTCTCCGGCGACATCTCGCTGTACTGGGAGTACACCGGCACCGCGTGGGCGTCGTTCCTGCAGGAGACCCGCAAGCTGCCCGACGACGAGGTCCTGCGCGAGCTGCGCACCCGCGACCTGGCGGAGAACGGCGTGGTCTGGCTGGACCGGGCCGGTTTCGACAACACCTACGCGTTCGTCGTCGACGGCGCCGAGGCCACCCGGCTCGGCCTGCGCACGATCAGCGACATGGCGGCCTACGTCCGGTCCGGCCAGCCCGGCACGGTCTGCGTGGAGACCGAGTACCACTCCCGGGCCGACGGGCTGCGCGGCCTGCAGCAGGCCTACGACGTCGAGGTCCCCCGGGAGCGGATCTCCGTCCTGGAGCAGGGCCTGATCTTCCAGTCGACCGCCGACGAGGTGTGCCTGTTCGGCGAGGTCGCCGCCACCGACGGCCGCATCCCCGGCCTCGGGCTCACCGTGCTGGAGGACGACCGCGGCTACCACATCACCTACAGCGCGGTCCCCACGATCCGACAGGACGTGTTCGACCGCGCGCCCCAGGTGGCCGAGGTGTTCGCGCCGATCGCCGCGGCGCTGGACCAGCGGACCGTCCAGGAGCTCAACGGCCAGGTCTCGGCCGACGGGCGGGACGCCCGCGAGGTCGCCAGGGACTGGCTCGCCGAGCGCGGCTTCATCGGCTGAGGGAGGATCCCGCGATGGCCCGCCGGCAGGTGCAGGAGGTCCGCGACGGGGTCGAGCTGACCAGCCTGGACGATCCGGTGTTCGACGGCGCCGGCGTCACCAAGCGGGAGCTGCTCGACCATCTCGACGCGGTCGCGGACCGGATGCTGCCCGCGCTCGCCGACCGCCCGCTGTCGGTGGTCCGGGCCCGGCCCGGGCAGCGGCCGTTCATGCAGAAGAACCTCCCGCGCGGGGCGCCGGACTGGATCCCGACGCTGCCGGTGTGGGCGGAGAGCTCACAGCGCACCGTGCACTACCCGGTGTGCGCCGACCGCCGGACCCTGCTGTGGTTCGGCAACCAGCGGGCGATCGAGTTCCACCCGACCCTGCTGCGCACCGGCGCGACCGGCGCCGACGAGCTCGTGATCGACCTCGATCCGCCGTCGGACGGCGCGTTCGCCGCGGTCGCCGCCGCCGCCCGGCTGGTCCGGGCGGCACTGCACGAGCTCGGGCTCGACGCCGTCGTCAAGACCAGCGGGGCGAAGGGACTGCACCTGGTCGTGCCGCTGTCGGCACCGCTCGGCGTCGACGACGCGTTCGCCGCGACCCGCGCGCTGTGCGCCCGGGCCGCCACGCTCGGGCCGGACGTCGCGACGACCGCGTTCATCCGGGACGACCGCGGCGGCCGGGTGTTCCTGGACCCGACCCGGGCCGGCTGGGCGACCCTGGTCGCCGTCCACAGCCCGCGCGCCCGGCCCGGGCTCCCGGTCTCCTTCCCGGTGCCCTGGGACGCCCTGGACGACGTCTCCCCCGCCGACGTCACCGTGCGCACCGCCGCCGGGCTGCTCGGCGACACCGATCCCTGGCGGACACTGCGCCCGGCGCCCGCGCCGCTGCCCGAGGTCCTGCTCGACGAGGGCCGGGCCATCCCGGTGCCCCGGGTGCAGGCCATGCACGAGGGGAAGCGCCGCAAGCGGGCCAGGGAACAGGGCTGAGCTCATCGCGCCCGCCGGTAGATCCACCGGTCCGGGTCGTGGTGCGGGCCGATCAGGTCGTAGTCGGCCGGCTCGCCGCCCGGGTCGGTCAGCTCGATCGTCCGGGGCGGGCGGCCCGAGGGCAAAGGGTCGATGCGCACGAGCTCACCGGCGTAGGGGCCGTCGTCCAGGAACGCGTACACGAGCGGTGATTCTGCCACCGCGCGCGCACGCCGAGATGCGGCTCAGCGCGAATCGTCGATCTCCACGGCGCGCTGAGCCACATCTCGACGGTCCTGCGCCGTTCAGGCGGGCTCGAACCGCAGCGCGAACCCCACGGTGGCCCGGTCGGCGACCGAGATCCCGCCAACCGACGGGCGGGGGATCCCGTGGTCGGCCGGCGCGACCGGGACCTCGCCGGAGACGGTGAGCTCGGAGGCCCCCCCCCCCCCGGCCGACGGTCAGATCGACGGTGACCGGTCTGGTCACCCCACGCAGGGTCAGCTCGCCGCGCGCCGGGACGGTGATCTCGGACCCGACGGCGGGGCTGCCGGGCAGCTCCACCGGCCCGGTCAGCGCGAACGTGGCCGTCGGGTTGCCCGCCACGTCCATCAGGTCGTCCCGGAACTGGCGGTCCCGGCGCGGGTTGTCGGTGGCGACCGAGGCCATGTCCACCTCGACCCGGCCGGTCCGCACCGCGGTGCCGGAGATCTCGATCTCCCCGTCGACCTCGCCGGTCCGGCCGACCGCGGTGACCTCCTGGCCGAACAGGATCTCGTCGATCCGGTACTCGGCCTCGGATCCGTCCGCGGCGCGCCAGCTGCCGTCGAGCGGGGCCTCGGGCCCGTCGGTGTCCGGCTGCAGGCGCTCGGTGGCCGGCCCGGCCGGGGCGGCCTCGGCGACGTAGGTGGTGTAGACGTACGGGACGGCGGTCACCGCGAGGACGGCGAGCAGGACCCCGCCGATGCTCCACCGGATCCAGTGCCGCCGGATGTGGCTCAGCATGTGTCGTTCCTTTCCGTCGGTCCGGTCGGACGGATCGACCCGCGGCCGGGCGGGGGCGCACGGCCCCGGCCGCCCCGGGACGATCCGGCGGGGAACGGACGTCCGCGGGCCGCTGTTTCCGGCCGGACCGAACGGGGCGGCGCTTCTTCCGGGCACCGGAAACGAGCGCCCGCCCGGCGCGGCGGGACACCGCCCGGCTCGCAGCGCGGCGAGGCCCGGCCGCGCACCGGACATCCGGCGGCACGGCCCCGCACCGGACATCCGGCGGCCGGTGCCGGACCGGTCAGGAGCTCACGCCTCAGGGGACCTCACGCCGGGGTGTCGTCGCCGGCCGGACGCCTCGCCCGGGACGGCTGCACTCGCATCGGCTCGCCGGGCATCTTCGGGTACTCCGGCGGGTAGGGCATCTCCCCCAGCCCGCGCTCGCTCTCGTCCTCGGCGTACCAGCCGAGCGCGGTCCCGCAGTCCCCGCGATGATCGTCCATCGCCGCGTGCGGGTCGCCGTGCCGTTCCAGGATCCCGGGGACGGTGCGCAGGGTGAACTCGGCCGGATCGACGTCGGCGAGCGCGTCCCAGGTCAGCGGCATGGAGACGGTCGCGTCCGGCAGCCCGCGCACCGACCAGGCCGAGGCGATCGTCCGGTCCCGCGCGGCCTGGTTGAAGTCGAGGAACACCCGCTCGCCGCGTTCCTCCTTCCACCAGTCGACGGTGGCCCGCTCCGGGATGCGCCGGCAGACGCGGCGGGCGATCGCGATCACCGCGCGGCGCACCTCGATGAAGTCCCACTCCGGCCGGATCGGGGCGAACACGTGCAGGCCGCGCCCGCCGGACGTCTTCGGCCACCCGGTGAGGCCCGCCTCGTCGAGCACCTCGCGCAGCACCCCGGCGACGGCGACGGCGTCGGCGAAACCGGTCCCCGGCTGCGGATCGAGGTCGATCCGCAGCTCGTCGGGCCGGTCGGTGTCCCGGCAGCGGACCGGCCAGGGGTGGAAGTCGAGGGTGTTGAGGTTCGCCGCCCACGCGATCGTCGCCGGTTCGGTGATCGCGACCGACTCGGCGGTCCGGCCGCTCGGGAACGTCACGGTGCAGGTCCGCACCCAGTCCGGGGCGCCCTTCGGCACCCGCTTGACGAAGAACGGATCGCCGTCGACGCCGTCGTTGAAGCGTTTGAGGTTGGTCGGGCGGTCACGCAGCGCACGGGTCATCGGCCCGCCGACGGCCAGGTAGTACTCGACCACCTCCCGCTTGGTGATCCCGAGCTTGGGGAAGGTGACCTTGCCCGGGCTGGTCAGCCGGACGTCCCGGGTCCCGTCCGGCCCGTCGACCTGCAGGATCACCACGTCTCGGCTCGCCACGCGGGGGAACCTACCGCGGCGACTATCGTGGTGCCATGAACGACGACCGGTCCCCCCGGTTCGACGACGACCTCGCCGACCTCGATCCGGACGATCCGGAGGCGCGCGCGTTCGCCGCCCACCTGGACCGGATGCAGCGGGTGCCGTCCTGCTCGGTGGAGGGCTACATCCGCGGGGTCGGGGACTTCGCCGACGCGGCGAACCGGGTACGCGGACCGCACCGCACCGCCGCCGTCGCGGTCACCACGGTGCTGCTGCTGTTCGCGGCCTGGGTGATCGCGAACGCAGTGGTCTTCGTGGTCTCCACCTGGCTCTGAGGCAGCGCGCCCGGAGAAGGGTTAGCGTGGGTGCATGGGTCTGTTCAGCAGCAACACCGGCTCCGGGACGGAGCCCGCACCGAAGGTCGTCAAGTCCGACGAGGAGTGGCGGGCCCAGCTGAGCCCGGCCGAGTACCACGTGCTCCGCGAGGCCGGGACCGAGCGGCCGTTCACCGGCGAGTACACCGACGAGAAGCGCACCGGCGTGTACCGCTGCCGGGCGTGCGGGGCGGAGCTGTTCCGCAGCGAGACGAAGTTCGAGTCGCACTGCGGGTGGCCGTCGTTCTTCACCCCGCTGGCCGGTGAGGCCGTCATCGAGCGCACCGACTCCAGCATGGGCATGACGCGCACCGAGGTGCTGTGCGCGAACTGCCACAGCCACCTCGGGCACGTGTTCGCCGGCGAGGGCTACGGCACCCCGACCGACCTGCGGTACTGCATCAACTCGGTGTCGCTGACCCTGGAGCCGGGCGAGTAGCCCCGGATCAGGGCAGCGACGCGACCAGGTCGCCGACCTCGACCCGCGGGCCGGTGTAGAACGGGATCTCCTCCCGGACGTGCCGGCGGGCCTCGGTGCCGCGCAGGTGCCGCATGAGGTCGACGATCCGGTACAGCTCGTCGGCCTCGAAGGCGAGGATCCACTCGTAGTCGCCCAGCGCGAATGCCGGCACCGTGTTCGCCCGGACGTCGGCGTAGCCGCGGGCCTCCTTGCCGTGGTCGGCGAGCATCGTGCGGCGCTCGGCATCGGGCAGCAGGTACCACTCGTAGGAGCGGACGAACGGGTAGACGCAGACGTAGCGCTTCGGGTCCTCGCCGGCCATGAACGCCGGGACGTGGCTCTTGTTGAACTCCGCCGGGCGGTGCAGCGCGGTCTGGCTCCAGACCGGGACCGAGGCGCGGCCGAGCGCGGTGGTGCGGCGCAGGTCGGCGTAGGCGGCCTGCAGCGACTCGATCTCGGCGGCGTGCCACCAGATCATGTAGTCGGCGTCGTGCCGGACACCCGCGAGGTCGTACACGCCGCGCACCGCGACATCCTTGTTCGCCAGCGAGTCGAGGTACTCGGTCGCCTGCCGCGCCGCCTCGGACCGCTCGTCGCCGAGCCGGCCGGGCTCGACCCGGAACACCGACCACATGGTGTACCGGATGGTGTCGTTGATCGCTTTGACGTCGACGCGGGCCATGCAGCGCATGCTACGCCGGGAGGTCAGGGCGCCCTCACCACCCGGTCGGCGATCCGCCCGGCGGCGGCCCGCGCGGTGCCGACGCAGGCGGGCACGCCGACCCCGTGCAGCATCGCCCCGGCGACGGCCAGCCCGGGCTCGGCGGCGACCGCCGACTCCAGCGCGGCGACCGTGCCGCCGTGCCCGACGCCGTACTGCGGCAGCCCGCCGCCCCAGCGCTGCACGTGCACCGCCACCGGGTCGGCGTCGATCCCGTCGAGCTCGCGCAGGTCGGCGCGGACCCGGGCGACCAGCTCGGCGTCGTCGACCTGCAGGGTGGCCTCCTCGCCGAACCGGCCGAGCGAGGCCCGCAGCCGGACCAGGCCGTCGTCGCCGAGATGCGCCCACTTCGTCGACGCGTGGGTCACCCCCTTGATCGACAGCGGCTCGTCGGCGGCGACCAGGCAGCCGCTGGTCGCGGGCGGGTGCAGGTCGGACCGCCGGTAGGCGAGCGCGACCACGGCCGACGACGCCAGGCCGATCCGGGCGGCCGCGGCGGCCGCGGCCGGCAGGACCGGCTCGAGGAGCCTGCGCAGGGCGGGCGCCGGGACGGCGAGGACGACCGCGTCGACGTCCAGCACCTCGGGCGCCGGGACCGGGCCGAGCACCAGCCGCCAGCCCGCGGGGCGGCGTTCCAGGGCGCGCACCGTGGTCGCCGTGCGGACGGTCGCCGCGGACGCCGCGACCAGCGCGGCGACCACCTCCCGGTAGCCGCCGCGCACCGCACCGAAGACCGGTCCGGCCGGCGCCGGGCCGGGTCCGGCGGCGAGCGTCCCGCCCGGCTGCTGCCCGCCGGAGGTCATGCCGGCGGTGGCGGCGTCGGTCACCGACGACGCGCCCGCGTCCAGCGCCGCGGCCAGCGCCGGGACGGTCGCCCGCAGTCCCAGCGTGTCCACCCGCCCCGCGTACACCCCGCCGAGCAGCGGATCGGCGATCCGCTCGACCACCTCGGGCCCGAACCGCTCCCGCAGCAGCCCGCCGAGCGCGACGTCGTCCCCGGGCGCCCAGTGCAGCGGCATCGACGGTTCGGCGGCCACCGCGGCCAGTCCGGCCGCCGACAGCACCCCGGAGAGCTCGGCGGCGCGGCCGGGGACGCCCATCAGGGTCCCGCGCGGCAGCCGCACGGTCCGCCCGCCGGCCCGGATCGTGGCCGTCGCCGGTGTGGGGTGGGTGAGCGAGCCGGACAGGCCGAGCTCGCCGAGTAGGTCGAGCATCTCCGGGCGGCGCACCAGGAACGCCTCGGCGCCGACGTCGAACGGTGCACCGGCCAGGTCGACCGTGCGCAGCACCCCGCCGAGCCGGTCCCGCTGTTCGAGCACGGTGATCGCGGCGTCCGGGCCGAGCAGCGTCCGCAGCCGGTGCGCCGCGGCCAGCCCGGAGATCCCGCCGCCGACGACGGCGACCCGGGTCACCGGCTCACCCGGTCGGCTGGGCGTGGACGGTCTCGATCGTGCGGGTGATGACGTCCGGATCGGTCTGCGGGAGGACGCCGTGCCCGAGGTTGAACACGTGGCCCGGGCAGCGGGCACCCTCCGCGGCGATCCGGGCGACGTCGGCGTCGATCGCCTCCTGCCCGGCGAACAGCACCGCCGGGTCGAGATTTCCCTGCACCGGCACGGCGCCACCGGCCCGGCGGGCGGCGACGTCCAGCGGGGTGCGCCAGTCGACCCCGATCACGTCCGCGCCGGCCTCGGTCATCGCGCCGTACAGCTCGGCGGTGCCGACCCCGAAGTGGATCCGCGGCAGGCCGGTCCCGGCGAGCGCGCCGAGCACCGCCGCCGAGTGCGGCAGGACGAACTCGCGGTAGTCCGGCTCGGACAGCGCGCCCGCCCACGAGTCGAACAGCTGCAGGGCGTCGACCCCGGCCGCGGCCTGCTGCTGCAGGAAGGTGCCGGTCGACCGGGACAGCTTGGCCATCAGCGCGTGCCACACCTGCGGCTGCGAGCGCATCAGCGCCTTGGTCCGCTCGTGGTTGCGGCTGGGACCGCCCTCGATGAGATAGGACGCGAGGGTGAACGGGGCGCCGGCGAAACCGATCAGCGGCGTCTCCCCCAGCTCGGGGAGCAGCAGCGCGATGGCCTCGGCCACCCGGGCCACCTGCTCGGGGGCCAGCTCCGGCAGGGCCTCGACGTCGGCGGCGGTGCGCACCGGGGAGTCGACCACCGGGCCGGTACCCGGGACGATGTCGACCCCGATCCCGGCCAGGTAGAGCGGCACCACGATGTCGGAGAACAGGATCGCCGCGTCGACGCCGTGCCTGCGCACCGGCTGCAGGGTGATCTCGCAGGTCAGATCCGGGGTCAGGCAGGCCTCGAGCATCCCGTTGCCGGCCCGCAGCGCCCGGTACTCGGGCAGCGAGCGCCCGGCCTGGCGCATGAACCAGACGGGCAGCCGGGACGGCCTGCGGCCGCGCACGGCGTCCAGGAACGGGGACCCGGCCAGGTCCCGCCGGGCGGCGGCGGTCGAGGGGGCGGGAACGGTGCCTGCGGTACCTGCTGTCATGACCCCGCTATCCTCCCACGTCCCCGGCACCGACCTGCCGCCCACCCCGGCGCGCCTGCCTGCGACGACGGGCGGTTCGCCCTAGAGTCTCCCGCCGTGCCGGACGCGATCTCCCCACCACCGCTGTTCCACCACGCGGTCACCTCACTCGCCTCGGTGGCGCCGCGCCCGGAGCTCGTGGTGCGCGCGCTCGAGGCGCCGCCCCGGCTCGCCCCGTTCAGCTGGGCGACGAGCGTCGAGGCCGACATCGGCCACCGCGGCGACGGCACCGACGACCTCGACGAGCCGGACACCTCCGGCCGGCTGATCCTGCTGCACGACCCGGACGGCCAGGACCGCTGGCAGGGCACCTTCCGGCTGGTCTGCTTCGTCCAGGCCCGGCTGGAGATCGGGCAGCTCGGCGACGACATGCTGCCGAGCATCGGCTGGTCCTGGCTGACCGACGCGCTCGAGCACTCCGGCGCGGAGTTCACCGCACTCGGCGGCACCGTCACGCAGACCTCGTCGGTCCGTTTCGGGGGGCTCCAGGGGGCCGGCGACGACCCCCCGCGGGAGGACGACGTCGAGCTGCGGGCCTCCTGGACGCCTACGGAGAGCGACGCCGACCTGTCCCGACACGCCGTCGCGTTCGGTTCCCTGGTGGCCACCGCGGCCGGACTGCCGCCGGTGGGCGCCGTACCGTTGAGTCGGTCACCCGGCTGATAGATGCAGGTCAGCGGCGTGTTGACGAGAAATGTCACCCGTCGGAGTGGGAGCGCACCCACATCCATGTAACTTTCCGGGGCAGAAGTTCGAATGCACACGCGACGTTAGGCCGCATGGAGGGATACCATCTCCCGCATGGCACCCACCCGGGCGGCCGAGCGCCACTCTCCGTCCCTCGGGTTCCGGTGTTGGTCGGGGGCTGACGACCGACTCCAGGAAGGTTGACGACGTGGCTGTACTTGGCCAGCAAGTGCCGGCGCAGAGCTCCGGCAGCACCACCGCAGGTGGCGCTCCGATCGGTGGAGCTGTGCTCTCGCCGGGGATCGTCCCGCAGCCACGGGAGGAGCTGTTCACGGTTCTCGTCGTGGACGACCACCCGCTGCTGCGGGAGGCGATCGCCGGCAGGCTCCGCTCGATGGGGGCCGGCACCGTGCACGAGGCCGCCTCGGTCACCGAGGCACGGGCCCGCGCCCACGCGGCAGGGCCGTGCGATCTCGCGATCCTGGACCTGACCCTGCCGGACGGCAGCGGTCTGGACCTGGTGAGCGAGCTGCGGTCGCTCGGCTGGAACCGGCTCGTGGTGCTGGCGTCCTCGGACGACCCGTACGCTGTCCGCTCGGCGTTCCAGGCCGGCGCGCAGGCGTACCTGCTGAAGTCCGCATCGCCGTCGGTCGTGACCGACGGCGTGAAGCGGGTGCTCGACGGCGGCGTCTACGCCGACCCGACGGTCGCCCCGCTGCTGGCGACCGGTTCCCGGGTGCCGGGCACCGACAACACCCCGCGGGAGCTGTCGGCCCGCGAGGTGGAGGTGCTCCAGCTCGTCGCGGACGGGCAGTCCAACAAGGAGATCGGCGAGGCGCTCAACCTCTCCGCGCTCACCGTGAAGAGCCACCTGTCCCGGATCGGGCGCAAGCTCGGCACCGGTGACCGCGCTCAGATGGTGGCGCTGGCGATGCGTGCGGGGGTCATTCGCTGAACCAGGGGATGCGGACGACAGGCGGTACGGATGTCCGGTCGCCCGGTCGTCCGTCCCCGGATGGTTCACCCGATCCGGTTCCCCTGCTCCGGCCGGCCGACGGCCTGCCCGAGGTGACGGCGTCCCCGGACGCTCTCGCCGAGGTGGCCGACCGGTTCGCCGGGGGCACCGGC
The DNA here is from genome assembly GCF_058448985.1 of Pseudonocardia sp. DxW. NCBI lineage: Bacteria > Bacillati > Actinomycetota > Actinomycetes > Pseudonocardiales > Pseudonocardiaceae > Pseudonocardia > Pseudonocardia sp. DxW. Next base: position 249,709 of record NZ_JBZFLK010000005.1, on the reverse strand, counting down.
CCGATCGCGGTGGACGCCGAGCGCGCGTCCGGTTTCCGCTACTCGCAGCGCGCCTACCTGGTGCAGCTGCGGCGGGCGGGCGCCGGGACCGCACTCGTCGATCCCATCCCGCTGCGCGGCGCACTCGCTCCCCTCGCCGCCGCGCTCGACGGTCCGGAATGGGTGCTGCACGCGGCGTCCCAGGACCTCCCCTGTCTCGCCGAGATCGACCTGCTCCCCGCGTCCCTGTTCGACACCGAGCTGGCCGGACGGCTGGCCGGGCTCCCCCGGGTGGGTCTCGGCCCGATGGTCGAGAACCTGCTCGGGCTGTCCCTGGAGAAGGGGCACGGCGCGGCCGACTGGTCGCGCCGTCCGCTCCCGGAGGACTGGCTGGTCTACGCCGCGCTCGACGTCGAGGTGCTGATCGAGCTGCGCGACGTGCTCGCCGGGCTCCTCGAGGAGCAGGGCAAGACCGAGTGGGCGCGGCAGGAGTTCGAGGCGGTGCGCACCGCGCCGCCGCCGGGTCCGCGCGCCGAGCCCTGGCGGCGGACCTCCGGGATCCACAAGGTGCGCCGGCCGCGCCCGCTGGCCGCGGCCCGCGAGCTGTGGCACGCCAGGGACTCCCTGGCCGCCGAGCGGGACATCGCCCCCGGCCGGGTGCTGCCGGACGCCGCGATCGTCGACGCGGCCGTTCGGAACCCGGAGTCGCCGCAGGCGCTCGCCGAGCTGCCGGTGTTCCGCGGCCGCTCGCAGCGCCGGCTGGCCCGCTACTGGTTCGACGCGCTGCGCCGCGCCGCCGAGCTCCCCGAGTCGGAGCTGCCCCGCGGATCGGCGCCCTCGGACGGGCCGCCGCCGGTGTCCCGGTGGGCCGACCGCGATCCGGACGCCGCCGCCCGGCTCACCGCCGCGCGCGCCGCGCTGGCCGCCGTCTCCGAGGAGCACGGCGTTCCGGTGGAGAACCTGCTGCAACCCGATCTGCTGCGCCGGCTGTGCTGGGCGCCGCCCGCCGACGGCGACGTCCGCGGCGCGCTGGCCGCGGGCGGGGCCCGCCCGTGGCAGGTCGATCTGCTGGCCCCGCTGCTCGGACCGGTGCTCGTCACCGGCTGAGCCGGCCCGGGATTCAGCGGTCCGGGAACGCCGGCAGCCGCCGGTCCGCGGAGCGCCGGCCGGTGACCGGCGATCCGTCGTCGGCGGCGGGCACGGTGTCCCGGTCGTCGACGCCCGGCAGCGTCACCCGGACCTCCAGCCCGCCGCCCGGCACCGCCTCGGCGGTCACCGCGCCGCCGTGCGCCTCCGCGACGGCCCGGACGATCGACAGACCCAGCCCGGAACCGCGGGTGTGCGCGGTGCGGGCGACCGGCCCCCGCCGGAACGGCTCGAACAGCTCGGCCACCTGGTCCGGCGCCAGCTCCGGGCCCGACGACACCACCCGCAGCTGCGCCACCGGCCCCGGCGCGCAGCCCGCCTCGATCCATCCGCCGTCCCGGTTGTGCCGCACGGCGTTCTCCAGCAGGTTCGCCACCAGCCTGCGCAGCAGCGGCTCGTTCCCGGCGACCGGCGCGGCCCGCGGATCGGCCCGCACGGTCAGCGCCCGCGCGGTCACGTCCGGCGCGATCACCGACAGCTCGCCGCTCAGCAGCTCGGCGAGGTCCACCGGATCGCGGTCGGCGCCGCTCAGCGGCCCGGACGCCTCGGTGCGGGCGAGCAGCAGCAGCCCGGTCACGAGCTCGTCGCAGCGGCGGCCGGCATCCCGCACGACCTCGGCCATCCGGCGCAGCTCGGCCGCGTCGGCGTCCGGGTCCTGCAGGGTCACGTCGACCTCGGTGCGCAGCACCGCGAGCGGCGTGCGCAGCTCGTGCCCGGCGTTCGCGACGAACCGGCGCTGCGCGTCGAAGGCCGCCTGCAGCCGGTCCAGCATCGCGTCGAACGCCATCGCCAGCTCCGCCACCTCGCCGCGCCCCGGGCCGAGCGCCACCCGCTCGTCCAGCGAGTTCGCCGACAATCGCGACGCGGTGTCGACGACCCGGCGCAGCGGATCGAGCAGCCGGCCGACGAGCACCCACGCCGTCACCGCCCCGGCCAGCACGACCAGCGGGAACGCGATCAGCCCGGCCCGCAGCACCTCGTCCCTGGCGGACGCGGCGATCGCGTCCCGGGCCGTCTCGGCGGGCACCGGCACGCCGTCGACGACGACCGTCCCCGGCAGCGCCGGGGTCCCCGCGACGGCCGCCCCGACCAGCATCCAGCCCAGCCACAGCAGCAGGGCTGCGACCACCGCCACCAGCACGGTGGCCAGCGCGGTCAGCCGCGGCCGCAGGCGGTGCACCGGCTCAGCCCGCGGCCGACCCGGGCGGGATGCCGGTGTACGCGGCGTCCGGCACCCGGTACCCGGCGCCGACCACCGTCTCGATCAGGGCCGGCTCGCCGATCTTCTTGCGCAGCGTCATCACGGTGACCCGCACGGTGGTGGTGAACGGATCGGCGTTCTCGTCCCAGACCCTTTCCAGCAGCTCCTCCGACGACACCACGGCGCCGCCCGCGGCGAGCAGCACCTCCAGCACCCCGAACTCCTTGCGGGTCAGCTCGACCGGGCGCCCGGACCGGACGACGGTCCGCCGGGCCGGGTCCAGCACGAGATCACCCGCGGCGAGGGTCGGCGGCAGCGCCGGGGTGGCCCGGCGGCCCAGTGCGCGGACCCGCGCGACCAGCTCGGGGAAGTCGAACGGCTTGGCCAGGTAGTCGTCGGCGCCGCGGGACAGGCCCGCGACCTTGTCCGCCAGGGTGCCGGACGCGGTGAGCATCAGCACCCGGGTGGTGCCCCCGGCGGCGACCAGCTCGTCGCACAGCTCGTCGCCGCTGCGGCCGGGCAGGTCCCGGTCGAGCACGGCGACGTCGTACCGGGTCACCGACAGCTTCTCCGAGCCCTCGTCGCCGTCGTAGGCGACGTCGACCGCGATCCCGTCCCGGCGCAGCCCGCGGGCGACGGCGTCGGCCATGGCGGGCTCGTCCTCGACCACGATCACACGCATCTCAGGCCCCCCGGACCGCCCGGCCGGGCGCGCCCAGCTCCGGCACCGCCGGGGCGGAGGCGGCGGCCCACTCGGTGACCCGCCGCGCGACGTCCTGGACGGTCAGGCCGGTCCGGGCCAGCACGTCGTCCCGGCTGCCGTGCTCCAGGTACTCCTGGGGCAGCGCCAGGTCACGCTGCCGGACGTCGATGTCGGCGGCGCGCAGCGCGTCGGACAGCGCCGAGCCGAAGCCGCCGTGCGTCCCGCAGTCGGACACCGTGACGACGAGCTGATGGTCCGCGGCGAGGGTGAGGACCTCGCGCGGGACCGGGAGTACCCAGCGCGGGTCCACCACGGTCACGTCGACGCCCTGGTCGGCGAGCCGCTCGGCGGCCGCCACGCCCAGCGCGCCGAACGCGCCGACGCAGACCATGAGCACCTGGGCGCGCCGGTCGGACGGCTCGTGCAGCACGTCGACGCCGGCCGGGCCGTCGAGCCGGCGGACGGCGGGCACCGACGACACGACGGCGCCCTTCGGGTAGCGCAGCGCGGTCGGCCCGTCGGTGACGGCGACCGCCTCCCGGAACTCCTCGCGCAGGGTGTCCTCGTCGCGCGGGGCGGCGACCCGCATGCCGGGCACGATCCCGAGCAGCGACAGGTCCCACATGCCGTTGTGCGACGGTCCGTCGCTGCCGGTGACGCCGGACCGGTCGAGCACCAGGGTGAGCCGCTCGGCGTGCAGGCCGACGTCCATCAGCAGCTGGTCGAACCCGCGGTTGAGGAACGTCGAGTACAGCGCGACGACCGGGTGCATCCCGGCCCGGGACAGGCCGGCGGCGGTGGTCAGCGCGTGCTGCTCGGCGATGCCGACGTCGATCAGCCGGTCCGGGTAGGCCGCGGCGAACGGGGCCAGCCCGGTCGGGCCGAGCATCGCGGCGGTGATCGCGACGACGTCGCTGCGGCGGCCGCCCAGCTCGACGACCTCCTCGGCGAAGATGTCGGTCCAGCCGGTGCACGGCGTGCCGGTGGGTTCGCCGGTCGCCGGATCGAAGGCGGCCGGGCTGTGCATCTGCTCGGCGTCGTCGTTCTCGGCCGGGGGGTAGCCGTTGCCCTTGCGGGTCACCGCGTGCACGATGACCGGCCCGCCGAACCGCTTCGCCCGGCGCATGGCCGACTCGACCTGGGCGATGTCGTGCCCGTCGACCGGGCCGAAGTACTTCAGCCCGAGATCGCCGAACAGCTCCTGCGGGCTGACCGCGTCCTTGACGCCCGCCTTGATCGCGTGCAGGCCGGCGTAGAGCGCCGGTCCGACGACGGGGGTGCCGCGCACCGTCCGCTTCCCGGCCTCGAGCATCCGCTCGTAGCCGGGCTGCAGCCGCAGCGAGGCGAGCCGGTCGGCCAGCCCGCCGATCGTCGGCGAGTAGGACCGGCCGTTGTCGTTGACGACGATGACGACGTTGCGGTCGTCACCGGCCGCAATGTTGTTGAGCGCCTCCCAGGCCATCCCGCCGGTGAGCGCGCCGTCCCCGATGACGGCGACCACGTGCCGGTCGCGCCCGGCGAGCTCGTTCGCCCTGGCGATGCCGTCGGCCCAGGACAGCGACGACGACGCGTGGCTGGACTCCACGTGGTCGTGCTCGGACTCGGCGCGGCTCGGGTACCCGGACAGTCCGCCGGTCTTCTTCAGCCGGTCCCAGCCCTCGTGCCGGCCAGTCAGCAGCTTGTGCACGTACGCCTGGTGCCCGGTGTCCCAGATCACCGTGTCGCGTGGCGAGTCGAAGACCCGGTGCAGGGCGATCGTCAGCTCGACCACACCCAGGTTCGGGCCCAGGTGACCGCCGGTCCGTGAGACCGCCTTGATCAGGAACCCGCGGATCTCGGCCGCCAGCGAGGCGAGCTCGTCCGCACCGAGCCCGCGCAGGTCGGCCGGGCGCCGGATCGCGGTGAGCCCCCGGTTCGTCGTCACGTGCTGCCTCCTCGCCGCCGGGGACCTCCCGCAGGCGGGGAACCGCCCTCGACGCCCCGGCATCGACTCACGCCCACACTCTACGGAGCGGTCGTCGAACGGGCCCGCGGGCGCGCGCCGGGTGGTGGTCACCACCCGGCGCGCCGCATCCCGTCATCGGCGGGTCCGGTTTCGCAAGATCAGAATCCCCAGTTGCGCATGATCGCTCCCCTCGCCTTGTCGATCGGCCGCGAAATGCATTCGACACATCCGCCGGGCGGACTCAGAAACCCCAGTTGCGCACGACACCCTCGCTTTCGTGATCGAACTACTGCGTGGCGCGCTTTCCCGGCCCCCACCTGGCGACCCTCTCCCGGACGGGTCGCCGCCGGCGGAGCCGGACGACGAATAGGCGGCGGGTTCAGAATCGCGCGGTCCGCCGGTGCGAACAATGCAGCAGGCACCATTGTGCGCAGGCGCTCCGCACTATCCACTTCGCGGCATTACGCAGGGTAGTCGGGGCCGGGGCGTGAGCTGCCGGGGCACTGTGCGAAAGGCGACTTCGGCCACTCCGAGCGACGGGCGGCCCGCTACGATCGGTCGCACCACCGCCTCCACGGCGGCTCCAGCCCGCGGCACGACGAGAGGGGGCGGCATGACCTCGCCGCCCGCCCCGTTGTTCCGGGTCGACCGCTGGCAGGTGTGGCGGGTCCCGTCGAGCCTGCTGGGCGCGATGCTGGCGGTGGAGCTGCTGGCCGGCGCGCTGACGCTCAGCGACCTGGTGCTGCGCCCCGATCTCGACCCGGCGACGCTGGGGCTGCTCGTCACCCTGGCGGTGGCCGGGGTGCTGCACACCGAGATCGTCGTCGGGATCGAGCGGATCCGGCGCTACACGGCCGACACCCACCACGTGAACCTGACGTCGGTCTGGACGCTCGCCGCGGCGCTGCTGCTCCCGCCGGCACTGGGGGCCGTCGTGGTCGTGGTCGTCTACACCCACCTGTACTGGCGGGTGCTGCGCCCGGTGCCGCTACCCGACCGCCGCCCGGCCTACCGGGAGGTCTACAACGCCAGCACCGTGATCGTCGCGGTGCACGGCGCCTCGGCGATCGTCGGCGCCACCGGCCCCGGCGGCGTCTACGAGGGCCTGCCGCCGGTGCTCGGGCTGGTGCTGGCGCTGCTCGTGTACACCGTGGTGAACACCTGCCTGGTGCTCGGGGCGGTCGCCATCGTCAATCCGGAGACCCGCATCCTGCAGATCCTCTTCGGCGGCGACGAGCTGGTGCTGGAGCTGGCGACGCTCTGCCTGGGCGCGCTGACCGCGGTCGCGCTGCTCGCCGTCGGCCCGCTCGCGGCGGTGCTGGCGGTCCCGCCGATCATCGTGCTGCACCGCACGATCCAGGTCCGGCACCTGCGCGAGAAGGCCGACCTGGACGCGAAGACCGGGCTGCTCAACCACTCCGCGTGGAGCGTGCGGAGCGCGCACGCGCTGCAGGTCGCCGAGCGTGAGCGGCGGCAGGCCGCGCTGCTGATCCTCGACCTGGACCACTTCAAGGAGATCAACGACACGCACGGGCACCTCTACGGCGACCAGGTGCTCGCCGCGACCGCGCAGGTCCTGCGCGAGGAGCTGCGCGACCACGACCTGGTCGGCCGGTTCGGCGGCGAGGAGTTCGTGGTGCTGCTCCCCCGGCTCTCCGGTCACGACGGGCGCGACGAGGTCCGGCAGATCGCGGAGCGGCTGCGCGCCAGGGTGTCCGGGCGGCAGACCGGTCCCCCCGACGGCGCCGGCTCGACCAACGGCTCCGGCTCCAGCAACGGCTCCGGCTCCACCAACGGCTCCGGGCCTGCCGACGGCGGGCCGCACCCGGGCCGCGGCGGGCTGGGCATCACCGTCTCGATCGGCGGCGCGCTGTTCCCGGCCGACGGCACCGGGACGACGGCGCTGCTCGAGGTGGCCGACTCCGCGCTGTACGCGGCGAAGCGGGCCGGGCGGGACTCGGTGCGGATCGGGCGACAGCAGTTCCCGGCCCCGGAGCGGCCCTGATCCGCGCCGGCGGCTAGACCTCCGAGCCGGGCTCGGCCGCCGTGCGGCCCAGCCGGACCCGGTTGCGGCCGGCCCGCTTCGCCGCGTACAGGGCGTAGTCGGCGACCTGCATGAGCTCCTCCAGCGACTCGCCGTCCTGTCCGGTGATCGCCACACCGACCGAGACCGACAGGTCGGTGATGGTCAGCGGCCCGCCGGGCAGGTCGACGGTCACGGCGAGCCCACGCACGGCGCGCCGGATCCGCTCGGCCGCGGCGTGCGCCAGCGTGCGGCCCTCCGGCCCGCGCGGCAGTCCGGCCAGCAGCACGACGAACTCCTCGCCGCCGAACCGGCCCACCGGGTCGACCTCGCGGACCTGCGCGGTCAGCGTCCGGGCCACCGCGGTGAGCACCTCGTCACCGGCCAGGTGGCCGTAGCCGTCGTTCACCGACTTGAAGTGGTCGAGATCGAGGATGAGCACGGCGACCGCGTCCCGGTGCCTGCGGCCGCGGGCGATCCCGCGGTGCGCGCGGCCCCGCCAGGCCGCGGCGGTGAGCAGCCCGGTCTTGGCGTCGGTGTTGGCGCGCTCCTCGAGCTGGCGGATCAGCACCGCGCGGTGCAGCACCAGCAGCGGCGGCAGCACGAGCAGCATCAGCAGCGGCTGGCGGAGCGCGGCGAGCGCCGCCAGCACGGCCAGGCACAGCGTGGCGCCCTCGAGGATGTGGTCGTCCCACTCCCCCAGCACGCCGCGCAGGGCGAACCGGCGCCCGGTCGTCAGGGCCAGCGCCAGTGCGACCAGCAGCTGGTTGACCACCACGTAGACGGCCATCGCGAGCAGCAGCAGGCCGGCCGCCGGGAGCATGCCGCCCGGCCCGGTGCCCGCCCCGGCGACCGTCTCCAGCCTGTGCGGCGCGACCAGCGTCGACGCGGCGATGGCGGCGAGCACAACCGTCGACGTGGTGTAGACGTGCCGGTAGAAGCCGGCGCCGGCGGGCCGCCAGACCCGCCACCACAGGTGGCTGTAGACGCCGATGACCACCACGCCGGCCAGCCCGGGCGGGAGCAGCAGCGCACCGGCGAACGTCCAGACGCTGGACAGGTCGAAGTAGGACGCGTGCGCCACCCGCCGCCGGACCCGTTCGATCCCGGTGGCGAGCTCGGTGTGCACCACCCCGAGCGCGATCAGGCCGAGCGTTCCGAGCGCGGCCAGGCCGGTCGAGCGGTCGGCGGGCAGCGCCGCCAGTCCGCCGACGACCAGCACGACGGTGAGCAGCTCGACGGTGAGCAGCACCAGGAGCATCGGCCTGGGCAGTTCCAGGGTCGGACAGCGGGGGTGCCGTCGTCGCTCTCCGGTCATCGGGCCGCTCCCCACAGTGACGCCGAACACACCTTAAATGAGACAGCGCGATCGATTTCTCGTGGTGGCGTCACCCGAACGGGTACACTGGTGACGAGTTGATCGCGCACAGTGATCCACCCCGGCACCTGTCGTACAGGAGGTGACGTCATGCGCAACCGTGGCTGGTGAGAACCGACGGAGCGACATCGGCTCCCGGGCGAGCCGGGACCCCGTTCCTGCGGGGTCACCCGGCTGCTCCCGGTTCGCCGACCGGCGAGCCCCCGACGAGCCTGCGCGCCCCGAGCGCCAGGAACACCCCGAGTACCCCGAAGATCCCCAGCGCGGTGGCCGGCTCGGTCCACTGCGCGAGCACCCCGCCGAGCAGCACCGCGGCCCCCTGGCTGCCGACCAGTCCGGACGCCGCGACACCGGTGGCCCGGCCGCGCACCGCGGTCGGCGTCTCCCGGGCGAAGCCGGCCTGAGCCTGCACCAGGCAGGCCGTCGCGCAGGCGCCGGACACGGCCCACAGCCCCACCGCGGACCAGAGCCCCGGTGCGAACGGGGTGAGCGCCAGCGGGACCGCCGCGCCGACCGCCAGCGGCACGATCCACCGTTCCCGGAAGCGCGCCGGGAGCACGAAGGCGAACAGCAGCGCGCCGATCACGCTGCCGGCCGGATCGGCGGCCATCAGCAGCCCGGTCGCCATCGGCCCGGCGCCGATCGCGACGGCGTAGGCCGCGGCGAGCGCCTCGGGCAGCACGTAGATCCCGATCAGCCAGGCGACCAGCACCAGGTAGCGGCGGCGCGGGTGCCGGAACACCAGTGAGAGCCCGGACCGGGCGCCCTCCAGCCAGCTCCCCGGCCCGGGATCCCGGTCCGGGTCCGGGTCCACGGAGCCGTCCCCGGCCCGCCGGACCGCCCAGCGCGAGCGCATCCCGAACCCGACGACGGCGGCGGACAGGGCGAAGGTGGCCGCGTCGACCAGCAGCGCGCCGGACGGCGTCAGCAGCGCCACCAGCACCCCGCCGGTGCCGAAGCCGACGACCTGCGCCACCTGCACCGAGACCTGGCGCAGCGCGATGCCGCGGGCCAGCAGCGCGCCCCCGAGGAGGTCCGGGAGCACCGCCGACCGGGCCACGTTGTGCGGCCCGCCGAGCAGCACGACGACGACCAGCAGCGCGCACAGCACCGGCAGCGGGAGCCCGGGCAGCGCCATCACCCCGACCAGCCCGGCCCGGACCAGATCGGTCGCCACCATCACCAGCCGGCGCGGGAACCGGTCGGCCAGCTGACCCAGCAGCAGGCCCCCGGCGAGCGCCGGCAGGAAGGTCAGCGCGTAGAATGTGGCGGACCAGGCCACCGAGCCGGTCCGCTCCAGCACCAGTACGGTGAGCGCGACGCGGGCGACCTGGTCCCCGGCCGCCGAGAGCATCTCGGCCGACCACAGCGCGCGGAAGTCGGGGACCCGGAACGGGCTCCCGGTCGTGGACGGCCCGGTGCCCCGGGGGCTCCCGGACGCCGCACTCCCCCCACTGCCGGTCACTGCCATCCGGTACGGATCCCTTCGACGAGCCATGGGAGGGTCCGGCGGTTTCTCCGCCCGTCGATCCGACTCGGATGCCGTCGGGCTCGGAAACGGCCACCGGGATTCTGGTCGAGCGTATGTACACGACCCGAAAACGTCAGGTCAGCGCGGGTGCGTACCGACGGACGGCAGCACGACGGCGACGAACGGCAACAACGGGTCGCATCCGGTTGCCCGATGGGGCGCACGACCGGACGGATGCACGGCCCGCCGTCGCCGGACGGGCCCGCGGACGGGCTGCGCCCGCCCGCGGGCCCGTCCGACCGGTCACTTCGGACTCACACCAGGCCCCTGACGTGCGAGATGTCGTTGACCGTACGGGCCTTTCGCATTCCGTCCCTGGCGCAGACGACCCGGGTCACGCCGACGTAGTCCAGCGGGAACGGCAACATCCGGTCGGTCCCCAGCACGGTCGCCAGGTAGGCGTTCACCACACCGGCGTGGGCGACGACGACGGCGGTCGCCCGGCCCGGATGGGCGGCGACGATCTCCTCGATCCCGGCCCGCACCCGGCCGACGAACCCGTCGACGTCGACGTGCGCGGGCAGGTGCCCGGCGCGCATCCGTTCCCAGGACTCCGGATCGGCCTCGGCCATCTGCGCGATCGGGACGTACTCGGTCCGCTCGGCGTCGAACTCGCGCAGGTCGGCCCGCGTGGTGGCGGTGAGCCCGCGGGCCGCGGCGAGCGGCGCCGCCGTCTGCACCGCGCGGCGCATCGTGCTGGTGTAGAGCGCGTCGACCGGCTCGCCGTCCAGCGCGGTGACCAGCCGTTCCGCCTGGGCGTGCCCCTCCGGTGTCAGGCCGGGATCGGCGAACGTGCCGTCGCCGTGCTCGACCCGTCGCGGGAGTGCGTGCCGGACCAGGATGAGCTGCACGGCCCGGTCAGGCCGGGACGTGGTCGCCGTGGCCGGCGGCGCGCAGCGCGCCGCGCAGCGCCTCGGCGTGCCCGTCCTGCTCGGCGGCGTCCACCGTCGCGGCGGCGTTGGCGAAGTCGAAGGACGCCATGTCCCAGGCCGGGAACACGTGCACGTGCAGGTGCGGGACCTCGAAGCCGGCCACCAGCAGGCCCACCCGCGGCGGGTCCCAGACGTCGCGCACCGCGCCGCCGACGGCGTGCGCCACCCGGGTGAGGTGCGCGTTCAGCTCCACGTCGGCGTCCACCCACCGGTCGACCTCGGTGCGCGGCACGACGAGCGTGTGGCCCGGGCCGAGCGGGTTGATCGAGAGGAAGGCCACGCACCGGTCGTCGGACCAGACGAACCGGCCGGGGATGTCGCCGTCGATGATCTTGGAGAAGACACTGGTCACGGGTCCGGACCCTAGTACGCCGGGCGACGGCCGGGCCGCGGCCATACGCTGACCCGCATGCCGCGCACCATCGCCACCGCCACCCGCGTCGAGCTCGACGAGCTGCTCGAGTTCGTCCGGCCGCGCCACCACATGGTGCTGCTGACCGCCCGCTCCGACGGCGGCGTGCAGGGGTCGCCGGTCACCGGCGGCGTCGACGACCGGGGCCGGATCGTGATCTCCACCTACCCGGAGCGGGCGAAGGCCACCAACGTCGGGCGGACCGGCACCGCCTCGGTGATCGTGCTGTCCGACGACTTCGGCGACGCCTGGGTCCAGGTCGACGGCGACGCCGAGCTGCTCACCCTGCCCGAGGCGCTGGAGCCGCTGGTCGACTACTTCCGGTCGATCTCCGGCGAGCACCCGGACTGGGAGGAGTACCGGCGCGCGATGGCCGACCAGGGCAAGGCCCTCATCCGGATCACCCCGACCCGCTGGAGCCCGGTCGCGACCGGCGGGTTCCCCGCCCGGCTCGCGGACACCTGAGCCCGGCTCCCGGCTCCGCGCGTCCCCCCTGGGACACTGGGCGGAGCCGAACGCACACCCAGCGCTGTGACGTGCACGTCACGCGGTCGCGGGTGACCCACGCGTCCCTGCGGCAACGGTGCCGGCCCCGATAGGTTTGAGCGCGCGCACGGCCGTCGGCCGCACGCGAGGAAAGGACCGCAGCATGCAGCCCTGGCCCGGGCACGCCTACCCGCTGGGCGCCAGCTACGACGGCACCGGCACGAACTTCGCCCTGTTCTCCGAGGTTGCCGAGGCGGTCGAGCTCTGCCTGTTCGACCCGGACCCGGACGACCCGGGCGCGCTGACCGAGACCCGGGTGAAGCTGACCGAGGTGGACGGCTTCGTCTGGCACGGCTACCTGCCCGGCGTCGAACCGGGCCGGCGCTACGGCTACCGGGTGCACGGCCCGTACGACCCGGCGCAGGGCCTGCGGTGCAATCCCAACAAGCTGCTCATCGATCCCTACGCCAAGGCCCTCGACGGCCCGGTGGACTGGGACGAGGCCGTCTTCGGCTACAACTTCGGCGATCCCGACTCGCGCAACGACACCGACTCCGCGGCGTTCGTCCCGAAGTCGGTCGTGGTGAACCCCTACTTCGACTGGGGCTCGGACCGCCCGCCGAAGATCCCGTACAACGAGACCGTCGTCTACGAGGCGCACGTCCGCGGGCTCACCACGCTGCACCCGGACGTCGAGGAGGAGCTGCGCGGCACCTACTCCGGCGTCGCGCACCCGGCGATGATCGAGCACTACCGCCGGCTCGGGATCACCGCCGTCGAGCTGATGCCGGTGCACGAGTTCGTGCAGGACCACCACCTCACCGAGAAGGGCCTGTCGAACTACTGGGGCTACAACACGATCGGCTTCCTGGCCCCGCACCACGCCTACTCGGCGGGCTCGGTCCGGTCCGGGTCGCAGGTCGCGGAGTTCAAGGCGATGGTGCGCGACCTGCACGACGCGGGCATCGAGGTGATCCTCGACGTCGTCTACAACCACACCGCCGAGGGCTCGGACATGGGGCCGACGCTGTCCATGCGCGGCATCGACAACCACGCGTACTACCGGCTGGTCGACGACGACCCCCGCTACTACATGGACTACACCGGCACCGGTAACTCGCTCAACGTCCGCAACCCGCACACCCTGCAGCTGATCATGGACTCGCTGCGCTACTGGGTCACCGAGATGCACGTCGACGGGTTCCGCTTCGATCTCGCCTCCACCCTGGCCCGCGAGTTCTACGACGTCGACCGGCTGTCGACCTTCTTCGACCTGGTCCAGCAGGACCCGGTGATCTCGCAGGTCAAGCTGATCGCCGAGCCGTGGGACGTCGGGCCCGGCGGCTACCAGGTCGGCAACTTCCCGCCGCTGTGGACCGAATGGAACGGCAAGTACCGCGACACCGTCCGCGACTTCTGGCGCGGTGAGGCCGGCTCGCTCGGCGAGTTCGCCTCCCGGATCACCGGCAGCTCCGACCTGTACCAGGCCGACGGCAGGCGGCCCTACGCCTCGATCAACTTCGTGACCGCGCACGACGGCTTCACCCTCGCCGATCTCGTCTCCTACAACGAGAAGCACAACGAGGCCAACGGCGAGGACGGCAACGACGGCGAGAGCCACAACCGCTCCTGGAACTGCGGCGTCGAGGGCCCCACCGACGACGAGGAGGTGCTCGAGCTGCGCGCCAGGCAGCAGCGCAACTTCCTCGCCACCCTGCTGCTCTCGCAGGGCACCCCGATGCTGCTGCACGGCGACGAGCTGGGCCGCACCCAGGGCGGCAACAACAACGTCTACTGCCAGGACAACGAGATCGCCTGGCAGGACTGGGAGCTCGGCGACAAGCACGACGACCTGGTCGGCTTCGTCTCCGGGGTGACCGCGCTGCGGCACGCGCACCCGGTGTTCCGGCGCCGCCGGTTCTTCGCCGGCAAGCCGATCGGCCGGTCCTCGGCCGACGACGCGATCGCCGACATCGGCTGGTTCACCCCGGCCGGGCGGGAGATGCGCGAGGAGGACTGGGACAACGAGCTCGGCCGCGCCGTCGTCGTGTTCCTCAACGGCGAGCAGATCGCCGACGTCGACCAGCGCGGGCAGCGGATCACCGACGACTCGTTCCTGCTGTGCTTCAACTCCTACTGGGAGGACATCGACGCCACCCTGCCGCCGGCCGAGTTCGGTGCGGCCTGGGAGACCGTCGTCGACACCCACTCGGGAGAGGTGCACCCGCCGGCCGGTGCCGGCCACGGCGGCGCCGACCTCGATCCGGTCTCCGCGGGCTCGGTGCTCACCCTGCCCGCCCGTTCCCTGCTCGTCCTGCGATCGAAGGTCTGAGGCGCACCGCATGAACCGCCTTCCGGGTTCCACCTACCGGCTGCAGTTCTCCCGGGACCACACGTTCACCGACGCCCGGGCGCTGACCGGCTACCTGGACCGGCTCGGCGTCGGCGCGCTGTACGCGTCACCGCTGCTGGCGTCGGGGACCGGCTCGAACCACGGCTACGACGTCGTCGACCCGACCCGGATCTCCGCCGAGCGCGGCGGCGAGGACGGGCTGCGCGCGCTGCTCGCGACGCTGCGCGAGCGCGGCCTCGCGCTGCTGCTCGACATCGTCCCCAACCACGTCGGGGTCGCGACGCCCGCCGAGAACCCGTGGTGGTGGGACGTGCTGATGCACGGGCCCGCGTCGCGCTGGGCGGGCCACTTCGACATCGACCGGGGCGCCGGGCCGCTGCTGATCCCGGTGCTCGACGCCGACGAGGACGACGCGCTGCAGAAGCTGACCGTCGTCGGGGACGAGCTGCACTACTTCGAGCACCGCTTCCCGATCGCGCCCGGCACCGGCGAGGGGTCCGCGCAGGAGGTGCACGAGCGGCAGCACTACCGGCTGGTGTCCTGGCGGCGCGGCGCCGCCGAGCTGACCTACCGGCGGTTCTTCGACGTCTCCGATCTCGCCGCGGTCCGGGTCGAGGACCCACAGGTCTTCGCCGACACCCACGCGGCCGTGCTGCGGCTGCTGCGCGAGCACGACACGATCATCGGCCTGCGCGTCGACCATCCCGACGGCCTGTCCGATCCCGGCGGCTACCTGCGCAGGCTCCGGTCGGAGATCGGGCCGTGGAAGTGGCTGCTGGTGGAGAAGATCCTCGGCGTCGGCGAGGACCTCCCGGCCTCCTGGCCGGTCGACGGCACCACCGGCTACGAGGCGCTGCGCGAGGTGTGCGGGGTGTTCGTCGACCCGGACGGCGCCGGGCTGCTCACCCAGTTCGCCGCCGAGCACACCGGGGAGAAGCGCTCCGCGCACTCCGTCGAGGACGACGGGCGCCACCTGGTCGTCGGGCAGATCCTGGTCGCCGAGGTGCAGCGGATCGCCGACGCGTTCCGGGCCGGCCCGGGCGCCGACGCCGGGCTCACCGGCGTCGACCTGACGACGGTCACCGCCGCGGACCTGCACGACGCCGTCGGCGAGCTGCTGTGCGGGTTCCCGGTGTATCGGTCCTACCTCACCCCGGCGATCGCCGAGGGGCGCGCCGCCGCGGACGTCGCGGTCGGCGTCGCCCGGACCCGGCGGCCCGATCTCGCGGCGCTGCTCACCGGGCTGTACCGGGGGCTGGTCGACGACCCGGGCTCGGAGTACGCGACCCGGCTGCAGCAGACCTCCGGGATGGTCACCGCGAAGGGCGTCGAGGACACCGCGTTCTACCGGTACAACCGGCTCGTCGCGCTGAACGAGGTCGGCGGCGACCCGGCCCGGTTCGGCGTCTCCGTGCCCGAGTTCCACGCCGGGCTCGCGCACCGCGAGGCCGGCCGGTCGCGCACCATGACCACGCTGTCCACGCACGACACCAAGCGCTCCGAGGACGTCCGCGCCCGGCTCGCCGTGCTCGCCGAGCGGCCCGCCGACTGGGCGGACCGGGTGCGCCGCTGGTCGGTGCGCCATCCGCTGCCGGACCGGTCGCTGGAGCTGCTGGCCTGGCAGTCGCTGGTCGGGGCGTGGCCGATCCCGGCCGACCGGCTCGCCGGCTACCTGAAGAAGGCGGCGAAGGAGGCGAAGCTCGTCACCTCGCACGTCGACGCGGACGCCGACGCGGACGCCGCGATCGCGGACTGGCCCTCGGCGGTGCTCGCCGACACCGAGCTGGTCGAGGAGATCGAGGCGTTCGTCGCCGGGATCGCCGGGCCCGGCCGGTCGAACTCGCTCGGCCAGAAGCTGCTGCAGATGGCCGGACCGGGTGTGCCGGACGTCTACCAGGGCACCGAGCTGTTCGAGTACTCGCTGGTCGACCCGGACAACCGGCGGCCGGTCGACTTCGGTGCCCGGGACCGGCTGCTGGAGCGCATCGACGCCGGCTGGCAGCCGCCGGTGGACGCCGACGGCGGGGCGAAGCTGCTGGTCACGGCGGCGGCGGCGCGGCTGCGCCGGTTCCGGCCGGAGCTGTTCAGCGGCTACGGGCCGCTGCCAGCGCAGGGTGCGGCCGCGGAGCACGCCGTCGCGTTCTCCCGGGGCGGCGGCGCGCTGGTGGCCGTCGCGACCCGGCTGCCGGAGGGGCTCGACCGGCGCGGCGGGTGGGGCGACACCACGCTGCCGCTGCCCGGCGGGTTCGACGACTGGCACGACATGATCGCGAACCGGCCGGTGGGGAGCGCGGCGCCCCGGCTCGGGGAGCTGCTGGACCGCTACCCGGTCGCGCTGCTGGTCCGCCCGGCCTGAGTCCCGCGACGCCGGGCGCGGCGGGCCGCCGCGCCCGGCCGGCTCAGACCTCGTCGTCGCCGATCACGTGCACCGCGGCCTCCTCGGCGGACGCCCCGGCGCCGTCGATGCCCGCATCGCCCGCGGTGAGGTCCTTGGTGCCGCCCTCGCTGCCGTCGAAGGTCGGATCGTCGACGGTCAGCCGGCCCGCCCGGCGGTCGCCGACCTCGTCGTCACGCAGCTCGCCGTCGGTGTCGGTCGCGTCACCGAGGTACTCCCCGTCGCGTCGTCGACGTCGCGCCGGTCGTCCGGCTCGGCGGCCGGGTCGGTGGCGTTCCACGGATCGGGCTCCTCGTCGGCGAGGCGCTCGTCGAGGGTCTCGTGGTCGCGGTCGTTCCACGGGCGTTCCGGCGGCGAGTAGCCCTCGTCCAGGACGTCGGTGAGGCCGCTGCCGTCGAGCGTGTCCTCGGGCTGGAGCTGGGCGTACTGGTCGAGGTCGCCGACCTCGACGCCGGAGTCCGGGTCCGTCATCGGTGCAGCGTAGAACGATCCGCGGCGCGGCGTGAGGGGCCCCACCCCGGCCCGGGCGGGCGCGAACCCGGCCCGGTGCGGAAGGATCGGCGTCCGTGACGGAGTTCGCCGTGTGGGCCCCCGACAGGAACCGTGTCAGCGTCGTGATCGGCGAGGACCGGATCGCGCTGGATCCGGCCCCCGGCGGGTGGTGGCGGACCGAGCTGCCCGACCACGGGCACGGCACCGACTACGCCTTCGTCGTCGACGACGACCCGGCCCCGCTGCCCGACCCGCGTTCGGCCTGGCAGCCGGGCGGGGTGCACGGCCGCTCCCGGGTGTACGAGCACGACACCTTCTGGTGGACCGACGACGGCTGGACCGGCCGGGCGCTCGCCGGGGCGGTGCTCTACGAGTGCCACATCGGCACCTTCACCGACGGCGGCACCTTCGACACCGCGATCGGGCGGCTGGACCATCTCGTCTCGCTCGGCGTCGACCTGGTCGAGGTGCTGCCGGTGAACGCCGTCGACGGCCCGGTGAACTGGGGGTACGACGGCGTCGGCTGGTACGCCGTCACCGAGAACTACGGCGGCCCGGAGGCGTTCAAGCGGTTCGTCGACGCCTGCCACGCCCGCGGGCTCGGCGTGCTGCTCGACGTCGTCTACAACCACCTCGGCCCGTCCGGCGCCTACCTGGACCGGTTCGGCCCGTACTTCGCCGGCTCGAACATCTGGGGCCCGTCGCTGAACCTGGACGGCGCCGGGTCCGACGAGGTCCGCCGGTTCGTGATCGACAACGCGCTGATGTGGCTGCGCGACTTCCACGTCGACGGGCTGCGGATCGACGCGGTGCACGCGCTGCGCGACACCCGCGCCCAGCACGTCCTCGAGCAGCTCGCGATCGAGGTCACCGCGCTGGAGGCGCACGTCGGGCGGCCGCTGTCGCTGATCGCCGAGTCCGACCTGAACGACCCGCGGATGATCACCGCGCGGGAGGGCGGCGGGTACGGCCTGGACGCCCAGTGGGCCGACGACGTGCACCACTGCCTGCACGCCGTGCTCACCGGCGAGGGCCAGGGCTACTACGGCGACTTCGCCGAGGCCGGGCTGGACGGGCTGGCCCACGTGCTGACCCGCGGGTTCCTGCACGAGGGCACCTGGTCGTCGTTCCGCGGGCGCAGCCACGGCGCCCCGATCGACACCGCCCGCATCCCGGGCAGCCGGCTCGTCACCTACCTGCAGAACCACGACCAGATCGGCAACCGCGCCACCGGCGACCGGCTCACCCACACGCTCTCCCCCGGGCTACTGGCCTGCGGGGCGGCGCTGCTGTTCACCTCGGCGTTCACCCCGATGCTGTTCATGGGCGAGGAGTGGGGCGCCCGCACGCCGTGGCAGTTCTTCTCCCGGTTCCCCGATCCCGGCCTGCAGCAGGCGGTCCGCGACGGGCGGCGCGCGGAGTTCGCCGACCACGGCTGGTCCGACGCCGACGAGGTGCCGGACCCGAACGCCGAGTCCACCTTCGCCGACTCGACGCTCGACTGGTCCGAACCCGAGCAGGAGCCGCACGCCACCCTGCTGCGGATGCACCGCGAGCTGATCGCGCTGCGCCGGGCCTGGCCGGAGCTGTCCGATCCGTGGCTGGACTCGGTCGGCGTCGACGTGCACGCGCACGCGCGCACGCTGGTGGTGAACCGGGGCTCGATGCGGCTCGTGGTGAACCTCGGCCCGGAGCCGGTCACGCTGTCGCTGGGCGCGACGATCACCCGGATCCTGCTCGCCTCGGAGCCGACCCGCAGCGCCGACGACTCGTTCACCGTGCCCGCGGAGGCGTTCGCGATCTGCCGCATCGCGGGGTAGCGGGTCACCCGTTCGAGGGACGTCGTTCCACACAGCGCCGGACGTTCGACACCGATCGTCCACATCGGGCTGACACGGTCACGGGGGTCGCAAGGACGCGGTCCGCCGACCGTGTCCCCCGACCCGCCGTGAGGTCCGATGACGTCCACCATCACCCGCTCCGACGTGACGGCGCGGGACCGGCCGGTGCCGCGCCGGCGCCGCTTCAGCGGGCGTGACCGGCACGACTTCTGGGTGTTCCTGGCGCTGGTGGCGCCGAACGTCGCGCTGATCGTGGTGTTCGCCTACCGGCCGGTGATCGAGAACGTCCGCTACTCGCTGCTCGACTGGACACTCGGGTCGTCGACGGCGAGCTGGGCCGGGCTCGACAACTACGTCCGGTTCCTGACCTCGCCGTCGTCCTGGACGATCCTGTGGACGACGCTGGTGTTCACCGTCGTCACCGTCGGCGGGTCGATGGTGCTGGGCCTGTTCGTCGCGCTGGCGCTGAACCGGCGGGTGCCCGGCACCGGCCTCGCGCGGGCCGCGGTGTTCTCGCCGTACGTGCTGTCCGGCGTCGGCGTCGGCCTGGTGTGGCTGTTCGTGTTCGACCCGACGATCGGCGTGCTCGGCGCGGTGCTGCGCGCCCTGGGCGGCACCGCCCCGGACTTCTTCAACGACCCCACGCTGTCGCTGGTCATGATCTGCGTGGTCTACGTCTGGAAGAACATGGGCTACGCCGCCGTGATCTACCTGGCCGGGCTGCAGTCGATCCCGCGCGACCTGCTGGAGGCGGCCGCGCTGGACGGCGCCGGACCGGTCCGGGCGTTCGTCCGGGTGGTGCTGCCGCTGCTGTCGCCGACGACGTTCTTCCTGCTGGTCACCAGCGTGCTGAACTCGCTGCAGGCGTTCGACCTGATCCGGATCATGACCCCGCTCGGCAACGGCACCACGACGCTGATCTACGAGGCGTACCTGCAGGCGTTCGGCGGGTACAACCGGGCCGGGTACTCGGCGGCGGTCTCGACGATCCTGTTCGTGCTGCTCGTGGTGTTCACCATGGTGCAGCTGCGCTGGCTGGAGAAGCGGGTGCACTACGCATGAGCACCCCCGCCGCACCCCGCGGGGCGCTGTCCGCCCGCAGCCTGCTCGACGCCGCGCTGTCCGCCTACCTGCCGCTGCTGCTCGCGGTGCTGGTGGTGGCGTTCCCGCTGGTCTGGATGGCGCTGACCTCGATCAAGCCGCTGCCCGAGATCATCACCCGGACCCCGACGCTGCTGCCGCTCGACCCGACCTGGGAGAACTACGCGACGGCGGCCGAGCGGCTCCCGTTCAGCCGGGTGTTCGCGAACTCGGTGCTGGTCACCGCGGTCGGCTCGGTGATCAAGGTGGCGCTGGCCGTGTGCACCGCCTACGGGCTGGTGTTCGTCCGGTTCCCCGGCCGGAACCTGATCTTCGCCGGGCTGCTGGTGACGCTGATGGTGCCGCCGCAGGTCGCGCTGCTGCCGAACTACACGCTGATCACCTCGCTGGGCGGGGCGGACACCTACTGGGGGATCGTCCTGCCCGGTCTCGGCACCGCGTTCGGCACGTTCCTGCTCCGCCAGCACTTCCGGACGATCCCGCCGAGCCTGGTCGAGGCCGCCGAGCTCGACGGCGCCGGGCACTGGCGGCGGCTCACCCGGGTGGTGCTGCCGGTGTCCGCGCCGACCGTCGCGACCGTCGGGCTGATCACCATCGTGTCCGAGTGGAACGACTACCTCTGGCCGCTGGTGATCATCTCCCGGCCGGAGATGATGACCCTCCCGGTCGGGCTCACCCTGCTGTCCAACGTGGACAACCGGGCCGCCGCCTACGGCCAGCTGATGGCCGGGTCGGTGGCCGTGATCGTCCCCGTGCTGATCGTCTTCATCGCCCTGCAACGGCACGTCATCGCCGGACTCACCCAGGGCGCCGTCAAGGACTGAGCGGAACCGCTCCCCCGCCACCACCCGTCATCCCGGAAAGAGGACCCTGACATGACCCTGTCCGTCGACCGCCGCTCGTTCCTGAGGTTCGCCGGCATCGCCGGGGCCGCCGCCGCACTCGCGGCCTGCGGCGGGCCCTCCACCTCCGGCGGCGACGACGCCGCCGCGACCGACATCGACTACACGGGGCTGCAGCCGGCGAGCGAGATCACCTGGTGGTCGAACAACCCGGGCGGCTCGGAGGCCGTCTCCCGGCAGATCATCGAGGCGTTCCACCGGGAGCACCCCGGCATCCGGGTCGACCTGGTGACCGCGGGCACCAACTACGAGGAGATCGCGCAGCGGTTCCAGACCGCGCAGGCCGGCGGCACGCTGCCCGATCTGGTCGTGCTGTCCGACGTCTGGTGGTTCCGCTACTACATGCAGCGCTCGATCGTGCCGATGGACCCGCTGATCGACGCGGTCGGCATCGACACCGCCGACTACCGCGAGCAGCTGATCGAGGACTACCGCTACGACGGCAGGCTGTGGGCGCTGCCGTGGGCCCGCTCGACGCCGCTGTTCTACTACAACAAGGCGCACTGGGCGGCCGCCGGACTGCCCGACCGGGCCCCCGGGACCTGGGCCGAGCTGGGCGAGTGGGGTCCGCGGCTGCAGGCCGCCGGCACCGGGGTGCAGAAGGCGTTCCAGCTGCCCGCGCTCGCCGACTACGCCGGCTGGACCTTCCAGAACAACCTGTGGGGTGAGGGTGGCGGTTTCAGCCGGGACTGGGAGGTCACCTGCGACGCCCCGGAGGCGGTGCGGGCGATCCGGTTCCTCGCCGACGCGGTGTACACCGGCGGCTGGGCCGGTGTCGCGGCCACCGAGTCCACCACCGATCTCGCGGCGGGTGCGGCGTCGGCCACCGTCGGTTCGACCGGCAGCCTGGTCACCATCCTCGACGCCGCCGACTTCGAGCTCGGCGCCGGCTTCCTGCCCGCCGGGCCGGTCGCCGGGCCGGTCTGCCCGACCGGCGGCGCCGGGCTCGGGATCCCGGCCGGGATCGAGCCGGAACGGCAGCTCGCGGCGGCCACCTTCGTCAAGTTCCTGACCTCGCCGGAGAACGCGGTGCTGCTCTCCCGGGCGACCGGCTACCTGCCGATCCGCACCTCCTCGGACACCTCGGCGCTGCTCGCCGAGTCGCCGCTGCGGCGGATCGCGATCGATCAGCTGGAGGTCACCCGCACCCAGGACCGGGCCCGGGCGTTCTTCCCCGGCGCGGACCAGGAGATCGCCCGGACCTGCGCGAACATCCTGAACCAGCGCGCCGACGTGGCCGCCGAGCTGAGCACGCTGAAGGGCACCCTGCAGGGCATCCACGACGCCGACGTGGCCCCGAACCTCTGATGGCGACGGTCAGCTTCGAGGGCGCCACCCGGATCCACCCCGGCGCGGCGGCGCCCGCCGTCGACCGGCTCGACCTGCAGATCGCCGACGGCGAGTTCCTGGTGCTGGTCGGCCCGTCCGGCTGCGGGAAGTCGACGTCGCTACGGATGCTCGCCGGCCTGGAGGACGTCGACGCCGGCACCGTGCGGATCGGCGGGGAGGACGTCACCGACGTCCGGCCGCGGGACCGGGACATCGCGATGGTGTTCCAGAACTACGCGCTCTACCCGCACATGACGGTCGCGGCGAACATGGGCTTCGCGCTCACCAACGCCGGACGGCCGCGGGCCGAGATCGACCGGCGGGTGCGCGAGGCCGCGGCGATCCTGGACCTGCTGCCGCTGCTGGACCGCAAGCCGCGGGCCCTGTCCGGCGGGCAGCGGCAGCGGGTGGCGATGGGCCGGGCCATCGTCCGGGAGCCGGCCGTGTTCTGCATGGACGAGCCGCTGTCCAACCTGGACGCGAAGCTGCGGGTATCGACGCGCACACAGATCGCCGGGCTGCAGCGCAGACTCGGGATCACCACCGTCTACGTCACCCACGACCAGGTGGAGGCGATGACGATGGGCGACCGGGTCGCCGTACTTGACCGCGGGGTGCTGCAGCAGTGCGCGTCCCCGCGGGAGCTGTACGCCCGGCCGGCGAACGCGTTCGTCGCCGGGTTCGTCGGGTCGCCCGCGATGAACCTGGTGACGGTCCCGGTCGACGGCGACGCGGTGTCGCTCGGTGGGGTGCGGATCGCGCTGCCGCGGCCGGGTTCCGGGGCTCGCCGGGGTGCCGGGGCTCGCCCGGGTGCCGGGGCACGCCCGGGTGCCGGGGCCGATGGCGACCCGACCGGGGCCCGCGCCGGGACCGAGGTCCGGGCGGCCGCGACGGTGACCGTCGGGATCCGCCCGGAGCACCTGGTCCCGGCCACCGGGGCCGACGCGCTGGAGGTGACCGTCGACGTCGTCGAGGAGCTGGGCGCGGACGCCTACGTGTACGGCAGCCTCACCGGATCCGGCACCCCGCTCGTCGTCCGGGTGGACCCGCGCACCCCGCCCGACCGGGGTGCGCGGCTCCGGCTGGTCCCGGACCCGGCCCACACCCACCTGTTCGACGGCGCCACCGGGCAGCGACTCGGCTGACGTCCACACACCCGGGCCCCGGTTCGCACCCGCCGCGACGGGTGTGAACCGGGGCGAAGGGGTGCGAACCAGGGCCGCCCCAGCCGCTGCACACCCCTCCACCTCGCCGCACACTTGCTGCAACGGGTGTGCGGCGGGGCGGAGGGGTGTGCAGCGCGCAGCCGGGCGCTGCGCGGCGGTCGGCCGCGATCACGCCGGTGCGGGTGATCGCGGCCGGGGTCGGGGCTGTGCCCTCGGTAAGTCCACACAGGGCGGCGGTTCTCCGACGCTCTACGCGACCGACCAGGGCAGCTACGTGGTGCAGGGCTGGCGCGTGCCCGGGAGCGGGGACCGCATCGAGATCCCGCACCGGCTGCTCGGCCATGCCGAGCCCGACACGTACCTCGGTGCGTCCCTCACCGATACCGGGCGCGGCAGCTTCCTGTTGTCCGGCCGGGCGGTGACCGACCGCGAGACGTTGTCGCAGATGGATGTCCCGGGTCACGAGGCGGTCGTCGAGGTACCGACGAACTGGAGGTCCGGGGCCGTGCAGCTGGTGCAGGGTGAGGCGTTCGATCAGCTGTTCCGGTCGTTCGCACGCAGCGCCTTCCACCTGGAGGTCGAGGACACCTACCGGACGCCTGACGAGGCAGGGCCGTTCGCGGCCTTCCTCGCGGGCCGGCCCGACGATCTGCACTGGCACCGCGCGTGGCTCGATCCGGTCCGCGACGTCGTGTCGGGCGGACGGAGCGTCGCGCGGGTACGGGTGGTGACCGTTCCGCACGTCGACTACACGCGGTGGGGGCTCACCATCGCCCCGCACAACATCGCCGCAGGTGAGGACGTGCGCTGGCTGCCCCGGCAGCTCGTCGCCGGTGACGAGCTGACCACCGACGACTTCTGGCTCTTCGACGACGAGCGGGTGGCGTTCACCGTGTTCGAACCGGATGGCCGCTTCGCCGGAGGGGCGACCACGGAGGACCCGGTGATCGTCGACCGGTGCCGGCGGGCGCGTGATCGCGCGTGGGATCTGGCGATTCCCCACGAACGGTACGTCGCGCGTGGCCGGCGCACGGGGTAGACCTCGGCGGTGACCAGTTCGGTTCGGGAGGCGCGGGAGGCGCTCGGCCGGCGGCTGCGCGAGCTGCGCACGGACGCCGGTCTCAGCGGCCGGGGGCTCGCCGAGCTGTCCGGATGGCACGGCTCGAAGGTCTCGAAGATCGAGTACGGCAGGCAGGCGCCGTCCGAGGACGACATCCGGGCCTGGTGCCGGCACACCGGCTCGTCCCGGGAGCTCGCCGATCTCGTCGCGAGCCTGCGCTCCATCGACGCCATGTATCTCGAGTGGCGGCGGACGCTCGGCACCGGGACCCGGCGGCGGCAGCGGGCCTCACTGAAGCGGGAGGGCGACGCCCGGCTGCTGCGCTGGTACGAGCCGGTTCTCGTCCCGGGGTTGCTGCAGACGGCCGAGTACGCCGAGGCGGTCCTCCGGCAGGTGATCGAGTTCTACGGTGTGCCCGACGACGTCGCCGGCGGGGTCGCCACTCGCATGCAACGCCAGCAGGTGCTCTACCGCGGCGGCCGCCGTTTCGTGTTCGTGCTCGCCGAGCAGGCACTGCGGACCACGGTCGGCGACGACGACGTGATGGCCGGCCAGCTCGATCGGCTGCTCGCCGTCATGTCGACGGCGCGGGTCGTCGTCGGGATCGTCCCCGCGTCGGCGCCGTACCGGGTGCCGACCAATCAGTTCATCCTGTTCGACGACCGCACGGTCAACGTGGAGACCGTCTCGGCCGAGTTGACGATCACCCAGCCACGGGAGATCGCGCTCTACGCCGCCGCCTTCGAACAGATCTGGGCGCAGGCCACCACCGGCGACGCCGCCCGAACCCTCATCCGATCGGCCCTGCAACAACGCAACCCCACCTGACCCGCGCCCCCGGTTGCCCCACACCCCTGCACCTCGCCGCACACCTGCTGCAACGGGTGTGCGGCGGGGCGGACGGGTGTGCGGCGTTGCCGGGCGCTCGCGCCCGAGGTCGGACCGGTGGGGTCTGCGTCAGAGCAGGCCGAGCTTCTGCACGGCGTCGCGCTCCTCGCCCAGCTCGGCGACGCTCGCGTCGATCTTCGACCGCGAGAAGTCGTCGATCTCCAGGCCCTGGACGATCTTCCACTCGCCGCTCTCGGAGGTCACCGGGAACGAGGAGATGAGGCCCTCGGGCACACCGTAGGAGCCGTCCGACGGGATCGCGGCGGAGGTCCAGTCGCCGGCCGGGGTGCCGTTGACCCAGTCGTGGACGTGGTCGATGGCGGCGTTCGCGGCCGACGCGGCGGAGGAGGCACCGCGCGCCTCGATGATCGCCGCACCGCGCTTGGCGACGGTCGGGATGAAGTCGTTCTCCAGCCACTCCCGCTCGACCTGCTCGGCGGCGATCTTGCCGCCGACCTCGGCGTGGAACAGGTCCGGGTACTGGGTCGCCGAGTGGTTGCCCCAGATGGTGAGCTTCTTGATCTCGTCCAGCTGGACGCCGAGCTTCTTGGCGAGCTGGGCCAGCGCGCGGTTGTGGTCCAGGCGGGTCATCGCGGTGAACCGCTCGGCCGGGACGTCCGGCGCGGCGGCCTGGGCGATCAGGGCGTTGGTGTTGGCCGGGTTGCCGACGGCGAGGACGCGGATGTCGCTCGCGGCGCCGTCGTTGATGGCCTTGCCCTGCGGGCCGAAGATCCCGCCGTTGGCCTCGAGCAGGTCGCCCCGCTCCATGCCCTTGGTACGCGGGCGGGCACCGACCAGCAGCGCGACGTTGGCGCCGTCGAAGGCGGCCTTCGCGTCGTCGTAGATGTCGATGCCGCGCAGCAGGCCGAAGGCGGAGTCGTCGAGCTCCATCGCGGTGCCCTCGGCGGCCTTGACGGCCTGCGGGATCTCCAGCAGGTTCAGCTTCACCGGGGTGTCGGACCCCAGGAGCTGACCGGAGGCGATCCGGAAGAGCAGCGCGTAACCGATCTGGCCAGCGGCTCCGGTGACGGTGACGGTAACTGGGGTAGCAGACACGGGCGGGACCCTAGCCCTGTGCGCCGCGGATCGCCGCGACGGGGAGCACAGGGATCGCTCCAGGTGTCCGGAACCACACCCGGTAGCGTCGACTCGGTGCGTGCACTCCCGGTGGCGAGGCGTTCCGCGGCCCCGGACCTGGCCCGCGGGGCCGCACTGCTGCTGATCGCGGTGGCGAACACGCACACCTTCGTGCACGACCGCGGGATCGGCGTCCGCGGCTACCCGCAGGACCTGTCCGGTGCCGACGCCGCGGTCGCCGCGGTGCAGCTGATGCTGGTCGACGGCCGGGCCTATCCGTTGTTCGGCGTGCTGTTCGGCTACGGCATCGCGGTGCTCGCCCGGCGCCGGACCGGGCCGGGGCAGGTCGCCGGGGAGGCGGTCGTCGCGCTGGCCCGCCGCCGCGGTGCGGCACTGTTCGGGATCGGTGCGGTGCACGCGATCCTGCTGTGGTCCGGCGACATCGTCGCCGCCTACGGCCTGCTGGCGATGCTGCTGGCCGGGCTGCTGGTGCGCGGGAGCACCGCCGCGCTGGCCGGGACCGCCGCCGGGACGATCGCGGTCAGCTGCCTGCTGTACCTGCCGGTCGCGACGACCAGCGTGGACGTCGCGTCCGGCACGCCGTCGACGGTGACCGATTCGGCCACGGCGGCCCTGACCGCGCGGTTCGGCGAGTGGCTCTTCGGGTTCCTCCCGATCAACGCGCTCGCGCTCGCCGGGGCGGTCGCGGTCGGCGTGCTGCTGGCCCGCGCCGGCTGGCTGGACGACCCGGTCAGGTACCGCGGGCAGCTGGCCCGCACCGCCGCCGCCGGGATCGCGGCCGGGATCCTGGGCGGCATCCCGCTGGCGCTGATCGCCGCCGGGATATGGGTGCCGGGCACGGCCGCCGGGCTGGTCGCGGGGCCGGTCCAGGCGCTGTCCGGCTACGCCGCCGGGATCGGGTACGCGGCCGCCGCCGGGCTGGTCGCGGCCCGCTGGGCCGGGCGCGGCGGGCCGGGGCCGGTGGGGGCGGCGCTGCTGGCCACCGGGCAGCGGTCGCTGTCGGCCTATCTCGCCCAGTCGATCGCCTTCGTCGCGCTGTTCCCGGCGTGGACGCTCGGGCTCGGGTCCGGGCTGCCGGTGTGGGCGGCGACCCTGTGCGGGCTCGGGGTGTGGGTGGTGACGGTGCTGGTGGCCGCCGCCTCGGACCGGGCCGGTCTGCGCGGACCGGCCGAGACGGCGCTGCGCGCGCTCACCTACGGCCGGGCCGCCGGGCGCGCATCCTGAACGCGGGCCCGACGGCCCGGATGCCGACCGGCCGTACCGACGGGGATCCCGGGCGGTGGGTGGGAGCGCTACCG
Organism: Pseudonocardia sp. DxW; assembly: GCF_058448985.1. Lineage (NCBI taxonomy): Bacteria > Bacillati > Actinomycetota > Actinomycetes > Pseudonocardiales > Pseudonocardiaceae > Pseudonocardia > Pseudonocardia sp. DxW. Next base: position 222,050 of record NZ_JBZFLK010000005.1, on the reverse strand, counting down.
TCCGGGGGTGGGCGAGGAGCGCGACCCCTGGCAGGGCGCACCGGGCTGGTCCGGGGTGGACCCCGACCGGCTGGCCCCGCACGAGCCGATGCCGGGGGCGCCGCCGTACCCGCCGGGGATCGCCCCGGAGCCGGCCGCACCCACCGCACCGGCCGGTGCCGGCCCGGCACTCCCCCGCTGCCTCGCCGCGCCGGCCGGCTGGGTCGCCGTGGCACTGCTCGTGGCCGTGGTGACCGGGGTGGGTTCGTGGCCGCTGCGCGGGTTCGCGCTCGTGCTGCCGTGGCTGGCCACCGCGGCGGTGCTGGTGTTCCCGGCCCGCCGGGGGGCCGGCCCCGGCCTGCTGGTGGCGCTCGCGTCCGGACCGTTCTGGCTGCTGCACGCGCTCGCCGTGGGCCTGCTCGGCTGGTGACCTCCCCCCGGCGTCAGCGGGCCGGCGGGATGTTCGCGTTCCGGGCGAAGACGTTGTCCGGGTCGTACACGGCCTTGATCGCCGCCAGCCGGTCGTACCGGTCGCCGTAGGTCGCCCGGGTGCGCGGGGCGTCGTCGGCCATCATCGAGTTGACGTAGACGCCGCCGCCGATCGCGTGCGGCAGCAGGCCGGCGTGCAGGTCGCGCACCCAGGCCGTCTCGGTGGGCAGCCCGGCGGCGTCCGGGGACGCGCCGACGACGAACGCGCCGAGCCGCGGGGTGCGGTCGCCGCCGAAGGCCGTCGCGTCGTCGGGCACCTCGCAGTAGGCGCCGTCGAGCGTGTAGAGGTGCACCAGCGACAGCGGCGACACCTTCCGGCAGGCGTGCTCGGCCAGCGTCTCGATCGCCCGGTCCGGGAGCCCGGGCAGGTAGCAGCCCTTCTCGTACCAGTGCACGCCCCAGGCGTTGGCCTCATCGAACATCTGCTGCAGCGCGGTGAACGGCATCGGGGTGCGGAACTCGAACAGCGGGGCGGGTGCGGCGGCCAGGATCCGGTCGCGGGCGGCGTCGGCGTCCGGGTCCGGCTGCTCACCACTGGTCCCCACGACGACGAGCGCCCAGCCGGTCCCGCCCTGCACGTCCGCGGGCACGAACGGGGCGGGCGGCGCCGTCAGGCAGATGATCTGGAACCCGAGGGTGGGCGGGAGCCCGGGGAGCAGGTCGCGGGCCAGGCGCAGCACGGCGGCGCCGTCGTCGAGCCGGAAGAAGGTCATGCCGAACGACACCAGCGGCCCGACCGGCACCGCCGAGAACTCGAACTCGGTGACGATCCCGAAGTTCCCGCCGCCGCCGCGCAGCGCCCAGAACAGGTCCGGGAGCTCGTCGGCCGAGGTGCGGACCACCCGCCCGTCGGCCAGCACGACCTGCGCACCGAGCAGGTGGTCGACGGTCAGCCCGGCCCGGCGGGTCAGCCAGCCCATCCCGCCGCCGAGCGCGAGGCCGCCGATCCCGGTGTGCCCGACCTCCCCGGCGGGGACGGCGAGCCCGTGCTCCTGGCAGGCCGCGTCCATGTCGCGCAGCAACGCCCCGCCGCCGACCCGGGCACGCCGGGCCGCCGGATCGACGACCACCTCGTTCAGCGCGGCCAGGTCGATCACCAGCGTCCCGTCGCCCACCGACAGCCCGGCCGAGCTGTGTCCGCCGGCCCGCACCGACAGCGGCAACCCGTTGCGCCGGGCGTGGTCGAGGGCGACGACGACGTCCTCGACCCCGGCGCAGCGGGCGACCGCCACCGGCCGGTGGTCGATCGAGCCGTTCCACACCCGGCGGGCCTCGTCGTAGCCGGGATCGGCCGGGGTGACGACGTCACCGGCCATCCGTGAGCGCAGCTCCCCGAGGTGGTCGACGGTCGCTGTCATGGCGTCCTCCGTGGCGTCGGCGGTGTGCCGGACACCGTCGCGTCACGCCCCGCCGCTGTCACGGGAGCGGGGTGGATTTCGCCACGGTTGACGAGTCACGCCTCGCTGACGAGCTTGCTGAACAGGTAGTCGTCCACCCCCTCGGTACCGCCCTCCGAGCCGTACCCGCTCGACTTGATCCCGCCGAACGGGGTCTCCGGGGCGGTCAGCATGAAGTGGTTGACGGCGAGCATCCCGGCCTCGATGCCCTCCGAGACGGCGTGCGCGGTGGACCGGTCCGCGGTGAAGGCGTACGACGCCAGCCCGTACGGCACCCGGTTCGCAGCGGCCAGTCCCTCGTCGAGGTCGTCGAAGGACACCGCGACCGCGAGCGGACCGAACGGCTCCTCCCGCATCACCCGGGCCTGCGGTGCGACGCCGGTCAGCAGGGTCGGTTCCCAGAAGTGGCCGCCCGCACCGGGCAGCGGTCCGCCACCGGTGACGATCTCGGCGCCGTGCTCCACCGCGTCGGCGACCAGCGCGGCCATCGCGGGCGGCCGTCGTTCGTGGGCCAGCGGGCCCATCGTGGTGTCCGGATCCAGGCCGTCGCCGGGGCGGACCGTCCCGATCGCCGCGGCGAACCGGTCGGTGAACTCGTCGTACACCCCGGACTGGACGAGGAAGCGGGTCGGCGCGATGCAGATCTGGCCCGCGTTGCGGAACTTCGCCGCGACCGCCAGCCGGACGGCCTTCTCCAGGTCGGCGTCGTCGAACACCAGCACGGGGGCGTGCCCGCCCAGCTCCAGGGTCACCCGCTTCACGTCCTCGGCCGCGAGCGCCGCGATCTGCCTGCCGACCGCGGTCGATCCGGTGAAGGTGACCTTGCGGATGTGCGGGGAGCGGATCAGCCGGGTCGACACCGACGCCGGATCGCCGAACACGACGGAGAGGACGCCGGCGGGCAGCCCGGCGTCGACCAGCGCACCGGCCAGCGCCAGCGCGGTGGCCGGGGTCTGCTCGTCCGGCTTGATCACCATGGTGCAGCCGGTGGCGAGCGCCGCACCGATCTTGCGGGCCGGGATGGTGATCGGGAAGTTCCACGGTGTGAACGCGGCGACCGGGCCGACCGGCTTGCGCAGCACCAGCTGCCGCACGCCCGGCAGCCGGGCCGGGACCACCCGGCCGTAGACCCGCCTGCCCTCCTCGGCGAACCAGTCCAGGATGTCCGCGGCGCCGCGCACCTCGACGGTCGCCTCGGCGACCGGCTTGCCCTGTTCCAGGGTGGTGGCCCGGCCGATCTCGGCGGCCCGCTCGCGGAGCAGCTCGGCGGCCCGGCGCAGCACCGCGTACCGGTCGTAGGCGGGGGTCGCCGCCCAGCCGGGGAAGGCCGCGGCGGCCGCCTCGCACGCCTCGTCCAGGTCGTCGTCGCCGGCGAGCGGCAGCTCACCCACCGCGGCCCCGGTCGCCGGGTTCAGCACCGGCCGCACCGTCCGCCCAGCACCACTGCGTGGTGTCCCCGCCACCAGCAGGGACAGCTCCGGGTAGTCCATGCTCACGCCTTCCGGGTCGGTCGGGGGAGATCGAGGAGATCGACGGTCGACTCGCCGGCCCGCAGCCGTTCCAGGTATCCGGCCTCGGTGCGCACCCGCTCCCGGGCGGCGTCGAGCACGGCGGGGAGTCGCCCGGCGGGCAACACCACGACGCCGTCGCCGTCGGCGAGGACCAGATCGCCACGGGCGACCCGGACCCCGCCGAGGGTGATCGGGTCACCGACGCCACCCGGATCCCGCTTGGCCGTCCCGGCCAGCGCGACCGTGCTGCTCCAGACCGGGAACCCGAGCTGTTCGAGCCGCGCGGTGTCGCGCACCCCGCCGTCGATCACCAGACCGCGGATCCCGCGGCAGGCGGCGGCGACCGCGAGCACCTCACCCCAGTAGCCGTGCGCGGCGCCCGCCGCATCGACGACGAGCACGTCGCCCTCCCCGGCGAGCTCGACCGCCAGGTGCAGCGGGAGGTTGTCCCCGGCGACCGCGCGGACCGGGAACGCGGTACCGGCGACCGCCGCGCCCGGCCAGACCGGTCGCAGCCGCGCGGGCAGCGCGATCTGCCTGCCGGACGCCTCGGAGACGGTGGCGGTGCCCAGCTCGACCAGCTCGGCGGACGGGCTCGGCGGGCCGGTCACCGGTTCGCCTCCTGCCGCTGCAGCAGGTGGTAGCCGTGCCGGCGGCGGGCGGCGGCCAGGCTGCTGCCGGCGAGCACGTCGGCGAGGATCGCGTCCTCGCTCGCCGTGATCGCCGCACAGATCTCGCCGACCCGGTCCTCGGCCTCGCGCGGGACCGCGACGATCCCGTCGGCGTCGCCCACGAGCAGGTCCCCCGGGCGTACCTGCACCCCGCCGACGCCGACCGGAGCGCCCACCTCGGCGACCTCGACCCGGTCCTTCCCGGTGCGCGGGAACCGGCCCCGGCTGTACACCGGGTAGCCCACGCCGAGTGCGCGCTGCACGTCCCGGCAGACCCCGTCGATGACGGTGCCGCCGATCCCTCGGTCGGCGGCCATCGCGGTGAGGATGTCGCCCCACACCGTGCAGTCGGTGCGGCCGCCGTTGTCGAGCACGACGACCTCCCCCGGGGGGACGTCGTCGAGGTAGTCGCCGACCGTCCCCGGCGGTGACCCGGCGGGGACGTAGCGGACGGTGAACGCGCGCCCGCACAGTCGCGCGCCGTCGGTGAGCGGTGCCAGCCCGAGCAGTGCGCCGGGCCGGCCGATCCGGTCCAGCGCGTCGGAGATCGTCGCCGCGGAGTACCCGGCGAGCGGGTGGATCATCGATCGGCCTCCTCGACCGTGGGGAACCTGCTGTCGTGCATGACGTCGGTGACCGGCCGGCCGGCGCCGACGGCCGCGGCCATCGCGGACTCCCGCTCGACGATGCGGTCGGCCAGGTCGAGCACCCGGCCGGCGTCCGCCACGGGCACGAAGACGACGCCGTTGCGGTCGGCGAGGACCAGGTCGCCCTCGGCCACGTCGACCCCGGCGATCCGGACCGGCTCGCCCATCGCGAGCTGGACGATCCGGCCGCGCGCGCTGACCGGGACGACGGCCCGGCCGAACACCGGGAAGCCGTGCTCCTCGCACTCGGCGATGTCGCGCATCGCGCCGTCGACGACCACCCCGGAGATCCCCCGGTGCGCGGCGGCGACGGTGAGGATGCCGCCCCAGCAGGAGACGTCGAGCCGACCGCCGTTCGCGATCACCAGTACGTCACCGGTGCCGGCGGCCCCGATCGCCTCGGCCGCGATGTGCCGGGCCGGGCCCGTCGACGACGGCGGCCCGGCCAGCACGGTCCGGACCCGGCCCGCGACCGGTCCCGGCACCTGCCAGAGCGGTGCGAGCCCGGTGGTCGCACCCGGCAGCCCGAGCGTGTCCAGCGCGTCGGAGACGGCACAGCTGTCGAGTGCCCGTAGCCGGGCGAGCGGATCGGTCCCCGGGCCGCTCATCCGGCGATCACCGGGCTGGGCCGGTACTGACCGGCGCCGGTGCCGAACGTCTCGGCGGGCAGCGGGACGACCCGGTCGGGAGGCACGTCGAGCAGCACCTCGCTGCCCGGTGCCAGGTCCTCCGGGCCGAACCGGCCGGTGTCGCTCTCGTCGACCTGGGCCCGGACCGGCACCCCACCGAGATCGACCAGCACCCGCAGGCAGCTGCCCAGATAGGTGCAGGACCGGACCCGTCCGGGCAGCCTGCCGGGCGCGTCGCGGGCCGGCCGCTCGACGCGGACGTGCGCGGCCCGGAAGGCCACCACCACCCCGGTCCCGGGCGGTCCCGGTGGATCGCCGGCGACCCGCACCGTGGCCGTCGTCCCGGCGACGACCACGGTGTACCCGCCGGCGACGCCGTCGCCGACCGAGCCGGTCAGGATGTTCTGGAACCCCATGAAGTCGGCGACGAACGCGCTCACCGGCGTGGTGTAGAGCTCCCGTGGGGTGCCGACCTGCTCGATCAGTCCCTTGTTCATCACGACCACCCGGTCGGCGAGCGCGATGGCCTCCTCCTGGTCGTGGGTCACGTACACCGAGGTGGTGCGCATCGACTCGTGCAGCTCGCGCAGCTGGGTCCGCATGGACAGCCGCAGCTTGGCGTCCAGGTTGGACAGCGGCTCGTCGAACAGCATCAGGGTGGGCCGCCGGACCATCGCCCTGGCGAGCGCGACCCGCTGCTGCTGACCGCCGGACAGCGACGTGGCCATCTGGTCGGCGCGGTCGGACAGGCCGACCCGCTCGAGCATCTCCAGGACCTGGGTCCTGGCCTGCGTCCGCGGCACCTTCGCCAGCTTGAGCGGGTAGCCGACGTTGCCGCCGACGGTCATGTGCGGCCACAGCCCGTAGCTCTGGAAGACCATGCCGATGTCCCGTTTGTCCGGCGGGACGAACGTCGATCCGCGCTCGGAGTAGACGGTCCGCCCGGCGATGGTGATCTCGCCACCGGTCGGCACCTCCAGCCCGGCCAGGCACCGCAGGGTGGTCGTCTTGCCGCACCCGGACGGGCCGAGCAGCGTGACGAACTCGCCCGCGGCGATGTCGAGATCCAGGTGCTCGACGGCCTTCGAGCCGTCGAACTCCTTGACCAGCCCGCTGATCCTGACGCTGCTCATGCGTGTGCTCCTTCCCAGGTCACGAAGCCCATCCCGCAGCCGGTGCCGGCCTCCGACCGGTAGCAGGGCTGGTAGTCGACGATCCGGGCCCGCAGTCCGGCCCCGGCGGTCGCGCCGGCGACGACGATCCAGTTGCGCAGCTCCGAGGTGCCCGCCCGGAGCACCTGCGCCGGCAGCGCACGCAGGACGTCGTCGTCGCCGGTCACCAGCGCGTCCAGGACGCGGCGGTCGAGCTCCTCGTCGACGACGAAGTGGCTCAGTCCCCCGGAGGCGACCAGCCCGACCCGGATGTCGCGCGGGAACGACCGGATCGCCGCCCCGAGGGCGGCGCCGAAGTCGTGACAGCGCCGGGGACCGGGCGGGTTCGGCTCCCAGAAGGTGTTGACGAAGACCGGCACGAACGGGATGTCGGCGTCCCCGCCGAGCACCTGCTGCAGCACGAAGCCCCAGCCGTGCGGGATGCCGTGGTCGCCGTAGCGGCCGGCGGGCAGGGTCCCGGACGCACCGGGATCGAACCCGGCGGCACTGGTCTCCCGGATCAGGTGCAGCGCGAGCTCCTGGTGGCAGCGCCGGACCGTGCTCCGCTCCGGGACGTTCGCGATCTCGGCCTCCGCCAGGCCCGGCGGCATCGCGGCGAGGGCCTCGGGGCTGAACGGTTCGTGCGCGACGGTCTCCCCCCAGTAGACGGCGAACTGCGGCAGGAGCTCGTCGGTGAAGGTCTCCTTGTGGTCACTGGAGACGATCACCAGGACGTCCACCCCGGACTCGCGCACGAACCGGCCGAGCTCGTCGATCGCGGCCCGGGCCCGGCGGTGCCGCTCGGTCTGCCGATCGAGAGCGAGCTCCTCGGCGAACGAGCGGCCCCGCAGCCGCGCGAGATCGTCGAACCCGTGCTCGGCCCCCTGGTAGACCAGCGCGGGATTGCGCCGGTCCGCCACCGCCCGGCGGCCCCACTCGGTGGGCGGGAGGGTCAGCTGGGGTGCGTGCGAGGTGCCGATGCCCAGTGCGATCCGTGCCATCTGTCGTCGCCTCTCCTTCCCGGTCGTCCCGGATGTCGTCTCAGATGCGGAACAGCTCGCGGGCGTTCGACTCGAACAGCTGCTTGCGGTCGCCGTCGCCGAGCCAGTCGATGTCGTCGATCAGCAGGTGGATGTCGTCGATCCAGCGCCCCGTCTCGGGATCGACGGTCGATCCGGTGCCCGGCTTCTCGGTGCCGAACAGGCACCGGTCCACCCCGACGGCGCGCAGCAGCAGTTCGATGGAGTCCCGGCTGTAGAGACAGGTGTCGTAGTGCAGCTTGCGGAGCTGCTCGGCGAACGTGGTGCCCTTGCGCAGCGCGCCCGGCTGGAACCGGCCCCGCTGGTACGGGATCGCGCCGCCACCGTGCGAGATGATGATCTTCAGGTCCGGGAAGTCGTCGAACACGGGCGAGTTCAGCAGCCCGATGACCGCGAGCGTCTCCTCCTGGATGAAGTGCAGCGAGTAGGTCTCCCGGGCCGGCGGCCGGCATCCGGCCGAGTGCAGGAGCAACGGCACGTCGAGCTCGCAGGCCGCCTCCCAGACCGGGTACCAGTAGCGGTCCCCCAGCGCGGGCGGCTGCGCGCTGCCCTCGTGCGGGTCGGGATTGAGCATCCCGCCGACGAATCCGAGCTCGGTCACGCACCGGTGCAGCTCGGCGGCCCAGCGGGCCGGGTCCAGCTCCGGGCTCTGCGGCAGACCGGCGACGCCGCGGAACCGGTCGGGTTCGAGCCGACAGGTGGCCGCGATGACGTCGTTGGTCTCCGCGGTGAACCACTCGACGAGACGCCCCTGCTCGCTGTGCATCATCTGGTACGGCCGCGGGGAGATCAGCTGCACGTCCACCCCGGCCTCGTCGAGGTGCTCGAGATGGGACCGGTTGCCGAAGCTCTTGTTCGGGGTGCTGAGCGCGGCGCGCACGGTCTGGTCGGTGACCCCGGCGCCGCCGCGCCCGTGCGCACCGCGGTGCGCGAGCAGTCCGGCCTTGTAGGCGTAGAGCGACTCGGGCGCGCTGACGTGACCGTGTACGTCGATCTTCATGGATCCTCCTGGGAGGGGTCGTTCGGGGCGGACGACGCCGGCGGGTTCAGCCGGCCGCTCCCCAGGCCGCCTGGACCCGGGCGAGGTTCGACGACGTGATCTCGCCGACGTCGGCGAGCGGGAAGTGCTTGAGCAGGTCCAGCTCGTCGACCGAGGGGTAGCCGCCGGGCGCCGGGCTGCCGGGCATCAGCGGGAAGTAGCCGACCTCGCCCGCCGCCTGCTGCGCCTCCGGCGTGAACAGCCAGGTGATCAGCAGCTTGGCCGCGTCCGGGTTGGGCGCACCCTCGATCAGCGCGAGGTAGTGCGGCGAGATGTGCACCCCACCCTCGGTCGGGAACACGAACTCCACCGGTGCGCCCTGTTCGGCGTCGCGCAGGAAGAAGCTGTAGGGGTAGAACGGGTTGATCGCGTGCTGCCCGGCGGCGACCGCGTTGCCCGCCACCGGGGCGCTCGCCTGCGGTGCGATCTGCTGGGCGGCGAGGCCCTCCAGATAGGCGTCGTCGTAGCGGCCGTCCCACATGAGATGGCTCAGCGTCCCGAACGCGCCACCGAACTTGGTGGTCTCGTCGGAGGTCATCGTGCCGGTGTGCGCGGGATCGAGCAGGTCGTCCCAGCCCTGCGGGGCGTCCTCGGCGGCGAGCAGGTTCGTGTTGTACGCGATGCCGAACGCGCTGCCCGACGCCGCGGCGGCGTGCCCGCCCGGGTCGGCGAAGCCCGGATCGAGCTCCTCGGCCGTCACCGGGCGGAACTCGGCGTAGCGGCCCTGGTCGATGTGCGAGGTCACCGAGGTGTCCCCGGCCTGCACCATGTCCGCGACGTGCTGGCCGCTGGCGAACTCGGCCTGGATGCGGCCGTCGAACTCCGGCCCGAGCAGGTAGACCCCGGTGACGTCGATGCCGGGGAAGCGCTGCGCGAACATCGCGTAGAGCGGTTCCTTGTCCCGCTCCCCCGGACCGTAGATGGTGACCGACGTCCGGCCGGACTCGGTCGCCGCCGCGTAGAGCGCCTGCATCTCGGCGACGGCGGCCTCCCCGCCGAGCAGCTCGGTGTCGGCGGAGCTCACCTCCCCCTCGCCCGCGCCGGTGACCGCGCCGTCGCCGGGTGCGGTTCCGCCCCCGCCGCCGCACGCGGCCAGCGCGAGTGCCGCCGCGCACACGAGCGCACCGACCCTCAGCTGCCTTCTCCTCGACTGCGTCGTCATCTCCGGGGTCCTTCCGTGTGTGTGGTGCCGGGATCGCCTGGGGCGACGTCGTGCAGTTCCGGGGCCGGCGCGGCGCCGGCCGGTGGTGCAGCGGGGACAGGGGCGTCCGGCGGTGCGGCGGCTGCGGTCGGGGCCGGCCCGAACCGGCGGCGCAGCAACCGGGCCCCGCCCTCCATGACCACCAGCCCGACCAGCAGCGCGGCGAGCACGATGGTGAACAGCGCCGCGGCCCGGGACGCCTGGCCCTGTGTGTAGAGCTCGTAGACCAGCAGCGGGACCGTCGGGTTCTGCGCCGAGGACAGCAGGATCGGGATCGCCAGGTTCCCGGAGATCACGATCGCGACGACGAACCAGCCGGCCAGGAAGCTCGGCATGATCAGCGGCAGAACGATCCCGGCGAACATCCGCAGCGGCGAGGCACCGCTGACCCGCGACGCCTCCTCCAGCTCACGGGTGATCTGCCCGACCGCGGGCTGGACGGCCCTCGTCGCGATCGGGATGGCGGTGACGACCAGACCGGTCATCACGACCACCACCGAGCCGTAGAGGTTGCGCAGCCCGGGGATGCTCACGTACATCCAGGCCATCCCGAGCCCCAGGACGACGCCGGGCACCGCCCAGGGCAGCCAGGTCAGCAGGTCCAGGACCCGCCGCCAGCGCGACTCGTTGTGCGCGATCGCGTAGACCACCAGCAGGGCCAGCGCCATCGCGACCAGGCCGCCGACCAGCGCCACCAGCAGCGTGGTGCGCAGTGCGGTGACCGTGCTCGGGTCGCTGAGCAGCTGCTCGTAGTTGGTCAGCGAGTACACGGTGCCGCCGAAGAACGGCTGCAGGCTGCCCAGGACCAGCTGCAGCAGCGGGAGCAGGATCGCCAGCAGCAGGTAGACGGCGATGAAGGCGGTGCCGGCCCAGCGCCACGGGCCGATGTTCCAGACCTCGGTGCGGTAACTCTTGCCGGACACCGTGGTGTAGTTGCGCCTGCCCAGCACCTTCCACTGGATGGCGACCAGCGCCATCACCACGACGACCAGCAGCAGCGAGAGCGCACTCGCCCCGCCGTAGTTCGCGGGCGTCACGTTGGTGATCTGGCCGTAGATCTGGGTGGAGAACACGTCGATCCCGGCCGGCGTGCCCAGGAACAGCGGGACGTCGAACGACTCGAGGCCGATCACGAAGCTGAGGATGACGACGCCGGTGATGGCCGGGGCCAGCACGACCAGGTCGATGCCCAGCAGCGTGCGGAGCCGGCCGGCTCCCGAGACCTGCGCGGCCTCCTCCAGGCTGCGGTCGATCGCCCGGAACGGCCCGAGCAGCAGCAGGTAGCTGAACGCCGCGCCCTTCACCGTCGAGACCAGCAGCAGGCCGGCCCACGAGTTGGCGTCGAACAGCACGCCGTCGGTGCCGGCGAGGCTGCGCCAGGTCGTGTTGAGCAGGCCGGTCGTCGCGTTGCCCAGCATCCCCCAGCTGATCGCGTAGAACAGCGGCGGCAGGGCGACGACCAGCACCATCGCCGCCGTCACGACGCCCCGCAGCGGGGTGTTGGTCCGGGTCACGAGGAATGCGAGCAGCAGCGCGACGACGGTCGAGAGCAGCGTCCCTCCACCGGCGAGCAGGATCGAGTTCTGCAGCGTGGAGTACGACGCGGGGTCGGTGTAGGTGGTCCGGAACGCCTCCAGCGACCACTGCGCCGGAAGGCCCGGCGGTGCGTTCCGGAACGCACCGATCACGAGCATCCCGATCGGTACCGCGAACAGGAACCCGCAGACCAGGATCAGCGGGAGCATCCCCCGCGCCGTGGTGAACGGACCGGTGCTCGGCCGCCGGGACCGTCGCGCGGTCACCACGACCGACCACCCGGTGCGGACGGCAGGACGTCGGTCATGGGGCTCCTCACCGTTGGTTCGCCGTAAACCTCCACTACCGGTTCGACCCGGGAGTGTGACGCAGGACGCTAGAGCACAATTCGCCCCAGGGAACCTCACCATGATGAAATTCCTCTATCTCGAATTCCACGGAATTCGTCACTGCGGAATAATGTCCGATCCTGTTGCACTGAACGGGAGATCGCGCGGTAGCGTCGAGACCGGACGTGGGCCGCGCCACAGCCCCGGGTCGTGACGACCGGGCGTGCGGCACCGACCCCCTACCCGCCCGCAGCTCCTGCGGGCTCCCAGGATCGACACCACCGGAGGTGCCCGTGCCTGCGCTGTCCCAGCTCGTCGCACTCGACCAGGACACCCTGCGCTGTCCGGCCGACACCTACGAGGAGCTGCGCCGGCGCGGCGTGCACCACGCACCCGAGATCGACGCCTACGTCGTCGCCCGGCACGACGACGTGGTCCGGGTGCTCCGCGACCAGGTCGTGTTCTCCTCACGCAACACCGTCGGCCGGATCCCACCGCCCGCCGACCCCGACCGGCCGACCCTGTCGCCGCTGCTCCTGCTGTCCGACGACCCGGTGCACGCGCACCGCCGCAAGATCGTCAACCGGGCGTTCACACCGGCCCGGATCGCGGTCTGGGAACCCCGGGTCCGCGAGATCGCCGAGGAACACGTCGAACGGTTGCACAACGTTCCCGACGTCGACCTGGTGCGCGACCTCGCCGCACTGCTCCCGGTGCGGGTCATCGCCCTGGTGCTGGGTGTGCCGCAGGAGGACGTGGACCGATTCCGGGCCTGGTCGGAGGAGATCACCAGCTCGGTCGGCAACCACGACGTCGATCCGGTGCGCCGCGAACAGGTGCAGGCCGAGTTCACCGGGTACGTCTCTGCCCTGCTCGACCGCCGCGACCGGCACCCGGAGGCGAGCGTGCTCGCCCAGATCGCCGCCGCCGAGGCCGCCGGGGAGCTGACCCGCCACCAGTGCGTGAGCTTCGTGGCCGAGCTGCTGATCGCGGGCAACATCACCACCACCCACCACCTGGCGAGCAGCATCGCCCTGCTGGCCACCGACCCGGACCTGGCCGGCCGGTTGCGCCGCGAGCCCGGCCTGGTCAGTCCGTTCGTCGAGGAGTCGCTGCGGCTCGAGTCGCCGATCCAGGGGTTCTACCGGTTCGTCACCACCGACACCGAGATCGGCGGTGTACCCGTCCCCGAGGGCTCCCGGGTCTTCGTGCTCTACGCGTCGGCCAACCGGGACGCCGACACCTGGCCGCAGTGCCCGCACCTGCAGCTGGACCGGCCCAACCCGGCGGCACACGTCGCCTTCGGGAAGGGGGCACACGCCTGCCTCGGTGCCTCGCTCGCCCGGCTGGAGGGCCGGGTCGTCGTCGAGACGCTGCTGCAGCGGCTCACCGCGTTCGAGCTGACCGTGGCCCCCGACCGGATCCGGTACGGGGCGAGCTTCGTCAACCACGGGCCGGTGAGCCTCCCGGCCCGGCTGACCTTCCGGGACGACCCGGACCGAGCCGCACAGGAGTGGGGACCGACCCGATGACGAGCTACGAGTGCATCCGGATCGACGTCGAGGACCGGGTGGCGACGGTGACGCTCGACCGCCCCGAGAAGCGCAACGCCATGAGCCCGCGGCTGAACCAGGAGATGGTGTCGGCGCTCGAGGCCGTCCGGCGGGATCCGGACATCGACGTGCTCGTGCTGACCGGCGCGGGTGAGGCGTTCACCGCGGGCATGGATCTCAAGGAGTACTTCCGGGAGACCCAGCACGACCCGATCGCGTTCGAGTCCGCGCGGGACACCGCCTGGCTGTGGCAGTACAAGCTGCTGCGCTACCTGCCGCAGGTGACGATCGCCGCGGTGAACGGCTGGTGCTTCGGCGGCGGCTTCCAGCCACTGGTCTCCTGCGACCTGGCGATCGCCGCCGACGAGGCCCGGTTCGGGCTGTCCGAGGTCAACTGGGGCATCATCCCGGCCGGGCTGGTCACCAAGGACGTCGCGCTGGCGATGGGCTACCGGCACGCGATGCACTACATCCTGACCGGCGAGACGTTCGACGGGCGCCGGGCCGCCGAGATCGGGCTGGTCACCAGCTCGGTGCCGCGGGCCGAGCTGGACGACGCCGTCGCCGCGCTGGTCGGCCGGCTGCGCGGGCTCAACCCGCACGTCCTGCGGTCGGCGAAGGAGGTGTACCGGCACTCGCTCACCATGGACTACGAGCAGGCGTGGGACTACATCGGCGCGAAGGCCGTGCAGCTGCGCAGCCGGGACCCGGAGAACGGCCGCTCGCGCGGAATGAGCCAGTTCCTCGACGAGAAGTCGTTCCGCCCGGGGCTGGGCGCCTACGCCCGGCCCGGTTCGGCATCCGATGCGTGAGCTGGGCCCGCTGCTGGCACCACGCAGCGTCGCGGTCGTCGGCGCGTCCGGCACGATCGACTCGCTGCCCGGGCGGCCGGTCCGCAACCTGCTGGCCGCCGGCACCGGGATCGAGGTGTACCCGGTCAATCCCCGGCGCACCGAGATCGGTGGGCTGCGCTGCTACCCGGACGTGGCCGACCTGCCGGTCGCGCCGGACGTCGCACTGATCCTGACCCCGGCGGCCGCCGTCCCGGCCGCTGTCGAGGCCGCCGGCCGGCGGGGTGCCGGGGCCGCGGTGGTGATCAGCGCCGGCTTCGCCGAGACCGGCGGGGACGGCGCCCATCGGCAGCGGGAGCTCGCCGACTCGGCCCGCGGACACGGCATGCTGCTGCTCGGACCGAACACGATCGGCCTGCACGACTACCGGCGCGGACTGCCGCTCAGCTTCGTGTGGACCGGACGGACACCCGCCCGAGACACCGGATCGGTCGCCGTGGTCACCCAGAGCGGCTCCGGGATGGCGTCGCTGTGCGACCGACTGCTCGACCACGACCTGCCGCTCGGGCACGGCGTCGCGACCGGCAACGAGGCGGACGTCTCGGTCACCGACCTGATCGAACACTTCGCCGAGCAGGAGCACGTGCGGGTGGTCGTCACCGTGTTCGAGCAGATCCGGGACGGCGAGCGGTTCCTCGCCGCGTGCCGGCGGCTGCACGCGCTCGGCAAGCCGCTGGTCGCCCTCAAGCTGGGCCGCACGGCGTCCGGCAGCTCGGTCGCCCGGTCGCACACCGGCGCGCTGGCCGGTTCGTATCCGGTGTTGCGGTCGGTACTGCGTCAGCACGGGGTGCTGGAGGTCGACGACCTGGAGGACATCGGTCCGACCGTCGCCGCGGCCCTGACCGGACGGTTCCCGGCGGGACGGCGGCTCGCCGTGGTCACCAGCTCGGGAGGCGCCGCGGTCATCGCCGCCGATCGCGCCGACGAGCTCGGCCTGGAGCTCCCGCCGTTCACCCCGGTGGCCCGGGAACGCATCCGGCCCTACCTCCCCGACCTCGCCGCGGTGCACAACCCGCTGGATCTCACCGCGCAGGCGATGCGGCACCGGTTCGCGCTCGCCGACGTCCTCGCCGTCGCCCAGGACGGCGACGACGTCGATGCCGTGCTCGTCGGGACCCCGAGCGGCGCGGGCGACTACGGCCTCGCGCTGGCCGACCGGCTCGCCGAGGTGGCCGCCGCCGGCGACAAGCCGGTGCTGTCGTTCATCCTCGGTGGCGAGGAGGGGGCGGCCCAGCGCCGCAGGCAGCGCGACGGCGGATTGCCGGTGTTCCGGTCGCCGGGCGAGGCGGTCGCGACCCTGGAGCGGCTGTCCCGGTTCCGCACGGCCCGCCCCCGGGACCTGCCCGTCCGGGCCGGGCCCGCGGCCCACGACCTCCCGAACAGTGCGCTGTCGGAGCACGCGACGCTGGCCTGGCTGCGCGAGCGTGGGATCGCCACGGTGGAACAGCGGATCGCCCGGACGGCCGAGGAGGCGGTCGGGCACGCGACCGCGTTCGGCGGGCCGGTCGCGCTCAAGGTCAACTCTCCGGACATCGGCCACAAGACCGAGGTCGGCGGGGTCGCGCTCGACCTGCGGGACGCCGACGGCGTGCGTGCCGCGTTCGGCGCGGTGACCGGTGCCGCCGCCCGGGCGGTCCCCTCCGCACGGCTGGACGGGGTCACCGTGTCGCCGATGGTCCAGCCGGTGCTGGAGCTGATCGTCGGGGTGCACCGCGATCCGGACCTCGGCCCGGTGCTGGCCCTCGGGCTGGGCGGGACCTGGACCGAGGTCCTGCACGACGTCGCGCTGCGCGCGGCGCCCCTCGAGCCGGCCGATGTCCCCGGGATGGTCGACGAACTCCGGGCGGCCGCGGTGCTGCGCGGGGCCAGGGGCCGCCCCCCGGTCGATCCGGCCGCGCTCACCGAGCTGGTCGTCGCCGTGTCCCGGATCGCCTGGGACTGCGGGGACGCGCTCACCGAGCTGGACCTCAATCCGGTCGCCGTCACCGCGGACGGTGCACCGGTGGTGCTGGACGCGTTGCTGCAGCTCGCGGCGCCCGCCGCCGTCAGCCCCGTCGCCGGGAGCTGATCACCCCGGTGTTGAACCCGGCCAGGTGCAGTCCCCCGGCGAACCGGGCGTGCTCCACCTTGAGGCAGCGGTCCATCACCACCTCCAGCCCGGCCGCCTCCGCCCGGCGGGCCAGGTCGGCGTCGAACAGCCCGAACTGCAGCCAGAAGGTGCGCGGGAGCGGATCGAGGGCGAGCACCTCGTCCAGCACGCCGGACAGGTCGGCCGGCCTGCGGAACACGTCGACCAGGTCCGGCACGACCGGCAGCTCGGCCAGTGACCGGTACACCGGCCTGCCGAGGATCTCGGTCGCATTCGGGTTCACGAAGTACACCTCGTACCCGGTCGACGCGAGCAGGTAGGTCGCGACGAAGTTGCTGGCCCGCGACGGGTTCGCCGAGGCGCCGACGATCGCGACGGTGCGGGTCTCGCCGAGGATCTGCTGCCGCCGCACGGCGGGCGGGTTCTCCCAGGTCTGCTCCGGGTTCACGGGGTCTCCTCGGTCGCGGCGGTCAGGGCCTGGTCGAGATCCCACAGGATGTCCTCGGGGTCCTCCAGGCCGACCGAGATGCGGATCATGTCCCCCGGCACGCCCGCCTGTTCCAGCTGCTGCGGGGTGAGCTGCTGGTGCGTCGTGGACGCCGGGTGCAGCACCAGGGTGCGGGCGTCGCCGACGTTCGCCAGGTGGCTGCACAGCTGCACCGCCTCGATGAACCGGGCGCCCGCCGCCCGGCCGCCCGACCGCTGCCCGCCCGGCTCGGCGACCCCGAACGCGAACACCGCGCCGGGCCCGTCCGGCAGGTACCGGGCGGCCCGCTCGTGGTGCGGGTGCGACGGCAGGCCCGGGTAGGTGACGTAGGAGACCCGCGGATCGGCGTCGAGCCACTCGGCGACCCGGCGCGCGTTCGCGACGTGCGCCGCCATCCGCTGCGGCAGCGTCTCCACGCCCTGCATCAGCAGGAACGCCGAGTGCGCCGACAGCGTCGCCCCGACGTCGCGCAGCTGCTCGGCGCGCAGCTTGGTCAGGAAGCCCAGCTCCTTGAAATTGCCCCACCAGGTCAGCCCGCCGTACGACGGCACCGGCTCGGTCATCCCGGGGAAGTTCCCGTTGCCCCAGTCGAACGTCCCCGCCTCGACGACGACGCCGCCGAGCGTGGTGCCGTGCCCGCCGAGGAACTTGGTGACCGAGTGGATGACGATGTCGGCGCCGTGCTCGATCGGCCGGCACAGGTAGGGCGTCGCCAGGGTCGCGTCGACGACCAGCGGCAGCCCGGCGGCGTGCGCGACCTCGGCCAGCCCGGCGACGTCGGCGACCTCCCCGCCCGGATTGGAGACGATCTCGGCGAACAGGCACTTGGTCTCCGGCCGGATGGCCGCGGCGTAGTCGGCCGGATCGGTGCCGGGGACGAACGTGGTGTCCACCCCGAACCGGCGCAGCGTCACGTCGAGCTGGGTGATCGTGCCGCCGTAGAGCCCGGCCGCGGCGACGACGTGGTCGCCCGCGCCGGCGAGCGCGGCGAAGGTCAGGAACTCGGCGGACTGGCCGCTGGCGGTGCAGACCGCGCCGATGCCGCCGTCCAGGCTGGCCAGGCGCTCCTCCAGCGCGGAGACCGTCGGGTTCGCGATCCGGGAGTAGATCAGCCCGTACTTCTGCAGCGCGAACAGCGCCGCGGCGTCGCCGGTGTCCCGGAAGACGTAGCTGGTGGTCTGGTGGATCGGCACGGCCCGCGAGCCGGTCGCCTCGTCCGGCACCGTCCCGGCGTGCACGGCCCGGGTGCGGAAACCCCAGGCGCGGTCCTGCTGCTGGCGCTCACTCACCCGGCCCATCCTGCCCGCACGCCCGGGACGGCGTCACAGGTGCTCCGCCAGGAACGCCAGCACCCGCGCGGTCGCGTCGGTCGCGGACGGCTCGTGGTACTCCAGGTGCATCGGCGTCCGGGCGGCCAGCGCGCCGGTGACGCCCGGCGTGCGGGTCATGAAGGAGTGGCCCGCGTCGGGGTAGACCTTCACGTCGTGCGGGATGTCGCGCTCGGCGAGATCGGCCTCCAGCCGCTGCGGGTAGCCGTCGCGGAACTCCAGGTCGCGGCCGCCGAAGCTGGCGACGACCGGGCAGAGCGGCTCCACCCGGGCGGCGGTGCGCCCGTAGAACGGGACCGCCACCCGGTACAGGCCGGTGCCCGACAGCAGCAGCGCGAAGCCGCCGCCCATGCAGAACCCGATCACGCCGATCCGGTCGGCGTCGACGGTGGGCTGCTCGGCGAGCCAGCGCCGGGCCGACTCGCAGTCGCCCAGGGCGGCGCCCCGGCCGGTCGCCATCGTGGTCATCGTGGACGCGACGCACAGCGGCTTCACCCGGCCGCGGGCGAACAGGTCCGGGATGAGCACGGTGTAGCCCTCGCGGGCGAGGTCGCGGGCGATCCGGCGCATCTCCGGGGTCATCCCGAGCGCCTCGTAGATCATCACCAGCGCCGGCCCGGGGGTGTCGCCGCCGTCCGGCCGGGCCAGGAACCCGGGCAGCCGCCCGCCGTTCACGCTGGGGACCGACACGTCCGCCTCGATCGTCACGACTGCTCCCTCGACTCGGGGACCCGGACCAGGCCCTCCTGCATGGTGGTCGCGACCATCCGGCCGTCCTCGGTGAAGAACCGGCCCCTGGCCAGGCCGCGGCCGCCGGACGCGGCCGGCGAGTAGCACTCGTAGAGCAGCCACTCGTCGGCCCGGAACGGCTCGTGGAACCACATCGCGTGGTCCAGGCTGGCCATCTGCACCGGGCCGGCGGGCTTCGGGTGCCGGGCCAGCACCGAGCCGAGCAGGGTCAGGTCGCTGGCGTAGGTGAGCAGGCAGACGTGCAGCAGCCGGTCGTCGGGCAGCTCGCCGTCGGCGCGCAGCCAGAGCCGGGTCGGCTCCCCGGTCGGCCCGGTGGTGCGCGAGCCCGGCGGCTCGTCGATCAGCCGGATGTCCAGCGGCCGGGGCAGGCCGGACATCCAGCTGCCGTCGCCGCGCAGCGCGCGGGTCCCCAGGTCGTCCAGCTCGCCGGGCCGCGGCAGACCGGCCGGCATCGGCTCGGAGTGCACCAGCCCGTGCTGGTCCAGCTGGAACGACGCGGAGAGCGCGAAGATCGCCTCCCCGCGCTGGACGGCCAGCACCCGGCGGGTGGTGAACGACCGGCCGTCGCGCACCCGCTCGGTCTCGTAGACGATCGGGATGCTCGGGTCCCCCGGCCGGATGAAGTAGGCGTGCAGCGAGTGCACGCCGCGGTCGTCGGGGACGGTGCGGCCGGCGGCGACCAGCGCCTGCCCGGCCACCTGCCCGCCGAACACCCTGGGCAGCGACACCGGCGGGCTGACGCCGCGGAAGAGGTTCTCCTCCAGGCGTTCCAGGTCCAGCAGCGCGACCAGGTCGTCGAGCACGGCCTGGCCGCGCGGCACGCCGTCGACGGCGGTCGGTCCGGTCGCGGGTTCGGGATCGGCACTCACGGGGACGGAGTATGCCGGTTCGTCAGGCGTGGTCGTCCTCGCCGAGGCGGTGCACCCGGATCAGGTTGGTCGAGCCGACCGTGGCGGGCGGCGAGCCGGCCACGATCACCACCAGGTCGCCGGCCTTGAACCGGCCGATCGAGAGGATGGCGTGGTCGACCTGGCGGACCATCGCGTCGGTGGAGTCGACCTTGTCGACCAGGAACGTCTCCACCCCCCAGGTCATCGCGAGCTGGCTGCGCACCGCCGGTTCCGGGGTGAAGGCCAGCAGCGGCAGCCGGGTGTGCAGCCGGGCGAGCCGGCGCACGGTGTCACCGGACTGGGAGAACGCGACCAGTGCCCGCGCGGAGAGCCGCTCGCCGATGTCGCGGGCCGCGTAGGACAGCACGCCCCGCTTCGTGCGCGGCACGTGGTTCAGCGGCGGGACGGTCGCCGGGCCGGCCTCGACGGCCTCGACGATCTCGGCCATCGTGCGGACGGTCTTGATCGGGTACCGGCCGACGCTGGTCTCGCCGGACAGCATGACGGCGTCGGTCCCGTCGAGCACCGCGTTCGCGACGTCCGAGGTCTCGGCCCGGGTCGGGCGCGAGTTGGAGATCATCGAGTCCAGCATCTGGGTGGCGACGATGACCGGCTTGGCGTTCTCCCGGGCGATCTGGATGGCCCGCTTCTGCACCAGCGGCACGTTCTGCAGGGGCAGCTCGACGCCGAGGTCGCCGCGGGCGACCATGATCCCGTCGAAGGCCAGGACGATGGCCTCCAGGTTGTCGACGGCCTCCGGCTTCTCCAGCTTGGCGATCACCGGGACCCGGCCGCGGCCGGTGTTGTCCATGATCTTGTGGACGAGGTCGATGTCCGCGGGGCTGCGCACGAAGGAGAGCGCGACGACGTCGACCCGCAGCGACAGCGCGAACTCGAGATCGGAGACGTCCTTCTCGGAGAGCGCGGGCACCGTGATGTTCATGCCCGGCAGGTTGAGGCCCTTGTTGTCCGAGACCGGGCCGCCCTCGGTGACCCGGCAGACGACGTCGTTGCCGTCGATGGCGACGACCCGCAGGCCGACCTTGCCGTCGTCGACCAGCAGCCGGTCGTCGACCTTGGCGTCCTGCGCGAGGCCCTTGTAGGTGGTGGAGACGCGGTCGTGGGTGCCGGCGACGTCGTCGACGGTGATCCGGATCTCCTCGCCGGTGCGCCACTCGGTGGGGCCGTCGGTGAACCTGCCGAGCCGGATCTTCGGCCCCTGCAGGTCGGCGAGGATGCCCACGGCGCGCCCGGTCGCATCGGCCGCGGAGCGGATCATGTCGTAGACGCGCTTGTGGTCCTCGCGGTCGCCGTGGCTGAAGTTGAGCCGGGCCACGTCCATCCCGGCGTCGACGAGGTCCCGGATCCGGTCCGGCGTCGCGGTGGCCGGACCGATGGTGCAAACGATCTTGGTTCGACGTGTCACGGCGCCCACCCTAGCGCCGTTCTGGAACGATCCGGTTCCCGCGGCGCGGCCTGTCGGTGTCCGGTTCGGGCCGATCCGTCGATGGACGCCCGCCGGGGCCCGCCCGCGGCCCGACCGGGCGGCCGGGCCCGCCGGGCCGACCGGCAGACTGGGCCGGTGCGTGTCCAGCCGTTCGTCCTCGCGCTGCTGCTGAGCCTGGTGGTGCTGTTCACCCCAGCGGCCGGGGTACCGGACGCCCCGCCCGGCACCGACAAGGTCATCCACCTGGCGTTGTTCGCGCTGCTCGCGGTCACCGGGCGGATGGCCGGGATCCGCCCGTGGCCGCTGCTGGCGGGTCTCACGGTGTACGCCGCGGTGTCCGAGGTGCTGCAGGCGCTGCTGCCGCTGGGCCGCAGCGAGGACCTGCTCGACGGGCTGACCGACGTCGCGGGTGCGCTGCTCGGGCTGGGGCTCTACGCGGCGCTGGACCGGTTCCGGGCCCGCGCCGGGTGAGCCCTCATCCCGACGGCCGCTCGGTGGCGTCGGCGAACCGGGCGACCGTCGCGGCGATCGCCCTGGTGTAGCGGTCGAACCGGTCGGGGTCGACGTTGCCGAGGGTGTCGCAGGCGGCGTGGTAGCAGCGGTCGTACACCTCGCCCGCCGTGCCGCCCCACTGCCGCGCCTGGTCGTCGGTCTTGCTGTCGCCGTCACCGGTGACGGCACCGGCCACCGGGATCCCGGCCGCCGCGAACGGGGCGTCGTCGTCGCCGTAGAGCGGGATCCGCTCGACCGTGACACCGGTCGCGGCGAGCTCCTCGGCGAGCACCCCGGCGACCGCGGCGGACCCGCTCGGGCCGGTCTCCTCCTCGTCGTCGCCGGTGCCGCCCTGGACGAAGTAGCCGCCGTTCGGCGAGCCGAGCATGTCGGCGTTGAGATAGAGCAGGTGCGCGCTGCGCTCGTCGGGGGACAGCGCGTCGACGTAGCCGGTGGAGCCCTGCAGGTCGTCCTCCTCGGAGCCCCAGAAGCCGAACGCGACGGTGTTGCGGGTGCCCGGTTCGGGGCCGAGCCTCAGCGCGGTCTCCAGCAGGGCGGCGACGCCGGTGCCGTCGTCGTTGATCCCGGGACCCTCCGGGACCGAGTCGAGGTGCGCACCGACGAGGACGACCGAGTCCGGATCGCTGCCGCGGGTGCGGGCCACCACGTTGCGCAGCTCGCGGCCGCCGCCGGCGTCGTAGGACGGGGTGTCGACGTCGAACCCGGCGTCGCGCAGCACCCCGGCGACGTACTCGACGCTCCGCTCGTAGCCGGGGCCGCCGGAGGCGCGGTTGCCGCCGTTGCTGTCCGCGATCCGCTGCAACGCCTCCAGGTGCGCGGACGCGGCGTCGCCGGACGCGGTCGAGGCGAGCCGCTGGGCGAGCGCGCCGCTCGGCGGCGGCGGTTCCGCGGCCCCGCAGCCGGCGGCCGCCACGACGAACCCCAGCAGCAGCGCGGTCACCGCCCCGGCCCGGCCGTGCGCGGGACGCCCCGCGCTGCTCCTCGACCCCATCGGGACCTCCGCTCCGGCTCGTGACACCCCACCGCGGTCTCGTCCGGGCCGGCCCGATCGTTGCGGACCGGAACCCACGGACACAGAGCGTTCGCGGCGTGGCCCGCCGCGGTTCGGGGCCGGGCCGGGGTTCCGGCCGGGACCGCTCAGCGGCGGGGCTGCTCGGTGGGCCCCACGTGGTCGTCCAGCCACTCGGTGACCGGACGCGCGGCGCGCCACACCTTCTGGACCCGGTCGCGGGCCCGCGGTCCGTGCAGCACGTCGTCCGGCGGCCAGCGGCGGGACACGAACAGACCCTTGTGCCGCAACAAGTCCAGTCTCGGGTGCGCCGGATCGGTGCCACGCGGGCGGGTCGCGAGGGTCTCTCCGTCGACGGTCAGGCCGTCGCGCTCGGCCGCGGCCAGCCGGGTCCGGAGGTCCTCGCCGCGGCGCTCGTCGTCGACCGCGGTGCGGAAGCGGGCCAGCTGGTCGGGGGCCATCCGGTAGTAGCCGCCGGCGGCGAGCAGTCCCTCCGACGAGACCTCCACGTAGAACGGCGCGGTGTAGCCGCCGCAGTGCGTCTTGTAGGGCGTCCTGTCGGCCGAGAACCGGACGTCGCGGTACGGGCGGAACACCTTCCCGGCGCCGAACTCGGGCTCCAGGTCGGCGAGCAGCGCGTCCATCGGACCGCGGACGTCGGCGTCGTAGATCGCCCGCTGGTCGGTCCAGTACGCCTTCGAGTTGTCGGCCAGCAGGCCGTCGTAGAACTCGACGGCGCCGTCGCCGAAGCCGCGGAACCTCTGCGCATCGGCCATGCCTGCCACCGTACTTCCGGATGCCGGTGAAAGGAGATGCGGACAGGCACATCACGCTGTGGCGCCGACCGGGCCGGACTCGAGTCGTCCTACATCCGAGATTGCGGAACGGACATCGGTGTATCGCTGTCGACATCAGGCGTCGTGCAGTTTCTTGCACATCAGATCTGTTCGTCGCCGAGCTGGAACAGATTCGGCGGGACACCGCACAGACGGATCATCGGGCGGTCGTCCCGACGCTGCGCCACGCGCCCAGCTGCGCAACCGACGACGCAGCCGACCCGACCACGTCGGGCGAGGGGCGGTGCCCCTGACTCCCCACGGGGGCAGGACGTTCTTCGGCCGATGACGGTAGTAGCGGTCCGGGCGCGACAACAGCGCGGATCGGTCCTGCCGATCCGGCAAGGTCAGGGATTGGTCCACTCGTCGAGCGTCGGTGGAGCGTGAGCGTCCCGACAGGGCGCAGTGAGGGGCACACTGGGACGACCGCCCATCGCTCGCACCGCCGGGCAGCCCCATCGCGCGACACTCCGTGCACTGATCCCGGGGGTAGGCTGGCGGCGTGCCGATCCCGGAGGCCGAGGCTCGAACTGCATTGCTCGAGGCATACAAGCACGCCGGCACCTCCCCCGCTGTCGTGGACCTGATCCGGGTCGGCTCGAATGCGGTTTTCCGTATCGACGCGGACACCATTGGCCGGGTCGCTTCGGGCCCGAGTTCGCGAATGAACACCGAACGCCAGATCCGGGTGGCCCGCTGGCTCGAACAGATCGACTTTCCGGCAACACGCGCTTTGCCCGTCGAGCAACCGATCGAGGTGTTCGGCCGAGTGGTGACACTGTGGAGATCAGTCTGCCGGAACGAGGTCTACGCGCCCGTTCATGACGTCGCAGGCCTGCTCAGAGATCTCCATCGGCTCGACGTTCCGTCCGGCATCGACCTCCCGGAGCTCCGCCCCTTCGGCGACCCCGGCGACGAGTTGCCCGACCTGCCGGACCTGTCCCCGGTCGATCGGGACTTCCTCCGGGAACGGATCGAATGGGCACGCACAGCGTTCCCCTCGCTTCCGTTCGCGCTCGCTCCTGGCGTGATCCACGGTGACGCGAACGTCGGCAACGTGCTGCTCGGAGACGACGGCCGAGCGGTGCTCATCGACCTGGACAGTTTCGCGGTCGGCCCCCGTGAGTGGGATCTGATCCAGACAGCGCTGTTCTACGACCGGCTCGGTTGGCACACGGAAGAGGAGTACCGGAGGTTCGTCGAGGTCTACGGATACGACCTCACGATGTGGGAGGGATACCCCGCTCTCGCCGACATGCGGGAGATCGCCATGACGACCTGGCTCGGCCGCAAGGCCGGCGAGTCCGCGGCGACGGCCGAGGAGGCGGGAAAGCGGATCGCTGCCATCCGGACCGGCGCGAGCCGACGGAACTGGGGCGCCTACTGATCCGCGCTGACGGCCCGGGCCCACAGGCGGGAGGTCCCGACCCGGCCCACGAACTCCCGTGCGGCAGTGCTCGTCCGGTGTCGGGCGAGGCGTTCCCGGAACTCGGTGACGTAGCTGTGACACCGGGCCGAGTCGAGGCTCTCGCCGAACGTGATCGCCCGCTCCGCGACGCGGCATCCCTCGTCGACATCGCCCTGGTCCAGGTGCGCGTGAGCGAGCACCATCGCGACGAAGAAGTCACTGCGCGCGTAGTCGCCGGACGCCGAGTCGAGCGCCCGAGAGGCGTGCTCGATCGCCGCCCAGGGGCGGCCGAGGTCCCGATGACAATGGCCCATCTCGGCGGCCAGCTCCGCGCCGTCGAAGTAGCCGATCCACTCCGGGGCCTCGCCGGGCGTGTGCTGCGCGAAGCGCCGGGCGGCGTCCTCCATCGCACGGTCGCATGCGCTCGCGTCGCCGATCCGGGCCAGGGCACGGGCCTCCATGATGTGGAAGTGGGCCGTCAGGATCGGAACGGCGCTGCCCTTCGTGCCGAGCCGCGCCGCGCGGGCCATGGTGGCCGCTTCCCGATATCGGCCGAGGACGCGTCGTTCCACGCCGCGACGTTCGCCGTCGCCTCACCGAGGTGCCCAGCGCCGGACAGGTCGGTTTCCAGCAACTCGGCCACCGTGCTGACGCCCTGGTCCGGGTTCTCCGGGTAGGTCAGTCCGACATCGGGCGAGACCGTGTGCGACACCGGGAACCCGAGCTCATCCGCTGCGACGACGCGGCCGAGCCGTGCCCCGAGCGCTTGACGGATGGCGTCGCGGGTCGTGTCGTCGCGCGGGGTGACACCGTTGAGCCACCGGCTGACGTAGGTGTGCGTGTAGCTGCGCCCGGCAGCGCGGGCCGCAGTCGTCTCGTTGACGGCCCGGGTGGACCGCTTACGGCCGGTCCGACCGCTGCGATCCAGGAAACCGGCGTCGGTCATCAGCGTGGCAAGCCGCTCGTTCGTCGGCACGAGAAGCGTTCACCCGCCCTCCGGGGTGCACCCGGCGTTGCTCCAGCCTGCCCCGACCGCGCCCGGTCGGCGGCGCTCCCGGAGGATCCACCCTTCGACGCCTTGGCACAGCAACGTTCGTCGAGCAGCGAGCCTATCGCCACGACGCAATCCGGTAGCACCGTTCGGGAGCGAGCCGTTCGAGCCGATGCCGATCGTTCCCGGGACGAAGCCGTGCCGTCCGGTGAACACCGCCGCAAGCTGGGAAGCATCGCCGCCGGGAGCGCGTGACGATGCGGGCACTGCCCACTGACGGCTGTCGGCCAGCAGGCCGTCGTAGAACTCGACGGCACCGTCGCCGAAGCCCACGAAGGAGCTCACGCGTCCTCCCGGGTCGCGGGACTCTCCTCCGGATCCGGTTGGGAGAACTCCTCGCGCCCCTTGGGCGCGAGCACCAGGTAGGCGATCGCCCCGGCGAACAGCACCGCGGCCACCACCACGTTGATCCGCAGGTCACCGAAGACCCGGGTGGCGGGGTCGGTGCGCATCAGCTCGATGAAGAACCGGCCGAAGGTGTAGCCGGCGACGTAGACGGCGAAGGCGCGGCCGTGGCCGAGCCGGAAGCGCCGGTCCGCGTACACCACGAGCCCCGCGACGGCGAGGTTCCACAGCAGCTCGTAGAGGAACGTGGGGTGCACGACCGCGATCGGCGTCGGGTCCAGCGCGACGCCGCCGAGCGGGTCCTCCAGGCCGGTCCCCGGATCGACCCGGCGGTAGATCTCCAGGCCCCAGGGCAGCGTGGTCGCCGCGCCGTAGAGCTCCTGGTTGAACCAGTTCCCGAGCCGCCCGACGGCCTGCGCCACCACGATGCCGGGGGCGACCGCGTCGGCGAACACCGGCAGCGGCACGCCGTGCCGCCGGCAGCCGATCCAGGCGCCGACACCGCCGAGCGCGATCGCGCCCCAGATGCCGAGCCCGCCGTTCCAGATCGCCAGCGCACCCCAGGGGTCGCCGCCGGGGCCGAAGTAGACGTGCCAGTCGGTGGCGACGTGGTAGAGCCGCCCGCCGACCAGGCCGAACGGCACCGCCCACACGGCGACGTCGAGCACCGTGCCGGGCAGCCCGCCGCGGGCGACCAGCCGCCGCTCGCCCCACCACAGCGCGATCGCGATGCCGGCGATGATGCACAGCGCGTACGCCCGGATCGGGATCGGGCCGAGGTGCCAGACCCCGCGGTCCGGGCTGGGGATGGACGCGAGGACGGTCGTGACCATCTCAGGCCCCGGTGCGGCTGCAGGACGGGTGGAAGCCCGCCGCGACGAGCCCGCGGACCGCGGCCGCCGGGTCACCGCTGGTGACCAGGCCCTCGCCGACGAGCACCGCGTCGGCGCCCCAGCCGGCGTAGGTGAGCAGGTCACCCGGGCCGCGGACGCCGGACTCGGCCACCTTGATCACGTTCGACGGCAGGCCGGGCGCGATCCGGCCGAACACCGAGCGGTCCACCTCGAGCGTGTGCAGGTTGCGCGAGTTCACCCCGATCAGCTTCGCCCCGGCCTCCAGCGCGCGGTCGCACTCCTCCTCGGTGTGCACCTCGACCAGCGGGGTCATGCCGAGCGACTCGACCCGGTCGAGCAGCGAGTCGAGCACCGGCTGCTCCAGCGCGGCGACGATCAGCAGCACCACGTCCGCGCCGTGCGCCCTGGCCTCGTGCACCTGGTACGGCGTCACGATGAAGTCCTTGCGCAGCACCGGGACGTCCACCCGGGCGCGCACCGCGGCGAGATCGGCGAGCGAGCCGCCGAACCGGCGCTGCTCGGTCAGCACGCTGATCATCCGGGCGCCGTTCGTCGCGTAGGCGTCGGCCAGCTCCGCGGGATCCGCGATGTCGGCGAGTGCACCCTTGGACGGGCTGGCCCGCTTGACCTCCGCGATCACCCCGACGCCCGGCTCGCGCATGGCGGCCATCGCGTCCCGGGGCGGCACCGCCGCAGCGGCCCGCCGCTTGATCTCCGCCAGGTCGACGGCACGTTCACGTTCGGCGAGGTCCGCGCGGACTCCGTCCACGATGGACTCCAGCACGCTCGGCACGCGCCCGCCGTCCTCGTTCTGGCCCACCGCGTCGATTCCTCCTCCACCGGCGCTCCGCCCGGTCGTCGGCGCCATGCTAGTTGTCGCTCTCGCGCGGCCCGACGGTCGGGTCGCCGCCCGCGTCGAGCCGCTCCCAGGCCGCCCGGTCCGGGTCGGTCTCGGGCGGCTTCGCCCCGGGCGCGGCGTACCGGCCGCCGAGCCGAGGCAGCCGGTGCTCCCGGATCACCAGCAGCACCGCGACGACGACGGCGACCGCGCCCCCGGCCACCGCCAGCCACGGCCACGGGGTCGCCTGCACCGCGCCGATCCCCTCCGGCGCACCGCCGGTGTTCAGCCCGGCGCGGGCCGAGGCGAGCTCGGCCGGGGACGGCGGCACCGCGACCAGCCGCAGCGTCAGCACGACGGCGGCGCCCGCCCCGAGCGCGACGAGCACCCCGAGCAGCCGGCGCGCGATCCCGGACAGCGCCACCAGCGCGGCAACCGCGGCGACCAGCAGCGCCGCCACCGCGGTCACCGCGGGCTGCAGCTGCGCGCCGGTCGCCGAGGCCGCGACCGTCCCGCGGGTCGCGGTCGGCACGTCGACGGTGAACCACGGCGCGGTGCCCGACCCCCACAGGGCGGCGGCGCCGACGAGCAGACCGAGCACCACGACACCCAGGCCGCGGCGGTCGTCGCGGGCGGCGGGCGCGGCCGTCATGCGGTGACCTCGGGCGGCCGCAGCGAACCCGCGGCCGCGACGGCCGACAGCACCGCCCCGGCCTTGTTCAGGCACTCGGTGTCCTCGGCGGCCGGGTCCGAGTCGGCGACGATCCCGCCGCCGGCCTGCACGTACGCCGTGCCGTTGCGGATCAGCGCGGTCCGGATGGCGATCGCGGTGTCGGCGTTGCCGGCGAAGTCGAGGTAGCCGACGATGCCGCCGTACTGCCCGCGCCGGGTCGGTTCCAGCCGGTCGATCACCTGCATCGCGCGCACCTTCGGCGCCCCGGACAGCGTCCCGGCCGGGAAGCAGGCGAGGACGGCGTCGAAGGCGGCCCGGTCCCGGCGCAGCAGCCCGGTCACCGTCGACACCAGGTGCATGACGTGGCTGTAGCGCTCGATCTCGAAGAAGTTCCGGACCGTCACCGTGCCCGGCTCGCAGACCCGGCCGAGGTCGTTGCGGCCCAGATCGACCAGCATCAGGTGCTCGGCGCGCTCCTTCTCGTCGCCGCGCAGGTCCTTCTCGAGCTGCAGGTCCTCCTCCTCGGTGGCGCCGCGCCACCGGGTGCCCGCGATCGGGTGCGTCGTCGCGCGCCCGTCGAGCACGGTGACCAGCGCCTCCGGGCTGGAGCCGACGATCGAGAACGGCTCGCCGCCGGCGGCGTCCTCCAGCTGAAGCAGGTACATGTACGGGCTGGGGTTGGTCGTCCGCAGCACCCGGTACACCTCGAGCGGGTCGGCCGCGCAGGGCATCTCGAACCGCTGGGACAGCACGATCTGGAACGCCTCGCCGGCCCGGATCTGCTCCTTGGCGTCCTCGATCGCGTCCTGGTGCTGCTCCGGGGTGCGGCGGCGGGTGAACTCCGGCTCGCCCGGCCGGTAGACCGCCACGGTGCTCGGCGCGGCGGCGCCCAGCTCGCCGGTCATCCGGTCCAGCCGGGCGACCGCGTCGTCGTAGGCCTGGTCGACCCGGGCGTCGGTGGCGTCCCAGTTGATCGCGTTCGCGATCAGGGTGATCGTGCCCTCGTGGTGGTCGAGCGCGGCCAGGTCGGTGGCCAGCAGCATCACCAGCTCGGGGAGGTGCAGGTCGTCGACGGCCGGATCGTCCGGGTCGGCGATCCGCTCGACCCGGCGGACGACGTCGTAGCCCAGGTAGCCGACCATCCCGCCGGTCAACGGCGGCAGCCCGGGCAGCGGCTCGGAGTGCAGCTCGGTGACCACCGAGCGGAGCGCGTCCAGCGGGTCGCCGGTGGTCGGCAGCCCGTCCGGGACCTCGCCGGTCCAGTGCAGCTCGCCGTCGACGACGGTCAGCGCGGCGGCGCTGCGGGCGCCGACGAACGACCAGCGCGACCAGGACCGCCCGTTCTCGGCGGACTCCAGCAGGAACGTGCCGGCGGCCCCCTGTGCCAGCTTGCGGTAGACCCCGACCGGGGTCTCGTCGTCGGCGAGCAGCCGGCAGCTCACCGGGATGACCCGGTGCTCCCGGGCGAGCTCCCGGAACTCCTCGCGGCTCGGGCTCACCGCACCCAACGCGGCCACGGGGACGGACGTGGTGGTGGGGCTCGCGGTCATGCGACCCATTGTCCCCGAGCCCGCCGGGCGCGGACGGCGGGGTGAAGCCGGGCCGCTATCCGGCCGGGAACCGCGGGTCGACGAAGCCGGACTCGTAGGCGGCGACGACGGCCTGGGTGCGGTCCCGGGAACCGGTCTTCGCCAGCACGGCGGCGACGTGTGTCTTGACCGTCTCGACGCCGAGGTGCAGCTCGGCGGCGATCTCGGCGTTGGACAGGCCGCGCGCCACCAGCCGCAGCACGTCGCCCTCGCGGGCGGTGAGCCGGGCGCCGGCGAGCCGGTCGCCGTCGCCGGTCGCGAACCCGGCGACCAGCTCCCGGACCGCGGCCGGGAACAGCAGCGACTCCCCCGTCGCGACGGTGTGCACGGCACGCACGATGTCCCGCGGCGGCGTCCGCTTCAGCAGGAAGCCGGTCGCCCCGGCGCGCAGCGCGTCGTAGACGTGGCGGTCGTGGCCGAAGGTGGTCAGCACCAGCACCCGCGGCGGGTCCGGCCGGCGCAGCAGCTCCCGGGTGGCGGTGATCCCGTCCACCGCGGGCATCCGCACGTCCATCAGGACGACGTCCGGCCGCAGCCGCCCGACCAAGCCGGGGACCTCGGCACCGTCGACGGCCTCGCCGACGACCTCCAGACCGGGCTCGGCCCCGATCACGGCCCGCAGGCCGGTGCGGACCAGCTCCTCGTCGTCGACCAGCAGCACCCCGGTCGTCATGTCCCTCCCCCGCCCGTGGGCAGGTGCGCGTGCAGCACCCACCACCCGTCGTCGTCGGGGCCCGCGCCGAACGTGCCCCCGAGCAGCGCGACCCGCTCCGCCGCGCCGGCCAGTCCGGTGCCGGTCCGGCCGCGCCGGCGCCGGACGCCCGCCGGATTGGCGATCCGCAGCTGCACCGCGTCCCCGGTCCGGCCCAGCCGCAGGGTCGACGGCCCGGGGCCGCTGTGCCGCAGCGCGTTGGTCAGCCCCTCCTGGACCAGCCGGTGCAGTTCCCGGGACACCGTCGCGGGCAGCCCGGCCACGCCGTCCACCTCGGCGGACAGCTCCAGCCCCGCGGTGCGGGCACCGGTCAGCAGGGCGTCCAGCGCGGCGGGGCCGGGGGCCGGCGCGTCCCCGGCCGCCGGGTCCCCGGCTGCGGTGTCACCGTCCCGCAGCAGGCCCAGCACATGGTCGAGATCGTCGAGCGCGGCCCGGCCGGTGTGCTCGATCGCCTCCAGCGCCCGCCGGACGAACGCCGGATCGCTCTCCAGCACGGTCGCCGCCGCGCCGGCCTGCAGGGTGGTCACGGTCAGCGCGTGCCCGACCGAGTCGTGCAGCTCGCGGGCCAGCCGGGCCTGGCCGGCCTGCCGGTCGGCGCGCCGCCGGGAGCGCTCCAGCTCGGCGGCCAGCCGTTCGGCCGCGGTGGGCCCCAGCAGCCGCGGCGCGATCCGGGCCTGCACCCCACCCAGCAGCACCGGGACGGCGGCGGCGACCGGCAGCAGCGCCAGGCCGGCGAGCGGGGTCCACCACGCCGCCGCACCCGTCGGCAGCCCGGGCAGCGGCTCCCACGGCGCGAGCAGCAGGCCGGCCGCCTGCGGGATCACCAGCAGCACCGCCGCGGCGGCGACGGTCCCGCAGGCGACGCAGAACAGCAGCCAGCAGGCGGCGCGCAGCCGGCCCGCGGCGCCCGGTGCGGCAGCCGGCCCGGGCAGCGTCGCGGCGGCCGGCTCGGGCAGCTCGGACACCGGATCGAGCAACGTGCGGGCGGCGGCCGTCGCCAGCTCCCGGACCCCGGGCAGCACCAGCACCCCGGCGCCGACCAGCACCGCGGGCACCGCCAGCAACGTCGCCGCGGCCGGCCCGGCGCCGGACCGCACGATCTCCGACAGCAGCCAGGCCAAGCCGGCGTAGGGCAGCAGGACCACGGCGCCCAGCAGCACGTGCAGTGCACGGCGCGCGGCCCTCCCAGCACTCACCCGACGATCGTGGCAGATCGGGGGCCCCGCGGGCTCCCTCCCGCGGGGGACCCGGTCCCCTCGCGGGCGGGATCCGTCGGGAGCCCCGGCCGCGCAGGCTCGACGGCATGACCGACACGATCACCGCCCGCCGCGCCCTCGGGATCGCCGCGACGGCGGGCACGCTGCCCTATCTGTCCCTGAAGATCGCCTGGCTGACCGGGAACCCGGTCGGGATCGACGACCCGGCCCTGCTGCAGGACGACGCCTGGAACGCCGCCAACGCGGTCACCGCACTCCTCGCGCTGTGCGTGGCCGGGCTGGCAGCCGTGCTCGGCTCCCGGTGGGCGCTACGGGCGCCTGCCGTGGTCGTCCTGTGGCCCGCCTGGGTCGGCACCGGACTGCTGGTGCCGGCCACGCTCGTCGCCCCACTCGCCCTGTTCACCCCCACCTCGCCGGGCGGCGGGGTGGCCGGCTGGATCACGCCCATGGTCTACGGCGGGTTCGCCTGGCAGGGATTCTTCCTGCTCGCCGCGTTCGCGCTGTTCGCCCGGGACCGCTGGTGGACGGCCGTGCTGCGGTCCGGGCCGGCCCCGGAGCCGCTGCGCCCGCTGCTCCGGGCGACCGCGGCCGGCGGCGCGGTCACCGCAGTCGTGTCGGTGGCGCTGTACCTGGTCGCCGCCGCCGGGGCCGGCTCGGTCAGCGGTGTCGTGGTGGACACGGTGCACGCCGCACTGGTCGCCGCCGGTGTCGCCGGGGTCCTCTCGCTCGTCGCCGGGCGGCCGGGCCCGGTCGCCGTGGTCGCCGCGTGGACCGGGAGCGCGGTGCCGTTCGCCGGCGGGTTGTGGGCCGTCGTGTCGGCGGTGGGCATCGCCGGGCCGGGGAGCGCACCGGCACTGCGCGGGCTCGCCGACCTGGCCGGCCTGCTCGGTGGGTTCGCGTTGGCCGTGGCCGCACTGATCGCCGTCAGCAACACCGCAGTCTCGTACACAATCAAGACCACTGCACGTCGCAATCCAGACGGCAACGGTTGAAAATCGCCATCGATCACCTTACTTTGTGCACAATCAGAAGGAGGTGGTCGCGTGACCTGGGACGACGACGTTCCGGGCGCCGGCGAGCAGGCCGCCGACCGGGTACACGCCACGCTGCGCGCCGAGATCCTCGACGGTGTCCGGACCGCGGGGGCCCGGTTGCGCGAGGAGGAGATCGCCGCCGCCCAGGGCACCAGCCGGACCCCGGTCCGGGAGGCGATCCGCAGGCTCGCCGCCGACGGTCTCGCCGAGATCGCACCGCGGCGCGGCGCCGTCGTGGTCGCGTGGGACGCCGACGACCTCGACGAGTTGTTCGACCTGCGGGTCGTGCTCGAGGGACACGCGGCCGCCCGGGCCGCCGTCTCCGGGCGGGCCGATCCCGCCCGGCTGCACGCGCTGTGCGACCGGATGGAGGCGCTGCGCTCGCCGCCGGACTATCCCGCGATCACCCGGCTGAACCTGGAGTTCCACCGGGAGGTGCACCGCGCGGGCGGTCGGCGGGTGCTGCCCGAACTCGTCGCACGCGTCGTCGAGGCACCACTCGTGCAGAGCACCATCAGGCGCTACACCCCCGCCCGGCTCGACCGCAGCTTCGCTCAGCACCGCGACCTGGTCGCGGCGATCGAGGCGGGCGACGCCGACTGGGCCCGCGCCGTCATGACCGCGCACCTCCGGGCCGCCCGCGAGGTCGTCCGGGACGCGGCGGCCGCGACCGGACCCTCCGACCCGGACCACCTGGCCCGGACCACCTGACCCGGCCACCCGACCCGGACCACCCGACCGAGCACGTCCGACCAGCCGACCGGGCCACCGAACACACCCGGCCCACGACCAAGCCCCCCGGACCGAGCGACCCGCCCGGGTCACCGAGCCCCGCCGACGACGACGAGGAGCACACCCGTGGACCAGCACCGCACCGACGAACCGGCATCTCCAGAGCAACGCGAACCCATCCGCTCGCCGTGGCTGTTCGCCGTGCTGCTGGCGATCCTGCTCGTCGGGACGCCGCTCTGGTACCCCACCGGCATGATCGAGCCCCTGGTGTTCGGTGTGCCGCTCTGGTTCGCGGTCGCTGTGCTCAGCACGCTGGCGTTCTCCGCGTTCGTGTCGTGGATCTGCCTGCGCCACTGGAACATCGCCGAGCCCGCTGAGGAAGCTGCGGCCAGCCGGGAGGGCGAGCGATGAACGAGCTCATTTTCGCGGGCCCCAGCGGCGTCGCGATCCTGTGCACCTTCGCGGTCGTCATGCTGGTGATCGGCTGGTTCGCCGGGCGTACCGGCGACACGGGGACGGCGCGCGGCTACTTCACCGCGGGCGGCGGCCTGGGCATGGTAACCCTGTTCTTCACCCTCTACGCCACCCAGTACAGCGGCAACTCCGTCGTCGGGTACCCACCGCAGGCCTACCGCGAGGGCTTCCTGTGGTGGCACTCGGTGCCGTTCATGATCAGCATCATCGCGGTGTACCTGCTCTTCGCGCCGCGGCTCTACGTGGTCGCGAAGCGGAAGGGCTTCGTCACCCCGACCGATTTCGTCCGCGACCGGTTCGGCAGCACCCCGCTGACCCTGCTCAGCATCGCCCTGATGCTGTGGGGGCTGGGCAACTACGTCCTCGAGCAGCTCGTCGCCATGGGGCACGGCATCGCCGGGCTCACCGGCGAGACGATCCCGTACGAGATCGGCGTGCTCGGGTTCATCGTCGTCATGCTGGCGTACTCGTGGTCGGGCGGCATGCGCGCGGTCGCGATGACCGACGTCCTGCAGGGCATCGCCTTGCTGATCGGCGCCGGCTCGCTGCTGGTCGGCGCG
The DNA here is from genome assembly GCF_058448985.1 of Pseudonocardia sp. DxW. Taxonomy (NCBI): domain Bacteria; kingdom Bacillati; phylum Actinomycetota; class Actinomycetes; order Pseudonocardiales; family Pseudonocardiaceae; genus Pseudonocardia; species Pseudonocardia sp. DxW. The sequence goes on along the minus strand of NZ_JBZFLK010000005.1, from coordinate 187,191 downwards.
GTGTACCTCACCGGCGGGCTCGGAACCCTCACGACCTACCTGTCCGAGACCGCACCGGAACTGGTCGGCGCCCCGGAGAAGGTGGACGCCGTCAACTGGATCGCGATGATTCTGATGATCGGTTTCGGGGCGGCCGTCTACCCGCACGCCATCCAGCGGGTGTACTCGGCACGCAGCGAGCGGACCCTCAAGCGCTCGCTCGCGATCATGGCGTGGATGCCGCTGGCCACCACCGGTGTGGTGTTCGTGGTCGGCCTCGCCGGGCTGCAGCTGTTCCCCGGACTCGACACCGGTGCCTCCGAGCAGCTCGTCGGCATGATCGCCAACGAGGTGGCCGCCACGAATCTCGTCTTCTACCTGCTGATGATCCTGCTGTTCGGCGGTGTCGTCTGCGCGATCGTGTCGACGGCGGACTCCGCGGTCCTGGCGTTCGCCTCGGTGGTCTCCAACGACCTCTACGGGCGCTACGTCGCGCCCGAGGCCTCCGACCGTCGCAAGGTCCTCGTCGGCAAGCTCGTCGGTGTCGTGATGGTGTTCGTGCTGCTCGCGATAGCCTGGAACCCTCCCGGGACCCTGTACAGCATCTTCGTGCTGAAGTTCGAGCTGATCGTCCAGCTCGCGCCGGTGTTCATCCTCGGGCTTTACTGGAAGCGGATGGCCGCCGGGCCGACGTTCTGGGGGATGCTCACCGGGACCGTCGTCGCCGGTGGCGCCACGCTGGTCGGGCTCGGCCCGTTCTACGGGGTCCCGGCCGGCCTCGTCGGGCTCGCCGCGAACGTCGCGATCTGCGTGATCGGGTCGCTGCTGGTCACCCGCCGCGACACCGACACCGGCGCTCCGGTCCCCGTGTGACCCGGTGGCCGTGCCCGCGCGGTGGCCGCACACTGGGCCGGTGACCGACATCGTCCCCCGGCTGCCCGCCGTCGTCGCCGACCGGCTCGCGACCCTGCGGTCGCGAGTCGGCTCGGCGGTGTTCACCCGGGTCGCCGGGGACGAGGGCGCCGGCCGGCGGGCCCGGATCCTCGGCGCCGAGGGGCCCCGCTGGTTCGCCGAGGACGCGCCGGTCCGCCGGGTGCACGGGGACGCCTCGATGTTCGTCGGCGGCCTGCGTGCGCTGCTGCTCCAGTCCCTGCACCCGCTCGCGATGGCCGGGGTCACCGGGCACTCCGGGTTCCGCGGTGACCCGTGGGGACGCCTTCAGCGCACCTCCTACTTCCTCGCCGCCACCACGTTCGGCCCGGCCGAGGAGGCGGAGCGGGTGATCGCCCGGATCCGGCGGGCGCACGCCCCGGTGCACGGGACGGCGTCGGACGGGCGGCACTACTCGGCATCGGATCCACACCTGCTCCGCTGGGTGCACGTCGCCGAGATCGACAGCTTCCTCGCCGCGCACGACCGCTACGGCAGGGAACCGCTGGACGCCGCCGGCCGGGACGGCTACGTCGCCGACACCGCGCGGGTCGCCCGGGCGCTCGGTGTCCCGGACCCGCCGGAGAGCGCCGCCGAGCTCGCCGACCAGATCGACGCCTACCGACCCGAGCTCCACGGCACCCCGGAGGCCCGCGACACCGCCCGGTACCTGCTGCTCCGACCGCCGCTGCCGCCGGCGGCGAGGATTCCCTACGCGATGCTGGCCGCGGCGTCGGTCGGGCTGCTGCCGTGGTGGGCCCGGCTGCCGCTGCGGCTGCCGTGGCTGCCGGTCACCGAGGCGACCGCCGTCCGGGCCGGCGGGACGCTGGTCACCGCCGGGATCCGCTGGGCGACCACCGGGTGATCACGGCGCGGTCGGTGGGACCTCGCGGCTCGGCCACCGTTCCGACGGCCCCCTCCACCGCCCGTCGCGCCGTCGCTACCGCTGTCCCGGACTGGCAGGACGTCGGTGCTCAGCTGCTGTCCGCGGCCAGCAGGACGTCGGTGTCGAAGCAGGTGCGGGTGCCGGTGTGGCAGGCGGGCCCCTCCTGGTCGACGACGACGAGGACCGCGTCGCCGTCGCAGTCCAGCCGGACCTCGTGCACGTGCTGGACGTGCCCCGAGGTGCCGCCCTTGACCCAGTACTCCTGCCGGGACCGCGACCAGTAGGTGCCGCGGCCGGTGGTCAACGTGCGGTGCAACGCCTCGTCGTCCATCCAGCCGACCATCAGGACCTCGCCGGCGCGGGACTGGACGACCGCGCACACCAGGCCGTCGGCGTCCCGCTTCAGCCGGGCCGCGATCGCCGGGTCCAGTTCTGACTCACGCACACGCGGGCTCACCTGACCTCCACTCCCCCGGCACGCATCGCGTCCTTCACCTCACCGATCCGCAACTGTCCGAAGTGGAAGACGCTGGCCGCGAGCACGGCGTCCGCCCCGGCGCGGACCGCCGGCGTGAAGTGCTCCACCGTCCCGGCGCCGCCGGAGGCGATCACCGGCACGTCCACCACCTTCCGGACGGCCTCGATCATCTCCAGGTCGAACCCGGCCCGGGTGCCGTCGGCGTCCATCGAGTTCAGCAGGATCTCGCCCACGCCCAGCTCCTGGCCACGGGCCGCCCACTCCACCGCGTCCACACCTGCGGAGCGCCGCCCGCCGTGGGTGGTGACCTCGTAGCCCGACGGCTGCGGCCGCTCCCCGTCGGGGACCCGGCGGGCGTCGACCGAGAGCACGATGCACTGCGAGCCGAACCGGCGCGACATCTCGTGCAGCAGCTCCGGGCGGGCGATCGCGGCGGTGTTGACCCCGACCTTGTCCGCGCCGGCGCGGAGCATCCGGTCGACGTCGTCGGGGGTGCGGATGCCGCCACCGACGGTCAGCGGGATGAACACCTGCTCCGCGGTGCGCCGCACCACGTCGATCATCGTCGCGCGCTCCCCCGACGACGCGGTGACGTCGAGGAAGGTCAGCTCGTCGGCACCCTCGGCGTCGTAGACCCTGGCCATCTCGACCGGATCGCCCGCGTCGCGCAGCTCCTTGAAGTTGACGCCCTTCACCACCCGCCCGGCGTCGACATCCAGGCACGGAATGACGCGGACCGCGACGCCCATCAGCCCACCTTCCGGACGGCGTCGAGGGCCTCGGGCAGGGTGAACCGGCCGGCGTAGAGCGCCTTGCCGATGATCGAACCCTCGATGTTCACCCCGGACGCGGCGACCTCGGCGAGGCGGACCAGGTCGGCCACCTCGGAGATCCCGCCCGACGCGACGACCGGCGCCTTCGTGGCGTTCGCGACCTCGGTGAGCAGCTCGACGTTCGGGCCGGTCAGCGTGCCGTCCTTGGACACGTCGGTGACGACGTAGCGGGCGGCTCCGTCGCCGTCGAGGCGGGCGAGGGTCTCCCACAGGTCACCGCCGTCGGCCGTCCAGCCGCGGGACGCGACCCGCCGCCTGCCGTCGATCATCTTGACGTCCAGCCCGATCGCGATCCGCTCGCCGTGCTCGGCGAGCACCTTCGCGCACCACTGCGGCTGCTCCAGGGCGGCGGTGCCCAGGTTGAGCCGGGCGGCGCCGGTGGACAGCGCGCGCTCCAGGGACTCGTCGTCGCGGATGCCGCCGGACAGCTCGACCTTCACGTCCAGCCTGCCGATCACCTCGGCCAGCAGCGGGGCGTTCGAGCCGCGACCGAACGCGGCGTCCAGGTCGACCAGGTGGATCCACTCGGCGCCGTCGCGCTGCCAGGTCAGGGCGGCCTCCAGGGGCTCGCCGTAGCCGGTCTCGGTACCGGCCTCGCCCTGTACCAGCCGGACGGCTGCGCCGTCGGCCACGTCCACCGCGGGAAGCAACGTGAAGCTCACCGGTCCAGCCTACGAGCGGGCGTCCCGCTCTCCTCCGGCGGCGTCCCGGGGGCTCAGCCGGGGGTGAACCGGAGGATGCACGGGTAGCGGTCGGCGCGGACGTAGGCGCGGTGCGTCACGATGCCGCCGCCGTCCAGCGTGTGCGTGGTGTCGACCCGGTACACGGCGATCCCCTCCCCCAGTTCGAGGGCCTCCCGGACCGCGGCGGGCGGGACGTCGGGCAGCACCGACTCCGGACCGGGATGCAGCGCGACCGGTGGGGCGCCGAGCCCGAGCAGTCCCGGGGCCAGCTCGGCGGCCGGGGGGCCGGGGCCCTCGACCCGGCAGTGCGAGTCGGCCAGCGGGAGACCGTCGGCGCGCAGCAGGTGCCGGGCGGCGGTGTCCTGGCCGGTGGCGGTGCTTTGGCCGTGCGCGGTGTCCGGGCCGTTCGGGCCGCCCTCGCGCGGGTCCCCGGCGTGCGGGTCCGCGGCGTGCGGGTCCGCGGCGTGCGGGTCCGCGGCGTGCGGGTCAGGGAGCAGCTCCAGCCGGACGCCCAGCGCGGCCAGGGTCCGGCCCAGCCCGGGGAGTGCCCCGGTGGCGGGCGCGCGGACCCGGCCACCGACCCGCGGCCTGCGCTCGACCACCCCGAGCCGGCGCACCGCCTCCCGCACGGTGTGCCGGCTGACCCGGTACCGGTCCATCAGCTCGCGGTCGGTGGGGAACCGGTCGTCGAACTCGCGCGCCGCGAGCCGATCACGGAGATCGGCGAGCACGGTGGCCCACAACGGATCCCGGCCTGGCACTTCACTGGACGGCACGGCAGGGGATGCTACAGACTGTGGGCGGAATTAGTCCGGACGAATGTGGGAGAGCCCGACATGACCAAGAGCTGCTCGACGCTGGACCTGGCCACGCTCGAAACCACCAAGGCGGCCGTCGCGGCGGACCCGTCCGTCGGCTCCGGGTCGTTCACCACCGTCACCAGCTGGGAGGACGGCGCCCGGGCGCGGACCACCGCCCGCTCGTTCGTGCTGCAGACCGACGAGCCCGCCCCGCTCGGCGGGACCGACGCGGCGATCGACCCGATGGAGCTCGTGCTCGCGGCGATCGGCACCTGCCTGACCATCGGCTGGGTGACCCAGGCGGTGCAGCGCGGCATCGAGTACCGCGACCTGCGGATCGAGGTCAGCGGGGACTTCGACCTGCGCGGATACCTGGCGCTGGACGACGAGGTGCGGCCCGGCTTCTCCGGGATCAGCTACACCGTGCACGTCGACACCGACGCCGACCAGTCCGTCCTGGACGAGATCCGGGCCGCAACCGAGGCGACCTCGCCGATGTTCGACAACGTCCTCAACGCGACGCCGGTGTCCGGCGTGATCGAGCGGGCCTGATCCGGTCCCCGGTCAGGAGATCGACTTCAGCCAGTTCTCCAGCACCGTCGCGCCGGCGTCGCCGGACTTCTCCGGATGGAACTGGGTGGCCGCGAGCGCGCCGTTCTCCACGGCGGCGACCACGTCCTCGCCGTGGTGGGTCCAGGTGACCATCGGCGGGGCGATCGCGTGCGACTCCTGGAGCTCCCAGCTCCGGACCCCGAACGAGTGCACGAAGTAGAAGCGGGTGGTGTCGTCCAGGCCGGCGAACAGGGTGCTGCCCTGCGGGGCGCGGACGGTGTTCCAGCCCATGTGCGGCAGCACGTCCGCCCGGATCCGCTCGACGGTGCCCGGCCACTGCCCGCAGCCCTCGGTGTCCTCGTCGAACTCGACACCGCGCTCGAACATCACCTGCATCCCGACGCAGATGCCGAGCACCGGGCGGCCACCGGCGAGACGGCGGCCGATCAGTTGCGGGCCGCGGACCTCGTGCAGGCCGCGCATGCAGGCCGCGAACGCCCCGACACCGGGGACGACCAGCCCGTCGGCCTCGGCCGCGGTGTCGAAGTCGGAGGTGACGGTGACGTCCGCGCCGACGCGTTCCAGTGCACGCTCGGCCGAGCGCAGGTTTCCCGATCCGTAGTCGAGGACGACGATCCGTGCCACGCCCGCCAGCCTAGTCTGCCGTCCGGCACCCTCCCCGGGCCCACGCCACATGCCGACCTCACCGAAGGAGCACCGCCGTGTCCCCGATCCTGCCCCCGCTCGTCTCCGCCGACGATCTCGCTGCTGCCACCGGCCGGCCCGACGTCCTCGTCGTCGACGCCAGCACCCTGCTCGCCACCACCTCCGAGGGGCAGCCCTACCAGGTCACAGCGGACATCGACGGCTTCCGCACGGCGCACATCCCCGGTGCGGTGTTCGCCGACATCCCCGGTGCGTTCTCCGACCCGGCCGGCAGGTTCTCGCTGACCGTGCCGACCGACGAGGGATTCGCCGCGGCGGCCGGCGCGCTCGGCATCGGCGACGGCACGCACGTCGTCGCCTACGACACCGCGGGCAACGCCTGGGCCACCAGGTTCTGGTGGTTGCTGCGTGCCTTCGGCCACGACGCGGTGTCCGTGCTCGACGGCGGCCTCGCCGCCTGGACCGCTGCCGGGCACCCGGCCGGGTCCGGCGAGCCCCGGCCGGCACCGGCGACCTTCACCCCGCACCGGCGTCCCGAGCTGATCGCCACCACCGACGAGGTACGCCGGCTCAGCACCGGCGAGGGCCCCGGCGTCGTCGTCAACGCCCTCGACCCGGCGACCTTCCGGGGCGAGCAGGAGATCAGCCCGTACAGCCGCCGCGGACGCATCCCCGGCAGCACGAACCTGCCGCTGTTCGAGCTCCTCGACCCGGCCACCGGGCGGTTCCTCGACGTCGACGGGCTCGCCGCGAGGCTGCAGCAGGCCGGCGTCCTCGACGCCGGGCGGGCGGTCACCTACTGCGGCGGCGGGATCGCCGCGACGCTGCCCGCGTTCGCCGCCTACGTCGTCAGCGGGGCGGAGGTCGCCGTCTACGACGGGTCGCTGTCGGAGTGGACGGCCGACACCGCGCTCCCGGTCGAGACCGGCTGATCCGGTGCCCACCGGCGGGGATCGGTAGGCCCACGGAGCCGGGACGCCGGATCGGAGCGGACGATACGGACATGCCCGTCCGAGTGCCACGACGCCGCACCGTCGTCGTCCTGCTGGTTCCGGTCGTCCTGGTCTCCGCCGGACTGCTGCTGCTCGCCCATCTCCTGTTCCGGGTCCAGCACTGGGAGGGTGAGTTCCCGGCCCGGGTCGGGTCGGTGGACACCGCGCGGAACACGATGTCCGTGCGGCTGGCCCCACCCGGGCCGCCCGACGCGCTGCCCAGCGGTTTCCTGCGGTCGAGCACCGTCGAGTTGATCCCCGGCGCCCGGGCCGGGGACCGGCTCGTCTGCCGGATCCGGCAGACCTACGTCGTGAACTCCCACCTCGCCACCGGTGCCGACACCGAGCTGCTCTCCTGCCGGCCCGGGTAGCCGGTACCCGCGGCCCCGGGCTACCGGGTACCGGTGGCCCGGCCCCGGCGCACCGCACGCCACGTGCACAGGACCGCCGCCCCGATCGCCGCCAGCACGCACCCGGCGACCGCGAGGAGCACCGTGCCGGGGGCGACGACCACCGCCACCGGCCGGCCGGTGGCGACCGTGAGCCCGGAGGCGACCGCGACCAGCGGCGGCGCCGTGACCAGCACGCCCAGCAGCGCACCGAGCAGCGCCGCCGTACCCGTCTCGGCTCCGACGATCGCGATCAGCTGCCTGCGGGTCGCGCCCACCGCCCCGAGCAGCGCGAGATCCCCGCTGCGGGTCCGGACCGACGCCGCGACCCCGTTCACGACGGCGAGCCCGCCGTACCCGGCAGAGACACCGACCAGCAGCAACGCGAGGACCGTCGTGAGGCGGGCGTCGACCGCGTACTCGGCGAGCGCGTAGGCATGGGCGTCCCGGACGACCGTCCCGGGCGGCAACCGCTCCGGCACCGCGTCCTCGGGCAGGAACGCGGTGTCGGTGAGCGCCGCCGGATCGTGCGCGCGGACGTCCGACCGGGCCACGGCGACGTCGCCACGGCGTTCGTCCGGCGCCGACACCGACGCGACCCGCAGGTCCGCATCGGTCCCGTCGGCGAACCGGACCGGCAGCCGGTCGCCCGCCACCATCCCGAGCCGGGCTGCCACCGGCTCGGACAGCACCACCGTCCCGGGGACCGTCGCGCCGTCGGTCCCGACGGCGTCCACGGCGACCGGTCCGTCCGGCCCGGTCGCGACGAGCACCGTGGGGAGCGGGACGCGGGCGCCGGGCACGTCGAGCGCACGAGCGGCGTCGCCGGGCAGGCCCGGTGCCCCCTGCTGCTCCACGGTCACCGTCCCGGACAGCACGGCCGCCCGCTCCGCCGGGTACGCGGCGGCCATCGTGTCGGTCAGCCCGCCGATGAGCACGGCGAACCCGACGGCGACGATCACGGGTGCGGCGGCCGCGGCCGCCCGGACGGGTGTCGCCGCCAGCTCCGCCCGGACGACGGCCGCGGTGACCTCGCCCGCGAGCGGCGCGCCGGCCCGGGTGGGCCGCCGGGCGCGCAGCAGCGCCGCGAGCAGGACCGGCGACAGCAGCGCCGCCGCGATCACCAGCACCGCACCGGTCCCGAGGGCGAGGCCGACCCGTTCGTCGCCGGCGGCGCCCGCGGTGCCGACGGCGAGCCCGGCACCGGCGAGCAGCGCCACGCATCCGCCGGCGGTGCGCGCCCGGCCGGTGGGGGCGCCGGTCCCCCGGTCGGCGACGACGTCGAGCGGTGCGGCCCGGGCAGCCCGGTGGGACGCGGCGAGACCGCCACCCAGCGACAGCAGCACCCCGGCCGCTGCGGCAGCCGCCAGCGGCGGCACCGACGGCGCGACCACCTCGACCTCGCATGCGGCCTCGGCGACGACGAGCAGCCGGTACAGCGCCGGTGCCAGGCCCATCGCGCCGAGGGTCCCCAGCAGTGCCCCGGCGGCACCGGCCAGTGCCGCCTCACCCAGCACCGTCCGCCGGACCTGTCCCGCGGTCGCGCCGACGGCCCGCAGCAGCCCGAGCTCGCGGCGCCGCCCGGAGACCGCGGTGGACAGCGCCGCCGACACCACGACGACGGTCGTCACACCGGTGAGCAGCCCGAGCGCGACGAGCAGCTGGTCGCCCCGGTGGCGTATCCGGGAGTCCTGGACCGGCTCGACGGCACCGCGGTCGTCACCGGTCAGCACGGTCGCACCCGGTGGCGCCGGCGGGACGGCACCGAGCACCCCGATCGTCGTGACCCCCGGTGCGAGCCGGGCCGCCTGCTCGTCCGGGAGATACAGCCCCGGCCCGTCGGTCACCCCGGTGACCTGCATCGGGCGGATCGCCTCGGCGAACAGCACCGGCAGCGTCGTCCCGGGTGCGGCACCGATCTCGCGTCCGGCCACGATCTCGTCCGGGCCGCGCGGGGCGCTCCCCTCGATCCGGTGGCCGCCCAGCGCGAGGCTCGCTACCGGGTGACCGCCCGCGCGGTCGTCCGGATCACCGGACGGGCGACCACCGGGCATCGGCACGGCCGGGAACGACCGGTCGAGCACCACCCCGCTCACCCCCGGGACGGCGGCCAGCCGGGCCGCGATCCCGGCCGCCTCCGCCGGCGACCACGGGATCCGGCCGTCGGTCCGCGGTGTGTGCGAGGCGACGACCGCCGGCGGCACCACCAGCGCCGCGGTCGCCGCGAGACGGTCCTGCACCCCGGGCCGGGCGGCGGAGGCCACGAGCAGCACCGCGCCGAGCAGGGCCACGCCGGTGCCGACGGCCAGCACCGTCGCCAGCAGCTCCCGCCACCGCACGCGCAGGTTCGCCCGGGCGATCACCGCGACGTCCCCCGCCCGGTGAGCCGCTGCGCGATCACCGCGGCCGCGTCCGGCGTGCCGGGTACCCCGAACCGGTCGGCCACCCGGCCGTCGCGGAGCACCACGACCTCGTCCGCCCGGGCGGCGGCGACCGGGTCGTGGGTGACCAGCAGTGTCGCGCTGCCCTGCTCGGTGCACCGGCGGAGCAGCCCGAGCACCACCGATGCCGACGCCGAGTCGAGCGCACCGGTCGGCTCGTCGGCGACCAGCACCTCAGGACGGGTCAGCACCGCCCTGGCGATCGCGATCCGTTGCTGCTGACCGCCGGAGAGCTGCGCGGGCCGGTGGCCGGCACGGTCGGTGAGCCCGACCGCCGCCAGCGCCTCCCGGACGGCGCCCGCCGGCACCCGGCGGCCGGCGAGCCGTGCCGGGAGCGCGACGTTCTGTGCCGCGGTGAGCGAGGCGACCAGGTTGAACGCCTGGAACACGACTCCGATCCGGCTGCGGCGCAACAGGGTTCGCCGCCGCTCGGACAGCACGCCGATGTCGTCGCCGTCCAGCAGGACCCGGCCCGCCGTCGGCCGCTCCAGTCCGGCGGCGCAGTGCAGCAGGGTCGACTTGCCCGATCCGGACGGACCCATCAGCGCGGTCAGGACACCCGTCCGCAGGCTCAGCGAGACGTCGTCGAGGGCACGGACCGGGGCCGGACCGGTGGATCGGTGCAGCCGCCGGACACCCACGAGCTGCAGTGCCGGCGGTCGGTGCGGGAAGGAGGTGGGATGCATGGTCACGAGTCGAGCGCGGAACCGGCGGGCGCGCGGTCACCCCGGCGCGACGACCGGGGTAGCGCGCGCACTACCGCGCGGGCGCCGCGGATCTCCTACGTTCTGCGGTGTGCGGATCGCGACGGCCTGGCAGGCGATGGACCACGTACCGCTGCGGTTCCTGCTCACCGCGTGGCCGTGGCGGTCGCTGGCCTATCTGCTCACCGGCGGCGCGCTCGGGATCGTCGTGGTGGGGGCGTTCGCCGTCCCGTCGGCGGGGCTGGTGCTCGGCGGCGTCCCGCTCGCCGTCGGCACGGCGCTGCTGCTCGTCGCGGCGACGATCGCGGCCGGACCGCTGCTGGCCACCCTGGAGCGGTACCGGATCCGGCTGGTCGACGACGAGCCGCTGCCCACGCCGGCGCGTCCCCGGGGCTCCCGGTGGCGCGCGCCGTCGACCTGGCGGGAGGTCGGTTTCGCGCTGGCCGCCGTGACCGGCCTCGCCGGGCTGGACGCCTGTGTGCTCGGCCTGTCCTTCGGGGTGCCGGTGCTGCTGTTCGGTGCACCCGTCGACGACCGCAACGCCTGGCCGCTGGTGATCGTCGGTGTGCTGCTGCTGATGGCCGCACCGTGGACGGTGACCGCATGGGCCGGTGCGCGGGCCGCCCTCACCCGCACCGTGCTGGGGCCCCGCGGCACCGAGCTCGGCGAGGGGCTCGCCGACGTCGCGACCACCCGGGCCCGGCTGGTCGGTGCGTTCGCGGCCGAGCGGGCCCGGATCGAGCGGGATCTGCACGACGGCGCCCAGCAGCGGCTGGTCGCGCTGGGGGTGTCGCTCGGGCTGGCCCGGCTCGACGTCGCCGACGGCTCCGCCGCCGCGGCCCGGCTGGACGACGCCCGCGACCAGCTCGGCCTCGCGCTCGGTGAGCTCCGCGACCTGGTGCGGGGGCTGGACCCGCGGATGCTCGCCGATCACGGGCTCGCCGCGGCCGTCACCGAGCAGGCGCGCCGCTGCCCGGTACCGGTCGAGTCGGACCTGGCGCTGCCCGCGCGGCTCCCCCCGGAGATCGCCACCACCGCATACTTCGTGCTCACCGAGGCGCTCAGCAACATCGCCCGGCACAGCGCCGCCGGCGCCGCCTCGATCTCCGGTCGTGCGCACGCCGACCAGGTGATCCTCGAGGTCCGCGACGACGGCCGTGGTGGTGCCGATCCGGCCGCCGGATCAGGACTGGACGGGCTCGCCGAGCGGGTGGCGCTGGCCGGTGGCCGGTTCCGGCTCTCCAGTCCAGCGGGTGGTCCGACGCTGCTGCGGGTGGAGCTGCCGTGCGGGTGACGATCGCCGAGGACGCCGTGCTCATGCGTGCGGGCCTGGTCGCGCTGCTGGAGCGGTTCGGGCACACCGTGCTGGCCGCCGTCGGGGATGCGCCCGCGCTGCTCGGCGCGGTCCGTCACGAACGCCCGGACCTGGTGCTGACCGACGTCCGGATGCCCGCCGCGGACACCGACAGCGGACTGCGTGCGGCGGTCACGCTGCGCACCGCCGATCCGACGCTGCCGGTCCTGGTGCTCTCCCAGTACGTGCAGCCGGCCGCGGCGGAGGCGCTGCTCGACACCGGCGGCGGAACCGGGGTCGGCTACCTGCTCAAGGACCGGGTGGCCGATGTGACCGGGTTCGCGGCGGCCGCGGCGCAGGTGGCCGGCGGCGGGACGGTGCTGGATCCGGAGGTGGTGCACCAGCTCGTCCGGCGGCGCCGGGATCCGGTGTCGCGGCTGTCCGCCCGCGAGCGGGAGGTGCTGGACCTGATGGCCCAGGGCAGGTCGAACGGCGAGATCGCCGAGCTGCTCGTGCTCTCCGGCGCCGCGGTGAGCAAGCACGTCCGGTCACTGTTCACCAAGCTGGACCTGCCCGCCGAGGCCGGCGGGCACCGCCGGGTGCTGGCGGTGCTGGCCTGGCTGCGCTCGGGCGGGCCGGGCTGATCCCGCTGCTGACCGCCGCTACAGCGCGCCCTTGGTCGAGGGCACCCCGCTGACCCGCGGGTCGGGCTCGGTCGCCGCGCGCAGCGCGCGGGCGACGGCCTTGAACTCCGCCTCGGTGATGTGGTGCGGATCCCGCCCGTCGAGCACCCGCACGTGCAGCGCGAGGTGCCCGTGGAAGGCCAGCGACTCGAACACGTGCTTGTTCAGCACGGTCGGGTAGTGCCCGCCGACGACGAAGCCGCGCATCATCTCCGGCTCGCCGGTGCACACCGTGTACGGTCGCCCGGACACGTCGACGACCGCGTGTGCCAACGCCTCGTCCATCGGGATCCAGGCGTCGCCGAAGCGGCGGATGCCCTTCTTGTCGCCCAGCGCCTGCCGGATCGCCTGACCGAGCACGATCGCGACGTCCTCGACGGTGTGGTGCGAGTCGATCTCGACGTCCCCGGTGGCCTGCACCGACAGGTCGAAGGAGCCGTGCTTGCCGAACGCATCCAGCATGTGGTCGTAGAACGGGACCTTGGTGTCGATGTCGGTCGTGCCGGTGCCGTCGAGGTCGATCTCGACGACGATCCGGGTCTCCTTGGTGACGCGCTCGACGCGACCCACTCTGCTCACAACAGCTCCTTGATGGCGAGGTCACCTGCGACCTGGAGGAAGACGTCGTTCTCCTCGGGGGTTCCGATCGTGACCCGCAGCCGCTCCGGGATACCCACGTCACGGATCAGCACGCCCTGTTCGAGGAAACCCTTCCAGGCCCGCCCGGCGTCGGCGAACCGGCCGAACAGCACGAAGTTGGCGTCGGACCGGATCACGTCGTATCCGGCGGCGGCGAGCTCCGCGCAGACGCGGTCCCGCTCGGCGGCCAGCAGTGCCACCGAGCCGAGGGTCGCCTCGGCGTGCCGCAACGCGGCCCGCGCGGACGCCTGCGCCAGCACCGACAGGTGGTAGGGCAGCCGGACCAGCGCGATCGCGTCGACGACCGCCGGTGCCGCGGCGAGATAGCCGAGCCGCCCACCGGCGAAGGCGAACGCCTTGCTCATGGTGCGGGAGACGACCAGCTTGTGCCCGTGGCTCGCCAGCAGCGTGGTCGCGCTGGGCCGCCCGGTGGCCTCGGCGAACTCGGCGTAGGCCTCGTCGACGATCACCAGCCCGGGTGCGGCGTCGACCAGGCGGGCCAGGCCGGCGGGATCGATCGACTGCCCGGTCGGGTTGTTCGGGCTGGTCACGAACGTGATGTCCGGCGCCTGCTCGGCCAGCACGGCGACCGCGGCGTCGATGTCGATCGAGAAGTCCGCCCGGCGTGGGACCGGCACGAACTCGGTCTGCGTGCCCGAGGAGATGATCGGGTGCATCGAGTAGCTCGGCACGAACCCGAGTGCCGTGCGCCCCGGCCCGCCGAACGCCTGCAGGAGCTGCTGCAGGATCTCGTTCGACCCGTTCGCCGCCCACAGGTTCCGCTCGCTCAGCGCGACCCCGGTCTGCCGGGTCAGGTAGGCGGCGAGATCGGCGCGCAGGGCCACCGCATCCCGGTCCGGGTAGCGGTGCAGCTCCCGGGCCGCCTCCTCGCAGGCCGCGCCGACATCGGCGACCAGCTCGGGCGGCGGCGGATACGGGTTCTCGTTGGTGTTGAGCCGGACGGCGACGTCGAGCTGCGGCGCCCCGTAGGGGCTCTTCCCGCGCAGGTCGGCGCGCAGCGGCAGATCGTCGAGCCGGACCCCCTCCCCCGGCGTGCTCATGAGTCCCCCTCGAAGCGGGCGGTGACGGCCTCGCCGTGCGCGGGGAGATCCTCAGCGTCGGCCAGCGTGACCACGCGCTCGGCGACCTCGCGCAGCGCCTCGGCGGTGTAGTCGACGACGTGTACCCCGCGCAGGAAGGTCGATGTCGACAGCCCGCCGGAGTGCCGGGCGCAGCCACCGGTCGGCAGCACGTGGTTCGATCCGGCGCAGTAGTCGCCCAGCGACACCGGCGAGTAGGCACCGACGAAGATCGCGCCGGCGTTGCGGACCCGGGCGGCGACCGCGGCCGCGTCGGCGGTCTGGATCTCCAGGTGCTCGGCGGCATAGGCGTCGACCACGGCGAGCCCGTCGTCGAGCGAGCGGACCAGGACCACCCCGGACTGCGGCCCGGTCAGTGCGGTGCGGACCCGCTCGCTGTGCTTGGTCGCCGCGACCCGCTTCTCCAGCTCGATCTCGACCTGGGCCAGGAGCTCCTCGGAGGCGGTGACCAGCACCGATGCCGCGTTCGGGTCGTGCTCGGCCTGTGAGATCAGGTCGGCGGCGACGTGCCCGGCGTCGGCCGTGTCGTCGGCCAGGATCGCGATCTCGGTGGTGCCGGCCTCGGCGTCGATCCCGACGACGCCGCGCAGCATCCGCTTCGCGGCGGTGACGTAGATGTTGCCCGGGCCGGTGACCATGTCGACCGGCTCCAGCTCACCGCCGTCGGTGTCGGTGCCGCCGTGGGCCAGCAGCGCGACGCACTGCGCGCCTCCGACCGCCCACACCTCGTCGACACCGAGCAGGGCCGCGGCGGCCAGGATCGTCGGGTGCGGCAGGCCACCGAACTCGGCCTGCGCCGGCGAGGCCACGACCAGCGACTCGACCCCGGCGGCCTGCGCCGGGACCACGTTCATGACCACGCTCGACGGGTAGACGGCCAATCCGCCCGGCGCGTACAGCCCGACCCGGCGGACCGGGACGAACCGCTCGGTGACGGTGCCGCCCGGCACCACGGCGGTGACCACGTCGGCCCTGCGCTGCTCCAGGTGCACCAGGCGGGCCCGCTCGATCGAGGTCTCCAGCGCAGCGCGCACGGCCGGGTCGAGATCGCGCAGCGCACCGGCCAGCTCGGCCGCCGGGACCCGCACCGTCTCCGGGCGGACCCGGTCGAACCGCTCGGTGGCCTCCAGCGCCGCCTGTGCACCGCGCTCGCGCACGGCGTCGACGAGCGGGCGGACGGCGGCGATCGCGCCGTCGACATCCAGCTCGGCGCGCGGCATCACCCCGCGCAGGACGGCCGGCCGGGGTAGCGCGTCGGATCGCAGGTCGAAACGGCGGAGCATGACCCCCAGGGTACGGCGGGGGTCCGACAGGAACTCGACCCGCCGGGGGGATCACACCGCGACCGCCGGAACTGTCGTACCCCCGGTCGATGCTGCCACCATGGACACCGACGCCCCGGAGGTGATCAGCCGATGGCCGCACCCGCCTACGACCCCGAGCCGGACGCGCCCGAACACTGGACCGAGGACGGCTTCCTCCAGCTGCCCGCCGACCGGCGCCGGATCGAGCTGCTCGACGGGGGGCTCCTCGTGAGCCCGAGCCCGGGCAGCCCGCACCAGAAGCTGTCGTCGCGGCTCTGGTACCTGTTCGAACGGGCCCGCCCGGACGATCTCGACGTGTTCGAGGCGGTGAACGTGCGGCTCGGGCCGGACCGCATCCTCATCCCGGATCTCGCGGTGGTCGATGCCGGGCCAGGCATCGACCCGGACACGGTGGTGTGGGAGGCCCGGCACGTCCGGCTCGTGGTCGAGATCGACGGGGCCAACCGGCGGCGCACCGAGGACCAGGTGAAACCCGCGCTGTACGCGGCCGCCGGGATCGGGCACCTGCTGCGGATCGACCTCACCGCCGCCGGGCCGGACGCCACCGGCTACACGCTGCGCGACGGCCGCTGGGTGCAGACGGCCCGGGCCCGTCCCGGCGAGCAGCTGGTGCTCGACACCCCGGTGCCGCTCACCACGAACCTGGCCGCCCTGCTGGCTGCCCGCCGGCTGCCCGACTGACGGACGTCCCTGTCGGAGCCGTGACCGACGGAGCCGTGCCTGGACCGTGTCCGTCGGCGCCCTGACCGCGCAGCCGTGACCGTCGGCGCCCCGTGGCACCCTCCGGTCATGAGCACCGCTGAGCCCGTCCGGCACGTGGCCGATGCCGAGCGCCGGGCCCGGCTGGTCCTCCGGCACCGGCTGGCACCGCACACCCGGACCGACGACGTCGTCGCCGTCGCCGACGATCTGGTCGCCCTGCACTCCACCGACCCGGTCACCGTCTACCTGTCGGCGGCCGCCCGGATGCACTCCCCCACCCTCGAGGCCGTCTCCGCCGCGCTGTACGACGACCGCACCCTGCTCCGTCACCACGCGATGCGCCGCACCCTGTGGGTGTTCGGCCACCGGCACGCCGCGCTGGCCCACCACGCCGCCACGGTCGACGTCGCCGCCGTGCAGCGCCGTGCCCTGATGATCCAGCTCGGCGCCGCCGGCATCGCCGATCCGCCGGCCTGGTTCGACGACACCGCGCGGACCGTGCTCGACCTGCTCGCCGAGCGTGGCCCGACCACCGCCCGCGAGATCGGCACCGCCCTGCCGGAGCTGTCCGGGACGGCTGTGCAGATCGGTCCGGGCAGCTACCCCGCGCACACCCGGGTGCTGCTGGTCCTCGGGTTCGAGGGCCGGGTGCTGCGCGCCCGCCCGACCGGGACCTGGATCAACGGCCAGTACCGCTGGGCCGCCGCCGGGGACTGGCTGCCCGGCGGGCTCGGCGAGCCGCTCGACCGGCGCACCGCGGCGGCCGGTCTGGCCGGCGCCTACCTGCGGGCGTTCGGCCCGGCGACCCGGGACGACCTGCGCTGGTGGGCGGGCTGGACGGTGGCGACCACGACGGCAGCGCTGGCCGACGTCGGCGCCGTCACCGTGTCGCTGGACGGCGGCAGCACCGGCCATCTGCTGCCCGACGACGTCGACCCGGTCGGCGACCCCGGGCCGTCGGTGGCGCTGCTGCCCGGCCTCGACCCGACGACGATGGGCTGGAAGGCCCGCGACTGGTATCTCGGCCCCGAGGCGGCGCCACTGCTGTTCGACCGCAACGGCAACGGCGGCCCGGCGATCTGGGTGGACGGGCGGATCGCCGGGAGCTGGGTGCAGCGCCCGGACGGCACGATCGCCACCCGGATGTGCGCCGGGACCGACGTCGGCAGCGCGGCGCTCGCCGGGATCGACGCCGCCGCGCAGCGGATCCGCGAGCTGCTCGGCGACGTGCGGTTCTCGGTCCGCTATCCGGCGCCGGTCCAGCCGGAGCTGCTCGGCCGGTGATCCCGGAGCCCACGCAACCCGCCGGACCGGCTGCCCGGACGGGCCGGGCGGCCGGTGCGGCCGGCGCGGTCAGCCCGCGACGAGATCCAGTCCGAGGTCCAGCGCGGTCACCGAGTGCGTCAACGCACCCACGGCGAGGAAGTCGACCCCGGTCTCCGCGTAGCCGCGGGCGTTCACCAGGGCCAGCCCGCCGGAGGACTCCAGCAGCGTGCGGTGCCCGGAAGCGGCCGCGGCGGCGTCCCGGCGGCGGACGGCGGTCGCGGTGTCGGCGACCGAGAAGTTGTCCAGCAGCACCAGCTCGGGTGCCAGGCCGAGCACCTCGTCGAGCTGCGCCAGCGAGTCGACCTCCACCTCGCAGGGCAGGTCCGGGGCGGCGGCCCGGGCCGCGGCGAGCGCCGCCGTCACCGATCCGGCGGCGGCGACGTGATTGTCCTTGATCAGGACGGCGTCGCCCAGCCCGAGCCGATGGTTGACCCCGCCACCGCAGCGCACCGCGTACTTCTCCAGCAGCCGCAGCCCGGGCAGCGTCTTGCGGGTGTCCCGGATCCGGGCGCCGGTGCCCTCGACCGCGTCCACCCAGGCCCGGGTCGCGGTCGCGATCCCGGACAGGTGGCACAGCAGGTTCAGCGCGGTCCGCTCCGCGGTGAGCAGCCCCTGCACCGGCCCGTACACGACCAGCGCGGGCTCCCCGGCCCGCAGCCGGTCCCCGTCGGCCGCCGTCGAGACGACCGAGTAGCCGACCTCGTACTGCGCCTGCCCGGTGCCCGGGCCGATCCCGTCGCCGAGGACGGCGTGCAGCACCGCGTGCACGGCGGGGAGCCCGGCCAGGACGCCGTCGGCGCGCGGGGTGAACGCGGCGTGCGCCATCGCGTCGGTGCGGACGGTGGCCCGGGTCGTCGCGTCCGGCCCGTAACGCAGGTCCTCGGCGAGCGCGGTGCGCACCACCCGGTCGAGGTCGTCCGGGTCGGGCACGCCGATCGACGCGTTCCCGCCGACGCCGGCCGCGATCCGGGCGGTCACGCCGCACCGACCAGGGCGTCGGCGACGACCACCGGGCGGCCGGAGCCGTCCAGCCGGACCGGCAGCGAGGCCCGCTGGTGCACGTCGTCGCGGTCCGTGAAGTCGGTGCGCACATGGCAGCCGCGGGTCTCCCGGCGGGTGCCCGCCGCGGTGAGCACCGCCTGCGCGAGCAGGGTCAGCGCGGCGTCCTCCACCCCGGCGCGGGCGACCGGGACCGCGGTGACGGTGGCGGCCTCGATCGCGTCCGACGCGGTCGCCAGCCCGGTCGCGTCCCGGCCGATGCCGGCGCAGGTGGTCATCGCCCGCTGCACCACCGCCCGGTCGGCGACCGGCAGCGCCGGAGCCGGCTCGACCGGCGCGGACAGCGCCGCGAGCCCGCGGTCGGCCAGCACCGCACGGACCGCGCGCTCCCCCACCACCAGGCCCTCCAGCAGCGAGTTCGACGCCAGCCGGTTCGCGCCGTGCAGGCCGGTGCGGGCCACCTCGCCTGCCGCGTACAGCCCGGGCACGCCGGTGCGGCCGTCGGTGTCGGCGACCACCCCGCCGCAGGCGTAGTGCGCGGCCGGGGTGACCGGGATCGGGTCGGTCGCGGGATCGATCCCGACGGCCGCGCAGGAGGCGTGCACGGTCGGGAACCGGCGGGCGAACCCGTCCAGCCCGGTCGCGTCCAGGTAGACGCAGTCCGAGCCGGTCTCGATCATCCGCCGGGTGATCGCGGCGGCGACGACGTCGCGCGGGGCCAGGTCGGCGCGCTCGTGCACGGCGGCCATGAAGGCGTGCCCGGTCCGGTCGCGCAGCACGGCGCCCTCACCGCGGACGGCCTCGGTGACCAGCGGACGCCTGCCCGCGGTGTCCGAACCGGGGCCGGACCACAGCACCGTCGGGTGGAACTGCACGAACTCCAGGTCGGACGCGGTCGCCCCGGCCCGCAGGGCGAGCGCGATCCCGTCCCCGGTGGCGGTCGCCGGGTTGGTGGTGGAGGCGTAGAGCTGGCCGTAGCCGCCGGAGGCCAGCAGCACCGCGGGGGCGCGCAGCGTCCCGGCGCGGCCGTCGCCGTCGAGCACGGACAGCCCGACCACCCGGCCGGTGGCGTCGCGCAGCGCGTCCACCGCGACGTGCCCGTCCAGCACGGTCAGCCCCTCGGAGCGGGCGGCCTCGACCAGGGCGCGCTCGATCTCGGCGCCGGTCGCGTCGCCGCCGGCGTGCACCACGCGCAGCGCGGAGTGGCCGCCCTCGCGGGTCCGTTCCAGGCGGGTGCCGCGGGCATCGAACAGGGCGCCGCGCTCGCGGAGCCTGCGGACCGCGGCCGGCCCGCCGCGGACGATCGTGTCCACCGCGACCGGGTCGCACAGCCCGCCGCCTGCGGCGAGCGTGTCCGCGACGTGCGCCTCCAGGCTGTCCCCGGCGATGTCGCCGAGCACCACGGCGACCCCGCCCTGGGCCCACCGGGTGGAGCCCTCGCCGATCCCGTCCTTGGTGACGACGACGGTGCGCAGCCCGGCGGCGGCCGCGTCCAGCGCGGCGGTCAGTCCGGCGACCCCGGACCCGACGACGACCAGATCGGCGCCGGCCTCCCAGGTCACTCCGCGCTCCCCGGGTTGCCGATCTCGATCATGCGCTGGACCGCGGCCCGACCGCGCGCGGCGAGATCGGGATCGACGTGCACCTCGTCGGTGCCGTGCCGCACCGACCGGAGCAGCGCCTCCGGGGTGATCATCTTCATGTAGGTGCAGGAGGCCCGGTCGTTGACCGCGCGGAACTCGATCTCCGGTGCGGCCCGGCGGAGCTGGTGCAGCATCCCGACCTCGGTCGCCACCAGCACCTCCTTCGCGCCGGTGGCGCGGGCGGCGTCGATCATGCCGCCGGTGGAGAGGATCTTGACCTGACTCTCCGGGACGGCACCGGTGCCCGCCAGGTAGAGCGCCGACGTCGCGCAGCCGCACTCCGGGTGCACGAACAGGTCGGCCTCCGGGTGCGATCGCGCCTGGTCGGCGAGCTGGCGGCCGTTGATGCCGGCGTGCACGTGGCACTCCCCGGCCCACACGTGCATGTTCTCCCGGTCGAGCACCCGGCGGACGTGCGCGCCGAGGAACTGGTCGGGCAGGAACAGCACCTCACGGTCGCGCGGGATGGAGTCGACGACCTCGACCGCGTTCGACGAGGTGCAGCACACGTCGGTCTCGGCCTTCACCGCCGCGGTGGTGTTCACGTAGGACACGACGACGGCGTCCGGGTGCTCGGCCTTCCACTCCCGCAGCTGCTCGGCGGTGATGGAGTCGGCGAGCGAGCAGCCGGCCCGGGCGTCCGGGATCAGCACGGTCTTGTCCGGGGCGAGGATCTTCGCCGTCTCGGCCATGAAGTGCACGCCGCAGAAGACGATCGTCGACGCCTCCGACGCGGCCGCGATCCGGGACAGCGCGAGCGAGTCCCCCACGTGGTCGGCGACGTCCTGGATCTCGGGCAGCTGGTAGTTGTGCGCCAGCAGGACCGCGTCCCGCCTGCGCGCCAGGGTGCGGACCTCGTCGGCCCAGGCCGGGTCGACCGCTGTCGCCCCCGGTGCCGTCAGCGTTCCGGTCATCTCGCCCTCCCGGGCCGATCAGGTTTTCGCCTAGTGAGCGGAAACTAGGCAGATCGTAGCACCGGGGCCGGGGCCCGGACACCCACGGCGTGACCGGGACCTCACCTTGTGGCTACCCGGCCGTCACCCGCCCGTGCTTCCCGAAACGCCCCCTAGGCTCCCCCCGTGACGTACCCGCCGGCCCAGCACGAGGTACTCGCCGCCGTGCTCGGCATCCGGGACGGCCGGCTGCGGGTGCTGCTGTGGCAGCGCGCGCTCGCCCCGGACGCGGGCCGCTGGTCGCTGCCCGGCGGGCGGCTGGCCGCCGACGAGGACGTCGAGAGCTCGGTCCGCCGCCAGCTCGCCGAGAAGGTCGACGTCCGGGAGATCGCGCACGTCGAGCAGCTGTCGGTGTTCTCCGACCCGCACCGCACCCCCGGACCCCGCACGATCGCGACCGCCTTCCTCGGCCTGGTGCCCTCGGACGCCGATCCGGAGCTGCCCGCGGACACCGCCTGGCACGAGATCGAGGCGCTGCCGCCGACCGCGTTCGACCACGCCGGCATCGTCGAGTCCGCCCGCGAGCGTCTCCGCGCCAAGCTGTCCTACACCAACCTCGGGTTCGCGCTCGCGCCCGCCGCGTTCACCATCTCGGCGCTGCGCGAGCACTACGTCGCCGCGCTCGGGCACCCGGTGTCGGCGACCAACCTGCAACGCGTCCTGACCCGGCGGGATCTGCTCGAGCCCACCGGCGGCACGGTGCCGCCCGGCCGGGCCGGCGGGCGTCCGGCCGCGCTGTTCCGGTTCACCGACCGCACGCTCCGGGTGACCGACGCCTTCGCGGTGCTCCGCCCGCCCGCACGCGGCGCGGCCGACCGGCGGTCGGGCGGGCCGACCGACGTCGTATTACCGTGAACCGGTGGCCGCGACGATTCCGCTGTTCCCGCTGGGGACGGTGCTGATGCCCGGCGCGGCGCTCCCGTTGCACATCTTCGAGCCCCGCTACCGGCAGCTCACCGTCGATCTCATCACCGGCACGGTGCCGGACAAGGAGTTCGGCGTCGTCGCGGTGCGCGAGGGGCACTCCCCCGACCGGTCCGGCGCGGCCGGGATGCACCGGGTCGGCTGCACCGCGGTGCTGCTCGACGCGCGCCGGCTGCCCGACGGGCGCTACGACATCGTCACCCGCGGGGGACGCCGGTTCCGGCTGCTCGACGTCGACCGGGAGAGCCGGTCCTACATGTGCGGGACCGTCGAGTTCCTGCCCGACCGCACCCCCACCGGCGGGACCGATCCGCGCCTGGTCACGATGCTGGAGGGGGCGGCGCGGGCGGCGCACCGCAGCTACTGCGGGACCGCCTGGCGGGCCGGGGACTGGTCCGAGCCGGGCGACGACACCCCCACCGCCGAGCTCGCCCACCTGCTCGCCGAGGACTGCCTGCTCCCGCTGGCCGACCGGCAGGACCTGCTCGAACAGACCGACCCGGTGCAGCGGCTGCGCGAGGTGCGCCGGCTGCTCGCCCGGGAGCGCGGGCTGCTCGACCGGCTCCGTGCGGTGCCGGCACCACAGGGGACCTTCCCGGACGAGCAGAGCCTCAACTAGCGGCCCGCAGCTCCAGCACCGGCCCCTCCCACCTCCGCCGCAACCACCGGTCGTGCGAGGTGACCAGCACCGTCCCCGGCGCCGACCCGAGCGCCTCCTCCAGCTCACCGGCCAGCCGCAGCGAGACGTGGTTGGTCGGCTCGTCGAGCAGCAGCAGGTCCGGCGCGTCGGCGATCGCCACCGCCAGCGCCAGCCGGCGCCGCTGGCCCAGGCTCAGCTCGCCGACCCGGGTGCCGTGCTCGCGCGGGTGCAGCAGGCCGAGCTCGCGCAGCGGCACCCGCTCGGCGAGGGCCGGGCCCAGGAGCGCGGCGTAGGCGTCGGCCGCGGTGCGCTCCGGCGGCCCGACGTCGGGGTCCTGGGCGAGCAGCCCGATCCGCCGGGCCCGGACGTCCACGGTGCCCGACGACGGCGCGAGATCGGCGTTCAGCACCGCCAGCAGCGTCGACTTCCCGGACCCGTTCGGGCCGGTGACGAGCAGCCCCGATCCGGCGGGCAGGTCCAGCCGGTCGAGCCGCAGCCGGTCCGCGACGACCAGGTCGCGGACCCGCACCGCGAGGCCCCCACCGGCGCTGCCGTCGCCGGTCAGCCGGCCGGCGAAGCGCAGCGGCTGCGGCGGCTTCGGCAGCGCCGCCCGCTCGGCGACCTCCAGGCGGCGCTGCGCGTCGTGCACCCGGCGGGCCCGGGTGCGCTCGACGTTCGCGCCCTTGAAGGCGTGGATGAACTTGTCGTTGTCCCGCGGGCCGCGGCCCGGGGCGATCGCGGACGTCGCGGTCCGGGCCCGCTCGCGGAGCCGCCCGATCTCCTCCTGCTGGGCGGCGAACGTCTCCGCCCAGCGCCGCCGGCTCGCCGCCTGCGCGCCCAGGTACTCGGTGAACGACCCGCCGAACCGGCGGCCGCCGTCGCCGTCGGTGCCGAGCGCACCCGCGTCGAGATCGAACAGACCGGTGCAGACCCGGTCCAGGAACGTCCGGTCGTGGCTCGCCGCGACGACCACCCCGGGCAGCTCGGTCAGCGAGCGTTCCAGCAGGTCGAGTGCAGCGTCGTCGAGGTGGTTGGTGGGTTCGTCGAGCAGCAGGCAGGCCGGGCGGCGGACCAGCGCGGCGGCCATCGCGAGCCGGGTGCGCTGCCCGCCGGACAGCGTCCCGACCGGGCGGTCCCGGTCCAGATCGGCGACGCCGAGCGCGCCCGCGGTGACCTCGGCGCGGCGGTCGGCGTCCCAGGCGTCGTGCGCCACCGCCCAGGCGAGCATCCGGTCGTAACCGGCGGCGGCGGACGGGTCGTCGGCCAGCTCGGCGGCCAGGCGTTCCAGCTCGGCGACCGCGTCGTGCAGCGGGCGCAGCGCGTCGTCGAGCAGGTCACCGACGGTGCCGTCGGCGTCGAGCGCCGGTTCCTGCGGCAGGTACACCAGATCGGCCGGTGCGCGGACCCGCCCGGCGTCCGGCCGCTCGACGCCGGCGAGCAGCCGCAGCAGCGTCGACTTCCCGGTGCCGTTCTCCCCGATCAGGCCGAGCCGGGTGCCGGGCGCCACGGTGAGATCGATGCCGTCGAGCACCGGTGGCCGGCCCGCCCGGGCGGCGTAGGAGTGGGTCAGGCCGTGCGCGGTGAGGGCCTGGAGATCAACAGCGGATGACACGACGACGCTCCGGGACACGGAGGACGACCGGCGGGGGCGAGAGCCACGGCCGCGGTCGGGGACGTCGTCAGAGCCTCATGATGATCGGGACCATACACCGTGCTCAGCGCCAGCCGTAACGGTTTCTCAGCTCGGTGGCGACCCGGTCGAACCGGCTGCGGTCGAGCACCGCGCCCTCCCGGCGGATGCCGTGCTCGTCGATCTCCAGCACCCGGTCCAGCCGGATGAAGGACTCCCGGCCCTCCCGGTCCCAGGCCCCGGAGCCGATGCCCACCCAGTCCGGGTCGCCGGCCCGCCGCTCCTGGCTGGACAGCATCAGCGCGAGCAGGTCCCCGCCGGACCGGCCGACGACCAGCAGCGGGCGGTCCTTGCCCTGGTTCGGGTCCTCCTCGTAGGGCACCCAGGTCCAGACGATCTCGCCCGGGTCGGCGGAGCCGTCCGGCTCGGGGGCGTAGACGACCTGCCGGGCGCGCTCACCGGTCGGCGCGGCGCGCACCCGGCCCGCCGCCGCCGGTGGCGCCGACGGGCGCGCGGACCGGGGTCGCTGCTTCTGCTGCCCCTGCTGCTTCTGGGAGTCCTTCAGCAGCCGCAACGCCAGGTCGGCGGCCTTGCGCAGCAGCGGGCCCCACGAGATCGCCATGCCGCCAGCCTGCCGTATCGGCATCCGCCGTCCGGCGCCAGGGGTGGCACCGGTCTCACCCCGCAACGCGGCGCGCGCATGGCCCGGCACGCATACGGGAATCCGGGCGCCATGAAGGCCACCCTCATCCACGGCAGGCACGACATCCGCGTCGCCGACGTCCCGGACCCGGTCCTGCGCGACGACACCGACGCGATCGTGCGCGTCCTGCGCTCCTGCATCTGCGGCAGCGACCTGTGGCCGTACAACTCGGCCGAGGACTCCCCCGGCGGCAACCGGATCGGCCACGAGTTCCTCGGTGTCGTCGAGGACACCGGCTCCGCGGTGCGGACGCTGCGGCCCGGTCAGCTGGTCGTCGCCCCCTTCGTGTGGGCCGACAACACCTGCGACTTCTGCACACAGGGGCTGCACACCTCGTGCCGGCACGGCGGCGGCTGGGGCTCCGACGGCACGGACGGCGGCCAGGGCGAGGCGGTCCGGGTCCCGTTCGCCGACGGCACGCTCGTCCGGATGCCGGGCGAGCCGGACGACGCCCTGCTCGCCTCGATGCTGACCCTGTCCGACGTGTTCCCGACCGGCCACCACGCCGCGGTGTCGGCGAACGTGCGCCGCGGCGACACCGTCGCGGTCGTCGGCGACGGCGCCGTCGGGCTGTCCGCGGTGCTCGCCGCGCACCGGCTCGGCGCCGAGCGGATCATCCTGCTCGGCAGGCACACCGACCGCACCGACCTGGGCCGCACGTTCGGCGCCACCGACGTGGTCGCCGAGCGCGGCGACGAGGCCGTCGAGCGGGTCCGCGAGCTCACCGGCGGGGACGGCGCGCACGCGACCCTGGAGTGCGTCGGCTACGTCGAGGCGCTGCGTACCGCCATCGAGTCCACCCGCGACGGCGGCCTGGTCGGGCGGGTCGGCGTCTCCCAGTACACCGACGTCCCGCTGGGCATCGGCTCGTTCATGCGCAACGTCGGCATCCGCGGCGGCGTCGCCCCGGCCCGCGCCTACATCGAGGAGCTGCTGCCCGACGTGCTGGACGGGACGGTCCGGCCGGGCCGGGTCTTCGACCGGACCGTCGGCCTGGACGGGGTGCCGGACGGCTACCGCGCGATGAACGAGCGCGAGGCGCTGAAGGTCCTCATCGCGCCCTGATCTCGCCGTGCCGCGCGCAGCGCGCGCTCCAGCCGACCGGATCGACCTGCACCACCATCCGCCGCGCACAGGACGGGCAGAACCGGGGCGGCTCCAGCTCGCGGCGGGCGGCGCAGCGCGGGTGCGCCGGCGCGGCCGCCGGCTCCCCGCACTGGTCGCAGTACGGCCCACCCGCCTCCCGCGGGTGGGCCGCGGCCGCAGCGCTCACAGCGACTCGTTCAGAGCCTTGATCGGCATCTCCAGCTCGCCGAGCAGGTCGATGTCCGCCTCGGCGGGCCTGCCGAGCGTCGTCAGGTAGTTGCCGACGATCACCGCGTTGATCCCGCCGAGCAGGCCCTTGCGCGCGCCGAGGTCGCCGAGGGTGATCTCCCGGCCGCCGGCGAACCGCAGGATGGTGCGGGGCAGCGCGAGCCGGAACGCGGCGACGGTGCGCAGCGCGTCCGGGCCGGACATCGGCTCCAGGTCACCGAACGGCGTCCCCGGGCGCGGGTTGAGGAAGTTCAGCGGCACCTCGTCGGGCTCCAGCTCGGCGAGCTGCCCGGCGAACTCGGCGCGCTGGTCCAGGGTCTCGCCCATCCCGACGATGCCGCCGCAGCAGACCTCCATCCCGGCCGCGCGCACCATGCGCAGGGTCTCCCAGCGCTCCTCCCAGGTGTGCGTGGTGACGACGTTCGGGAAGTGCGAGCGGGCGGTCTCCAGGTTGTGGTTGTAGCGGTGCACGCCCATCTCGGCGAGCCGGTCGACCTGGTCCTGGGTGAGCATGCCCAGCGAGCAGGCGATGTTGATGTCGAGCTCGTCGCGGATCGCCTGGACGCCGGCGGCCACCTGGGACATCAGCCGCTCGTCCGGCCCGCGGACGGCGGCGACGATGCAGAACTCGGTCGCCCCGGTCTTCGCGGTCTGCTTGGCGGCCTCCACCAGCATCGGGATGTCCAGCCAGGCGGAGCGGACCGGCGAGGCGAACAGCCCGGACTGCGAGCAGAAGTGGCAGTCCTCCGGGCAGCCGCCGGTCTTCAGCGAGATGATGCCCTCGACCTCGACGTCCGGCCCGCACCAGCGCATCCGCACCTCGTGGGCGAGCTCGAGCAGGTCGTCGAGGCTCTCGTCGGGCAGGTCGAGCACCTCGCGCACCTGGGCCGGGGTGAGGCCGGTCCCCTGCTCGAGGACCTGGGCGCGCGCAGCGGTGAGGACGTCGGTCCGGGCGGTCGTCATGATCCGGCATCCTGCCAGCGCCCCAGCGGCGACGGGCCCAGTGTGTGACACGCAACGGTGCGGAACCGGTCCGGCGGGGCGGTGCCGAGGCCGGCCGGCAGCGCGCCGAGCAGCGGCACCCCGGTCGTCACCGGGAGATCGGCGAGATTGCACTCCGCGGCGAGATCGGGCGTGTCCGGCCACTCCCCGACGACGACGCCGGCGCAGGCCAGTCCGCGCGCGTGCAGCGCCTGCACGGTGAGGCAGCTGTGGTTGAGCGTGCCGAGCCCGGCCGCCGCGACGACGACGACCGGCGCGCCGAGCGACCGGGCGACGTCGGTGAGGGTGCCGCCGTCGTCGTCGAACCGGACGAGCAGCCCGCCGGCCCCCTCGACCAGCACCAGGTCGTGCTCGCCGGCCAGCGCCCGGGCGGCGCCGGCCGCGGCCTCCGGGGTCACCGGCGCCCGGCCGGCCCGCCGGGCCGCGGTCGCCGGGGCCAGCGGGTCCGGGTAGCGGGCCAGCTCGCGGACGGTGATCCCGGGCACCAGGGCGGCGACCACGTCGGCGTCGCCCGGCTCGTCCGGCCCGATCCCGGTCTGGGCGGGTTTGAGCACCGCCACCCGCAGCCCGGCGGCCAGCGCGACCGCGGCCAGCGCGGCCGTCACGATCGTCTTGCCGACCCCGGTCCCGGTGCCGGTGACGACGACGGCCGCGCTCACCGCGGGCTCCCGGCGCGGACGCCGTCGAGCACCTCGGCCAGCACCGACCCGGCCCGATCCAGCTCGGCGGCGGACAGCCCGGCCCGCGCGGTGAGCCGCAGCCGGGAGGTCCCCGGCGGCACCGACGGCGGCCGGAAGCACCCGACGTGCACCCCGCGGGCCAGGCAGGCCGCGGCCGCGGCGACGGCCGGACCGGGCTCGCCGAGCACCACCGGCACGACCGCCGAGACCGGGACCGGCGCCCCGGCGGCCGCCGCCAGCACCCCGGCCACCCGCAGCACCTCGCCCGCCCGCTCCGGCTCCGCGGCCAGCACCCGCAGCGCGGCGAGCGCGGAACCGGCCGGTGCCGGCGCCAGCCCGGTGTCGAAGATGAACGACCGCGCCGCGTCGACCAGGTGCGCGATCACGGCGGGCGGGCCGAGCACCGCGCCGCCCTGGCTGCCCAGCGCCTTGGACAGCGTCACCGTGGCGACGACGTCGTCCTGGCCGGCCAGGCCGGTCTCGGCGAGCAGGCCGCGCCCGCCCGGCCCGCGCACCCCGAGGCCGTGCGCCTCGTCGGCGAGCAGCACGGCGTGGTGCTCCCGGCAGGCCCGGTGCAGCGCCCGCAGCGGCGCGAGATCGCCGTCCGCGGAGCCGACGGTGTCGGTCACCACCAGCGCGCGCTCCTCGGTGCGGGCGGCGAGCGCGGCGGCGACGGCGGCCGGATCGGCGTGCGGGACGACGACCACCCGGGCCCGGGACAGCCGGCAGGCGTCCACCAGCGACGCGTGCGCCGCCGCGTCCGACACGATCAGCGCGCCGGGGCCGGTCAGCGCGGTGACGACGCCGAGGTTCGCGGTGTAGCCGGAGGAGAACACGAGCGCGTCGGCGAACCCGCAGAACCCGGCCAGCTCGGTCTCCAGGTCGCGGTGCAGCGTGGTGCTGCCGGTGACCAGCCGCGAGCCGGTGGCGCCCGCGCCCCACACCCGCAGCGCCTCGATGCCGCCCGCGACCACCCGCGGATCGGCCGCGAGGCCGAGGTAGTCGTTGCCGGCGAGATCGATCGGCGGATCGGCGCCGGCCGGCGGGCGGGGCCGCAGCCTGCGGCGCAGCCCGGCCGCGGTGCGGGCGGCGGCGCGCTCGTCGAGCCAGGCCAGCGGGTGCGCGTCGGGGCGGATCACGCCCCGGAGCCTAGGCAACCGGGTCGCGACGACGACCGGCCCCGCACACCGTGGTGTGCGGGGCCGGGACGGCGGCGGGGCGGATCAGGCCTGCGGGGCACCCCCGCCGGCCTGCTTCTCCTGCTCGGCGACGGCGGCGCGGACCTCGTCCATGTCGACGGCCTTCACCTGGCCGATCAGGTCCTCCAGGGCCTCGGCGGGCAGCGCACCGGGCTCCGAGTAGAGGACGACACCGTCGCGGACGGCCATCACGGTCGGGATCGAGGAGATCCCGAACGCCCCGGCCAGCTCCTGCTGCGCCTCGGTGTCGACCTTGCCGAAGGTGACGTCCTGGTGGTTGTCGGACGCGGCGTCGTAGACGGGTGCGAACTGCTTGCACGGACCGCACCAGGACGCCCAGAAGTCGATCAGGACGGTCGCCCCCGGCGCGCCCACGACGTCGTTGAAGTTGTCGGTGGTCAGTTCCACGGTGGCCATGCCCGGCTCCAACGAGCAGCAGCGGCCGGATGTTCCCGGCGCGGACCACCCGATCGGGTCCGCGCCGGGACCGCTCGCGTCACACCCGCAGCAGCCGGGCCGCGGTCGTGGCCACCCCGTGTCCGTGTCCGGCGGCGATCCGCTCCAGGCCGGAGCCGGGGGTGGCGTCGTCCGGCCGGATCGGGACGAACCGCCCGGCCTCCTCGTCGAGCACCAGCACCGCCGCCGTCCCGATGTCGTAGAACAGGCCCATCAGCGCCGGACCGTCCGCCGGACCCGGATCCGAGCCCGGGCCGGACTGCTTGGCGCGCAGCATCTCCAGCTGCAGGGCGACGTTGACCATGGCCAGCTGGTCGGTCTCGTCGAAGCCGTCCGCGGCGGCGGCGACGCCGACCGGATGGCCCTGCTCGAAGGCCCGCAGCACCGGCCGCGCCTCGAGCAGCCACCGGCCGAGGGCGCCGTCGGACCCGGCCAGGCCGGCCCGGAGCCCGTTCATCGCGCCGCAGCCGGAGTGCCCGCAGACGGCGACCAGCGGCACGTCGAGCGCCGAGGTGGCGAACTCGACGGCGGCGGCGGTGCCCGGGCCCACGGCGAGGTTGCCGACGTTCTGGACGGTGAACACGTCGCCGGGACCGCTGTGCGTGATCACGTGCGGCAGCACTCGCGAGTCCGCGCAGGTGATCATCATCGCGGACGGCGCCTGGCCGCCGGCCAGCTCCGACATGGTCGGGCGGATCCGGTCCCGGGTGTTCTCGTGGTACGCCGCGACGCCGGCCATCATCGGCTCGTGCGGCTCCTGGTCCACCGGCTGCACCGACTGCCACTGCGACCAGGTCGCGTAGGACGGCGTCGGGGCGGGCCGGGCGGCGTCCGGCTCGATCACCGTGACGGTGGCCCCGGTCCCCTCGTGCCGGGCCTTCCAGGCCAGAAGGTGGTCGTAGGCGGCGTGGTCGAGGTAGTCGGTGACCAGCCGGACGGTGGTGTCGACCCCGCGCGGGACGGTGTTGAGCTCGCGGGACAGCCGGGGCACCGACAGGAAACACAGCGATCCCTCGACGACGAGCTCGCAGTGCCCGTCCGCGTGCTGCTCCAGGTGCGGGCGCGACCGGACGGCCCGCCACAGCAGCATCAGCCCGGCCAGCGCGAGGCCGATCAGCACGCCTTCCAGCAGGTTCAGCGTGACCACACCGGCCAGCGTCGCCAGGTAGATGGCCAGCTCGCCGTGCGAGCGGGCGGTGCGGATGTCGGCCGGCTTGACCAGCTGCAGGCCGACGACGACCAGCAGCCCGGCCAGTGCGGCCATCGGGATGAGCTCGATGACGTCGATCAGCACGATCGCGAACAGCGCGATCCAGATGCCGTGCAGCACGCCCGACGCGCGGGTCCGGGCGCCGGCGCGCACGTTCGCCGAGGACCGGACGATCACGCCGGTCACCGGGAGGCCGCCGATCATGCCGGAGACGGTGTTGGCCGCGCCCTGGCCGAGCAGCTCCCGGTCGGCGTCGGTGCGGGTGCCAGGTCGCATCCGCTCGACGGCGACCGCCGAGAGCAGCGACTCCACGCTGGCGATCAGTGCGACGGTCAGCATCCCGCCGAGCACGCCGGCCCAGTCCGACTCGGGCAGCACCGGCGTCGACAGCGCGTCCAGCAGCGAGCCCCCCAGCTCGACCCGGACCACGTCGGCGGCGCCCGGGACGACCAGCGAGAGCGCGCTGGCGGCCAGCACGGCGACCAGCGCGCCGGGCACGGCGGTGACCGGCCGCGGCAGCCGCGGCCAGGTGAGCATCAGCGCGATGACCAGGGCGCCGAGCAGCAGCGCGACCGGCGACAGCGCGGCGACCGAGCCGGGCAGTGCGGCCAGCGACTCGACCGCGCCGGTGCGCGACTCCCCGCCGAACACCACGTTCAGCTGGGAGACGGCGATGGTGACCCCGATCCCGGCGAGCATCCCGTGCACGACGGCGGGCGGGATGGCCTGCGCGAACCGGGCCAGCCGGGTGAGCCCGAAGACCAGCTGCAGGACGCCGGCGCCCGCGGTGATCAGGCAGGTGACCTCCCAGCCGAAGCGGTTGACCAGCTCGGCGACGATCACGGTGAGGCCGGCCGCGGGGCCGGAGACCTGCAGCGGGGAGCCGCCGAGCAGCCCGGCCACCACGGCGCCGACGACGGCGGCGACCAGCCCGGCGAGGATCGGCGCGCCGGAGGCGACGGCGATGCCGAGCGAGAGCGGCACCGCGACCAGGAACACGACGACCGACGCCGACAGGTCGGCGCGGGCGTGCGGGAACATCCGGCCGAACCGGCCGCCGGGCGGGGAGTGCTCGCCCCGGCCGGACTCGGCGGGCGCGTGCTCGTCCTGGGTCGAGCGGGTGGAACTGGTGTTACGTGTGTTGCTGATGTTGCTGGAGTGATTGTGCGGATGCACCGGATCCTCCGAGATCGGTCCGTTGGGGGCGCCGGACCGCGACGATGCGGTCACTGCACGGCTGTGCCTGGGCGACGCCGACCGGGTTCGTGGCCCGGTCCGGCGTTGCACCACCTCACGCAAACGGATCTTGATGAGAGCCGTTCTCATCGATTCGGTCGCTCACGACGAAACGCCCGGTCAGGACCGTTCACCCGAGCGTAACGTGACTCGGATCATAGTGACTTCCACCCGGTCCGGTGGTTCAGGTCACCGTCGATCCTGTTGTCCGGCAAGGGCTGCAGCGCGCATGGCGGCGGTGATCAGGCCGATCTCCTCACGCGAGCAGACGAACGGCGGCATCGCGTAGACCAGGTTCCGGAACGGCCGCAGCCAGGCGCCGGCGAGCACCGCGGCGGCCGTCGCGGCGGGCAGGTCGATCTCGCCGTCCAGCTCGATCACGCCGATCGCGCCGAGGATCCGGACCTCGCGCACCCCGGGCAGCGACCGCGCCGGGGCGAGCCCGGCGCGCAGCCCGGCGGCGATGTCCTTCACCTCCCGCCGCCAGTCGCGCTCCAGCAGCAGGCTCACCGAGGCGTGCGCCACCGACGCGGCGAGCGGATTGCCCATGAACGTCGGCCCGTGCATGAGGACCCCGGCCTCGCCCTCGCTGATCCCGGCCGCCACCCGGGAGCTGCACAGCGCCGCGGCCATCGTCAGGTACCCGCCGGTGAGCGCCTTGCCCAGACACATGACGTCCGGGGCGATCCCGGCGTGGTCGGCCGCGAACAGCTCGCCGGTCCGCCCGAAGCCGGTGGCGATCTCGTCGAAGACCAGCAGCACGTCGTGCGCCAGGCACAGCTCGCGCAGCACGTGCAGGTAGCGCGGATCGTGGAAGCGCATCCCGCCCGCGCCCTGCACCACCGGTTCGACGACGACGGCGGCCAGCTCGTCGGCGTGCGTCTCGACCAGCTCGGCCAGGTGCGCGACGTAGGCGTGCGAGAAGTCCTCCGGCGGCGCGTCGGCGAACACCTGCCGGGGCAGCACGTCGGCCCACAGCGAGTGCATGCCGCCGTCCGGGTCGCAGACGCTCATCGCACCGAACGTGTCCCCGTGGTAGCCGCGCCGCCAGGTCATCAGCCGGTGCTTGCCCGGGCGGCCGCGGGACCGCCAGTACTGCAGGCACATCTTGATCGCGACCTCCACCGACACCGAGCCGGAGTCGGCGAGGAAGACGTGATCGAGGCCCTCGGGGGTGATCTCGACGAGCAGCCGGGCCAGGTCGACCGCGGGCCCGTGGGTGATCCCGCCGAACATCACGTGGCTCATCCGGCCGAGCTGCTCCTGCACCGCCCGGTCCAGCCGCGGGTGCCGGTAGCCGTGGATCGCCGACCACCACGACGACATGCCGTCGACCAGCTCCCGGCCGTCCGGCAGCCGCAGCCGCACGCCGGACGCCGACTCGACGACCAGCGGCGTCGCCGTCGCCGGCATCGGGGCGTAGGGGTGCCAGACGTGTGCCCGGTCGGCCGCGAGCAGTCCGGAGGTGCCGTACGGGGTCTCCCCCGGCGTGCTGTCGGATCCGGGGGCGGTCACGGACCCACCGTAGTACCGGCGGACGGGTGTCCCCGGCCGGACCGGTCACCGCTCCTGACCGCCCGTCGAACTGAGTTAGTCATCGTTGACAAGATGCCCGTGCAGGCCGCTAGTCTTGCCCTTGAACGCGGCTCTCTCGGCAGGAGCGGCCGACACTCACTATTAGCTCTGACTGACTTGCTGAGGCTGTGAGGCTTGACCATGAGCGAACGGGACTTCATCGACTTCTCGGCCGACGGCACGATCGGCCTGGTACAGCTCGACCGGCCCCCGGTGAACGCGGTGAACGGGGCGATGTACCGCGAGATCACCCGCTTCTTCGGCGACGTCACCACCCACCTGCCGGACGCCCGGGTGATCGTGCTGTCCGGCCGCGGCAGGCACTTCTGCGGCGGCAACGACCTCGCCGAGTTCCAGACCATGACCGCCGAGAACGCCGCGGAGCGGATGCGGCTGGTCCGCGAGGCGTTCTTCGCCGTCTACGACTGCCCGGTGCCGGTGATCGCCGCGGTGCACGGGGTGGCCGTGGGCACCGGGCTGGCCATCGCCGCGTCGTGCGATCTCGTGGTGGCCGCCGAGGGCGCGCGGTTCGGGCTCCCCGAGGTCAACGTCGGGGTGATGGGCGGCGCCAAGCACCTGTCCCGGCTCGTCCCGCAGGGCGTGGTCCGGCGGATGCACCTGCAGGGCGATCCGGTCCCCGCCGAGGAGCTCCTGCGCTACGGCGGGATCACCGAGATCGTCCCGGCCGACCAGCTCGACGCCGCCGCCCGCCGGCTCGCCCGCTCGATCGCCCGGCACAGCCCCACCGTGCTCCGCTTCGCCAAGCGCAGCCTCAACGCGATCGAGTACCTGCCGCTCAAGGAGGGCTACCGGCTCGAACAGGGACTCACCGGCGAGCTCGCCGCGTACGACGACGCCAAGGAGGCCGTCAACGCCTTCCTCGAGCGGCGCGAGCCGGTCTACACGGGGCGCTGAGATGGTCACCCCCGCCGATCCGGACACCGCCGACCTCGGGCGGTACCGGGAGCGCTGCCGCAGCTGGCTGGCGGCCACGCCGATCCCCGAGGTGCCGCTGGACCTCACCGAGCGGTTCCGGGTGCTGCGCGGCTGGCAGCGCACCCTGCACGACGGCGGCTGGACCGGCATCGCCTGGTCCCGGGCGGCCGGCGGCCAGGGCCTGTCGCACCGGCACCAGCTGGTCTTCTCCGAGGAGCTGGCCCGGGCCAGGGCCCCGCAGCCGATCGGGCTGATCGGGCTCGACGTCGTCGGTCCCTCGATCGACCGGTTCGGCACCCACCGCCAGCGCACCGAGCTGCTGCCGCGGCTGCTGTCCGGTGCCGACATCTGGTGCCAGGGCTTCTCCGAGCCCGACGCCGGCTCGGACCTGGCGTCGCTGCGCACCCGCGCCGAGCCCGACGGGGACCACTTCGTCGTCACCGGGCAGAAGGTGTGGACCAGCTGGGCGCATCTCGCGTCCTGGTGCGCGATGCTGGTGCGCACCGATCCGGACGCGCCGGGCAGCCGCGGCATCAGCTACCTGCTGGTCGATATGTCCACCCCCGGCATCGAGACCCGGCCGCTCACCCAGATGACCGGCGACCAGGAGTTCTGCGAGGTCTTCCTGGACGAGGTCCGGGTCCCCCGGGAGAACCTCGTCGGCGGGCTCCACCAGGGCTGGCCGATCGCCCGGCACACCCTCGGCACCGAGCGCGCCGCCTACACGCTGCGCCGCCGGGTCGAGTACGAGGTCGCCCTGCGGGACGCGATCGCCGAGCTGTCCGCCTGCGGCACGCTCGACGCCGACCCGCACCGCGCGCACCGGGTGCGCAGCGCCGTCGGCCGGTCGCACGTGGCGCTGCGGGTGCTCGAGGCACGGACCCGCGGCACGATCGACCGGCTGGCCGCCGACACCGGGCCGGTCCCGGAGGACTCGGTCGACAAGCTCCTGCTCAACGACGTCGAGCAGCAGGTGTACGGGTCCATCGGGGACCTGCTGGGCCCGCTGCGGGCCACCCCGTCCGGCCGGCCGCTGGGTCTCGACCCGGCCCGGTGGGCGCACGACCACCTGTACTCGCGGGCCGCGTCGATCTACGGCGGCACCTCCCAGATCCAGCGCACCATCATCGCCGAACGACTCCTCGGACTGCCCCGTGACTGACACCTCCCGCACCGCGACGGGGGCTCCCGCAGCCACCGTGACCGAGATCGAGAAGACGGTCGACGCGTACCTGACCCGGTCCTACGACGCGGACCGCAGGCGCGCCCTCATCGGACGCCAGGGCTGGGACCCGGCGTTCCTCGGCGAGCTCGACGAGCTCGGCTGGTTCGCGCTCGCCGTTCCCGACGAGCAGGGCGGGCTGGGCCTGCCGCTGTCCGCCACCGGCGCGGCGATGCTCTCCGTCGGCAGGCACCTGGTACCCGGCCCGCTGCCCGAACGGCTGCTGCTCCCGGCGCTGCTGCTGCGCCACCTCGGCAGCGCCCACCCGGGCCCGGACCTCACGGGCGCACTCGTCGCGCTCGTCGATCCGGCCGCGCTGGGCAGCTGGGCCGCGGACGACGCCGGGCTGCGCGCCGGACCGGACGGGCCGATCGGCGGCATGCTGCCGGTCCGGTTCGCCGCCGAGGCCGATCTGCTGCTGACCGTCGCCCGCTCGGCGGACGGCAACGGCAACGGCAACGGCACCGTCGTGCACCTGCTCCCGGCCGACGCGCCCGGGATCGCCGTGCAGCCGGTCCGGAGCGCCGATCCGACCGCCCGGCTCGCCCGGGTCACCCTCACCCGGACCGGGCGGCCCGGGCCCGCGCCGGTGCTCACCGGCCCGGCCGCCGACCGGTTCGCGACCGAGCTGCGGGCCTGGGCCCGGATCCTGGCCGCCTGCGAGCTGTCCGGGATGGCCACCCGGCTGGTCGAGGACACCACCGCGTTCGTGCTGGTCCGCAAGCAGTTCGGCCGGCCGATCGGGTCCTTCCAGGCGGTCAAGCACCTCCTCGCCGACCTGCACACGCTGGCGAGCTCGCTGCGGAACCTCTGCGACGTGACCCTGGCCGACGCCGCCGCCGGGAGCACCGACACCACCGCCGGGCAGGCCCGGTCGGCTGCCGTCGCCAAGGCGTACGCGGCGGACGTCGCGGTCCGGGTCGCCGAGGGCGCGATCCAGCTGCACGGCGGGACCGGCTTCACCACCGAGACCGACCTGCACCTCTACTACAAGCGCGCGCTCGCGCTGCGGGCCTGGTTCGGCGATCCGGAGGAGCTCGCCCACGAGATCGGCGACGGCCTGCTCGGCGGGGCCGGGGGCGCGCCGTGACCGGCCCGGCACGTCCCGCGGCCCGGCCCGGCGCCGCACCTGAGCCGGGCCGGATCGACGCCCACCTGCGCGCCGCCGCCGCCCGGCACCCCGACCGCCCGGCGCTCGTCGACCGCGGGCGCACCTGGACCTACGGCGAGCTCGACCGCGAGGCCGACCGCTGGGCCGCCGCCCTGGTGCGGCACGGCGTGCGACCCGGCGCGGTGGTGTCCTGGCAGCTGCCGAACCGGGCCGAGGCGGTCGTCCTGCACCAGGCGACGCTGCGGATCGGCGCGATCAGCAACCCGATCGTCCCGATCTACCGGCACGCCGAGGTCGGGTTCATCCTCCGCCAGGCCCGCTCGGAGATCGTCGTCGTCCCGGCGGAGTTCCGCGGCTTCGACTTCCCGGCCATGGTCGGCGACCTCCGCGCCGGGCTGCCGGACCTGGCCACCGTGGTCGTCGTCGGCACCGCCCCGCCCGGGGACGGCGTCGTCGGGCTGGAGGACTTCCTGTCCGCTCCGGCGACCGAGCCGACGCCACCGGAACCGGCCGTACCGGACGACCCGGACGCGCTCGCCCTGCTGCTCTACACCTCCGGCACCACCTCGGACCCGAAGGGCGTCCTGCACACCCACGCGACGCTCGGGCACGAGAACCACAGCATGATCGAGTTCTTCGGGCTCACCGGCTCCGACGTGGTGTTCATGCCGTCGCCGGTCACCCACGTCACCGGGGTGCTGTACGGCCTGCAGCTCCCATTCATGATCGGGGCGCCGGTCGTGCTGCTCGACGTCTGGGAGCCCGGCGCCGGCCTGGACCTGATCGAGCGCCACGGCTGCACGTTCGTCGTGGCCGCCACGCCGTTCCTGCACGGGCTGGTGCACCACCCGGGCCGCACCCCGGAGTCGACCCGCACGCTGCGCGTCTTCGCCTGCGGCGGCGCGGACGTGCCGCCCGATCTCGTGCGGCGGGCCGGCGAGCAGCTGGACTGCCTGGTCGTCCGGATCTACGGGTCCACCGAGTTCCCGACCGCGACCAGCACCAACCTGTCCGATCCGGTGCGCACCCGGGCGCACACCGACGGCCGGCCGATCGGCCGGGCGCAGGTGCGGGTGGTCGACGACCGGGACCGCCCGGTCCCGCCCGGAACCGCCGGGCACCTGCTGGTGCGCGGGCCCGAGCGGTTCGTCGGCTACCTGGACCCGACGCTCGACGCGGACGCCTTCACCCCGGACGGCTGGTTCCGCACCGGCGATCTCGCCGTCGTCGACGACGCGGGCTACCTGGAGATCACCGGCCGGGAGAAGGACAT
The DNA here is from genome assembly GCF_058448985.1 of Pseudonocardia sp. DxW. Classification (NCBI taxonomy): domain Bacteria; kingdom Bacillati; phylum Actinomycetota; class Actinomycetes; order Pseudonocardiales; family Pseudonocardiaceae; genus Pseudonocardia; species Pseudonocardia sp. DxW. Next base: position 149,083 of record NZ_JBZFLK010000005.1, on the reverse strand, counting down.
CATCATCCGCGGCGGCGAGAACCTCAGCGCCAAGGAGATCGAGGACCGCCTGTTCGAGCATCCCGCGGTCGCCGACGTCGCCGTGGTGGCGGTCCCCGATCCGGTCCTGACCGAGCGCGCCTGCGCCGTCGTCGTGCCCGAGCCCGGCGCGGACGTCACCCTGCCCGCCCTCACGACCTGGCTGCGCGAGCGGCACCGCCTCGCCGTCCAGAAGCTGCCCGAGCGGCTGCTGCTGGTGGACGAGCTGCCCCGCACCGCCAGCGGCAAGGTGCAGAAGTTCAAGCTGCGCGACCGGCTCCGCCGGTCCGCCCCGTGACGGGGCAACCCGCACGTACCGACAGGGATCAGGAGGAACAATGAAGCTCCACCGGACCACCCCGTTCTCCAGCGGCCACCAGTTCCTGGAGGCTCCGCGCTGGCACGACGGCCGGCTCTGGGCCAGCGACTTCTTCGCCGGCCACGTGCTCCGCATCGAGGCGGAGGGCAGCCACCAGCCGGTGGCCGAGATCGAGGGGGCACCGTCGGGACTCGGCTTCCTCGCCGACGGGTCGATCCTCGTCGTCTCCCAGGCCACCGCCACCGTCCGGCGGATCGCCCCGGACGGCGCGGTCACCGCGTACGCCGACTTCAGCCACATCGCCACCGGGCTCGGCAACGACATGCTGGTCTCCCCGTCCGGCCACGCCTACGTGGGGAACTTCGGGTTCGCGCTCGGCTCCGAGGACCCGCGCACCACCAACCTCGCGCACGTCGATCCGGAGGGGAAGGTGCACCGGGTGTTCGGCGACGTGTTCTTCCCGAACGGCGCCGCGCTGACCGCGGACGGGCGGACGCTGCTGCTCGCCGAGACCTTCGCGCACCGGATCAGCGCCTTCGACATCACCGAGGACGGCTCGCCGGCGAACCTGCGCACCTGGGCGCAGCTGCCGGACACCGTGCACCCGGACGGCATCGCGCTGGACACCGACGGCGGCGTGTGGTTCGGCAACGCGCTCGACCCCGGTCCGGCGTCCGGGTTCTACCGGGTGCTGGAGGGCGGCGAGATCACCGACCACATCCCCACCCCGGGCACCTGGTCGATCGCCTGCGCGTTCGGCGGCGCCGAGCTCGACGTCCTCCACCTCATGTGCAACACGACCACGCTGGAGGAGTTCCACGAGGGCCGTTCCGCCGGGGAGGTCCGCACCGCGTCGGTGGGCCGCCGCGGGGTCGATCCGGCGCGGACCGGGTGAGCCCGCGGCCGGGTCGCCGCGCGCGGCACCGCTGCACCCGGCGATCAGGCCGCTGCGCACCGCTGCCTAGGATTCCGCACGGGCCGCGGCAGCCGAGGAGGAGCGATGAGCAGCGCAGGCGCGACGGGCGGTGGCGCCAAGCGCCCCAAGACCCGGCGCGCCGACATCGGCCTCTCGGCCGGTGCGCTGTTCGCCGCGCGCGGGTTCCACTCGGTCCGGATGGACGACATCGCGCAGGCCAGCGGCATCACGGCGCGGGCGCTCTACCGGCACTACGCGAACAAGCAGGCCCTGCTGTCGCACGTCGTGCACGAGGACCAGGCGCGGCTCGTCGAGCTGCTCACCGGGTTCGACGCGACGCCGCCTGCCGATCTCGACACCGGGCTCCGGCGGCTGGTCGAGACCGCCCTGCAGAGCCTGCGCCTGTCGCTGCTGTGGCAGCGCGAGGCCCGCCACCTCGGCCCCGACGACTACGCCGCGGTGCGGGCCCGCACCCGCTGGATCGCGGACCGGATCGACGCGGTGTGCGTCGCGCCGGCCCGGCCGGACCTGGACCCGTACCTGACCGAGCTCCGCAGCTGGGCGGTCATCGGGCTGGTGACCAGTCCCGGTCACTACGACACGAGCCTGTCCACGACCCGGCTCACCGATCTGCTGGTGCAGGCGGCCACCCGGCTGGTGCACTGCCCGGCCGGGCGGGCGCCGGACCCGGACGGCGGACCCGAGCCGGTCGACCGGCTGCCCACCTCACGGCGGGAGCTGCTGCTGCGGGCGGCCGCGCGGACCTTCCGCAGGCGCGGCTACGGCGGCGTCACGATCGACGAGATCGGCGGCGCGGCGGGCGTGGTGGGGCCTGCGCTGTACCGGTACTTCGACACCAAGGCCGATCTGCTGGTCGCCGTGGCCACCCGGTTCGGCGAGTGGTCGGCGCTGGAGACCTCCCGGGCGCTGCGGCTGCCGGTGCCCGACGACGAGGTCGTCACAGCCCTGGTCGACGGCTATGTCCGGCTCAGCGTCGAGGAGACCGACCTGGCGTCGGTCTCGATCACCGAACGGCTCTACCTCCCGCCGGACGTCGACGAGCGGCTCAACCGGATGGCCGGTGACACCGTCGGCGAGTGGCTGCGCCGGCTCGGCGCGGCCCGCCCCGATCTCCCGGAGACCGAGGCGCTGACCCTGGTCAACGCCGCCCGCACGACCGTCGACGGGATCGTCCGCATCCCACACCTGCGGGCCGACCGGCGCTTCGCACCGGAGCTGGCCCGGCTGACGGGGGCCGTCCTCGGCCTGCCGTCCGGCACCGCCTGAGCGCGGCCCACTCCTCCGCTCCCGTCCCGCCAGACGAATGAGCGCTGATGGACATTTTTCGTGCACTCGACTCTCCGTGCGCGGCACCGGAATGAGCCAGCGTTACCCCATCGTCGTCCGCTGCTCTGCGCAAACGCCATGTGAAGCGGACTTCCGGCCACGGCGAGCCTCCGCTCTTGGGTCAGAAATTAGTTAGCCGTCATTGACAACATTGGACAGAGGCGCTTCAATGAGGCGGTGACCAGGGTCACCCTTCGGCAGCCCTGACTGACACTTCGTCCGCGCCGAGGTGAGCCTCCGACGCCCGGGACTCACCACCCACAGGAAGGAACTCGCATGGAGACGTCTGTCGTCGAGGAGCTCGACGTCCTCGTCATCGGAGGCGGTTTCTCCGGGATCTACCAGCTCGAGCGGCTCCGTTCGCTGGGCTTCTCGGTCTCGCTCTACGAGGCCGGGGCCGACGCGGGCGGGGTGTGGCACTGGAACCGCTACCCCGGGGCCCGGGTCGACACCGAGGCGACCCTCTACCAGTTCTCCGACGAGCGGATCTGGCGGGAGTGGAACTGGTCGGAGATCTTCCCCGGCCAGGAGGAGCTGCAGGCCTACTTCCGGTTCGTGACCGACCGGCTCGATCTCGCCCGCGACATCCGCTACAGCACCCGGGTCGTCGCGGCCCGGTTCGACGACCGGACCGACACCTGGACGGTCGAGTCCCGCGACGAGCGGACCGGCGAGACGTTCCGGACCAGGGCCCGCTACGTCCTCCCGCTGCTGGGCACCGGCTCGAAGGCGCTGGTCCCGGAGATCCCCGGGCTGGCCGACTTCGCCGGCGACCACTTCCACACCTCCCGCTGGCCGGCGGGCTACGACATGACCGGCAAGCGGGTGGCCGTCATCGGGACCGGGGCCAGCGGGGTCCAGGTCGTGCAGTCCATCGCGCCCGAGGTCGCACAGCTCACCGTGTTCCAGCGGACCCCGGCGACCGCGCTGCCGATGATCTCCCGCAAGCTCGACGCGGCCGCCAACGACGAGCTGCGCCGCGGCTACCCGGAGCTGTTCCGGTACCGCGAGACCACCTTCGGCGGGCTCGAGTACGACGTCATCTACACCCCGACCGCCGACGTCTCCGACGAGGAGTTCGAGGCCACCCTCGAGGAGCTCTGGGCGAAGGGCGGCCTGCAGATCTGGCTCGGCGGCTACGCCGACATGTTCTTCAACGCCGAGGTCGGGCACCGGATCTACGCGTTCTGGCGGAAGAAGACCCTCGCCCGGATCAAGGACCCCGCGCTCGCCGAGAAGCTCGCACCGGAGACGCCGCCGTACCCGTTCGGGACCAAGCGCTGCCCGCTCGAGTACACCTACTACGACGCCTTCAACCGGGACAACGTCGAGCTCGTCGACGTCTGGGAGACGCCCATCGAGAAGGTCACCCGGACCGGCATCGTCACCGCCGACGGCCGCGAGCACGAGTTCGACGTGATCGTCCTCGCGACCGGCTTCGACTCCTTCACCGGCGGCCTCACCGACATCGACGTCCGCTCCACGTCCGGGGAGTCGATCGCCGAGGTGTTCCGCGACGGCGCCCGCACCGCGCTGGGCAGGGCGACCTCCGGCTTCCCGAACATGCTCTACGTGTACGGCCCGCAGAGCCCGTCCGCTTTCTGCAACGGGCCCACCTGCGCCGAGCTGGAGGGCGAGTGGGTCGTCAACTGCCTGGTGCACCTGCGCGACAACGGCCTGACCCGGATCGAGGCGACCCCGGAGGCCGAGAAGGAGTGGCACGACCACCTCGAGGCCCTCGCGAGCGCGACCACCTTCCCGCTCGCCAACTCCTGGTACATGAACGCCAACGTGCCCGGCAAGAAGCGGGAGCTGCTCGCCTACCCCGGTGGTCTGCCCACCTACCTGGAGAAGTGCCGGCAGTCGGCGGAGAACGGCTACGCGGGCTTCGCCCTGTCCTGACCGCGGCCGCCGCACCGCGGGTGCCGCCCGTCCGGGCGGCACCCGCGACGTGCCGCATCGCCCGCTGGTGCCCGGGCACCGGGGTTCTAGGCTGACCCGACCATGGCCACCCCATCCCGCGATCCCGCCTCCACCGAGCCGGACCCTCCGGACGACGCGGCCGACCCGGCACTGCGCCGCCGCGAGCTCGGCCAGACCTCCGCCCGGTCGTTACTGCTGACCGTGCTCGGGGAGTTCGTCCTGCCCTCCGGTGAGCCGGTGTGGACGCGGGCGCTGCTCGAGGTCCTGGGCGGGCTCGGCGTGGAGTCGAAGTCGGCCCGCCAGGCGCTCGCCCGCACCGCCGGCGAGGGCCTGCTCAGCTCCGACCGCGACGGCCGGCGGGTCCGCTGGTCGCTGACCGCGTCCGGGCACCGGCTGCTGTCCGACGGCGCCGCACGGATCTACGCCTTCGGCCGGCCCGCCACCGGGTGGGACGGCCGCTGGCTGGTGCTGCTCGCCAGCGTCCCGGAGTCCCGCCGGAGGTTGCGCCACCGGCTCCGCACCCGGCTCGCCTGGGCCGGGCTCGGCTCACCGGCGCCCGGGGTGTGGGTCTCCCCCGACCCGGGCAAGGAACCACAGGTCGCCGCCGTCCTGGACGAGCTGGACCTGCGCGGCATGAGCAGCTCGTTCATCGGGCACTACGGCGGCATCGGGCGCCCCGCCGACGTCGTCGAGCAGGCCTGGGACCTGGACCGGGTCGAGCAGGCCTACCAGGAGTTCCTCGACGAGTTCAGCCCGGACCGGACCACCGACCCCGCCCCCGGGCCGGCGACCCTGGCCCGGCAGGTGCAGCTCGTGCACGCCTGGCGCCGGTTCCCGTTCCTCGACCCGGAGCTGCCCGCCGAGCTGCTCCCCGACCGGTGGGCGGGCGCCCGGGCCGCCGAGCTGTTCAGCACCCTGCACGCCCGGTGGGACGCCGAGGCCCGAGCGGCATGGGCCGCCCTTGCCACCGGGCCCTGATCTCGCGCGCGCCGCACCCGCACCCCGGTGCATGCGCACCGCGCCGCACCCCGTCCTGCGCACCGCACCGTCGCTCGCCGAGACTCACCTCAGCGGGCCGCGAAGATCGACAATCCCCGCTGAGCTGCATCTCGGCGCGCCGAGGGGTGCGACGTCAGCCGAGGCAGCCCGGGCCGAGCAGGGCTTTCAGGTCGCCCATCAGGGCCGAGGTGTGGAGCACCTTCAGCGAGTCGTCCAGCTTGAGGGCGGTGACCTTCTTGCCGTAGACGAGCGACAGGTGCACCTCGGAGGTTCCCGGGTGGTGCGTCAGCACCTCCTTGAGCTTCGCGACCCGCTCGGGAGTGCACTGGTCGGTGCGCAGCGACACCCGGATCGGCAGACCGGCCTCCCCGGCCGCGGCGAGCTCGGGCACGGCGAGGTCGTTGGCGATCAGCGAGACTCGATCGTCGCGCTTGTTCACCCGCGCCTTCACCAGCACGATCGCGTCCTCCGCGACGTCCACCCCGACGACCTGGTAGGCCCGCGGGAAGAACAGCACCTCGATGCCGCCGGCGAGGTCCTCGATCTGCGCGGACGCCCACGGCTCGCCGTTCTTGTTCACCCGGCGGTTCACGTTCGCGAGGATCCCGCCGACGGTGACCTGCGCGCCCTCGGGCACGGTGCCCTCGACGATGTCGGCGATCGAGGTGTCGGCCTTCGCGGCGAGCGCCTGCTCCAGGCCCTGCAGCGGGTGGCCGGACACGTAGAGCCCGAGCATCTCGCGCTCGACGGCCAGCTTGTGCTTGGAGTCCCACTCCTCGTCGGGGACCTTCACGTCGAAGATCCCGCCCAGCTCGTCACCGCCGTCGCCACCGGAGCCGTCCATCGACCCGAACAGATCGAACTGGCCCATCGACGCGGCCTTCTTGGTGCTCATCACCGCGTCGATCGCGTCGGCGTGCACCAGCAGCAGGCCCTTGCGGGAGTGCCCGAGCGAGTCGAACGCGCCGGCCTTGATCAGCGACTCGACGACCTTCTTGTTGCAGACGACCGCGTCGACCTTGCGGAGGAAGTCGGAGAAGTCGACGAAGTTCCCCTTCTCCCGGCGTGCCGCGACGATCGCGTCGACCACGTTGTGCCCGACGTTGCGGATACCGCCCAGGCCGAACCGGATGTCGTTGCCGACCGGGGCGAAGTTGCGCACCGAGTCGTTGACGTCCGGCGGGAGGACGGTGATGCCCATCCGCCGGCACTCGGCCAGGTAGACGGCGGCCTTGTCCTTGTCGTCGCGGACCGAGGTGAGCACCGCGGCCATGTACTCGGCCGGGTAGTTCGCCTTGAGGTACGCCGTCCAGTACGAGACCACGCCGTACGCGGCGGAGTGCGCGCGGTTGAACGCGTAGTCGGAGAACGGGAGCAGGATGTCCCAGAGCGTCTTGACGGCGTTCTCGGAGTAGCCGTTCTCCTTCATCCCGCCGGCGAAGGTGACGTACTCCTTGTCCAGGATCTCCTTCTTCTTCTTGCCCATCGCCCGGCGGAGCAGGTCCGCCTGACCCAGCGAGTACCCGGCGAGCACCTGGGCGATGGACATGACCTGTTCCTGGTAGACGATCAGGCCGAACGTCTCGCCGAGGACCTCCTTGAGCGGCTCCGCCAGCTCCGGGTGGATCGGCGTGACCTCCTGCCGCCCGTTCTTGCGGTCGGCGTAGTCGTTGTGCGCGTTCGCGCCCATCGGGCCGGGGCGGTACAGCGCGCCGACCGCGGAGATGTGCTCGAACTCGCTGGGCGCCATCCGGCGCAGCAGGTCCCGCATGGGGCCGCCGTCCAGCTGGAAGACGCCGAGGGTGTCGCCGCGGGAGAGCAGCTCGTAGGTCTTCGGGTCGTCGAGCTCGAGATGGTCGAGATCGACCGCGGGCTTGCCGTTGAGCTCGATGTTCTCCAGGGCGTCGTCGAGGATCGTGAGGTTGCGCAGCCCCAGGAAGTCCATCTTGAGGAGACCGATGGTCTCGCAGACACCCATGTCGAACTGGGTGATGATGGCGCCGTCGGACTCCCGGCGCTGGATCGGGATGACGTCGATCAGCGGCGTCGACGACATGATGACGCCGGCCGCGTGCACGCCCCACTGGCGCTTCAGGCCCTCCAGGCCCCGCGCGGTGTCGATGATCTCCTTGACCTGCGGGTCCGCCTCGTACAGCGCACGGACCTCGGTGGCCTCGGAGTAGCGCTTGTGCGACGGGTCGAAGATCCCGGACAGCGGGATGTCCTTGCCCATGACGGCGGGCGGCATCGCCTTGGAGATCCGGTCGGCGACCGAGTAGCCGGGCTGGCCGAACAGCACCCGCGCCGAGTCCTTGATCGCGGCCTTCGCCTTGATCGTGGAGTAGGTGATGATCTGGGCGATCCGGTCCTCGCCGTACTTCTCGGTGGTGTACCGGATCATCTCGCCGCGCCGGCGCTCGTCGAAGTCCATGTCGATGTCGGGCATGGAGACGCGGTCCGGGTTCAGGAACCGCTCGAAGATCAGCTTGTGCCGGATCGGGTCGAGATCGGTGATCCCGAGGACGTAGGCGACCAGCGACCCGGCGGCCGAGCCGCGGCCGGGGCCGCAGCGGATGCCGACCGACTTGGCGTGCTGGATGAGGTCCGCGGTCACCAGGAAGTAGCCGGGGTAGCCCATCTTGATGATGACGCCGACCTCGTAGTTGGCCTGCTGCCGGTACCGCTCGGTGACGCCGTTCGGGAACCGCATGTGCAGCCCCCGCTCGACCTCCTTGATCAGCCAGGACTCCTCGGTCTCCCCCTCGGGCACCGGGGCCTTGGGCTGCAGGTCCTGGCCCGTGGTGAAGTCGATGTTGCAGCGCTCGGCGACGAGCAGCGTGTTGTCGCAGGCCTCCGGGTGGATCGGGTCCCACAGCGCGCGCATCTCGTGCGCGGGCTTGAGGTAGAAGTCCTGCGCGTCGAACTTGAAGCGGTTCGGGTCGGCGAGGGTCTTCCCGGTCTGGACGCACAGCAGCACCTCGTGCGCCTTCGTGTCGTCCGGGTAGGTGTAGTGCAGGTCGTTGGTGGCCAGGCCGGGCAGGTCGAGCTTGTCCTTGAGCCGGAACAGGTCCTCCTGGACCCGCTTCTCGATCTCGATGCCGTGGTCCATCAGCTCCAGGAAGAAGTTGTCCTTCCCGAAGATGTCCCGGTAGTCGCTCGCCGCCTGGCAGGCACCGTCGAAGTCGTTCTGCTGGAGCAGCCGGGCGACCTCGCCGGACGGGCAGCCGGTGGTCGCGATGAGCCCCTTGCCGTACTGCTCGAGGAGCTCACGGTCCATACGCGGCTTGTAGTAGTACCCCTCGAGGCTGGCCAGCGACGAGAGCCGGAAGAGGTTGTGCATCCCCTCCGTGTTCTCGGCGAGCAGCGTCATGTGGGTGTACATGAGGTCGGGGTTGTTGTCGGCGGCCGCCGGGTTGCTCCCGCCCAGCGCCGTGCGCTTGCGCTCGTGCCGGGAGCCGGGCGCGAGGTAGCCCTCCATGCCGATGATCGGCTTGATGTCGTGCGCCTTGGCCTTGCGCCAGAACTCGAAGGCGCCGTAGACGTTGCCGTGGTCGGTCATCGCGATCGCCGGCATCTCGTACTTGGCGGCCTCGGAGAACAGGTCGTCGAGCCGGGCGGCGCCGTCGAGCATCGAGAACTCGGTGTGGGTGTGCAGATGGACGAAGGAGCCCGTTCCGGATGTGCCGCCGGCCATGTGTCTTCCGCGCTCCTCTCCCGCGCCCTGGGGTGACGCGGTGCTTCCCGTGCCGCACGCTGCGCACCTGCCGGGGCGCACCGTGCCGTGACCACTCACCCACCGGTCCCGACGGCCGGCGGCGCGCCGGACGACGCCCTGTCGCGGCGCCTGGCGGGGGCCACGAGGGTGCCGGTGGGGCTCCTGCGCGGGGCCGGACCGACCGGATCGGTGAGGGCTTCAGACTAGCCGCGGGGTCCGACAGTTCCGGCGACCGCGGGGGTCCCCCGCGGCCCCCGGCGCATCGGTCCAGCTCACCGGCACCGACGTCCCACCGACGGCGTGTCGGGCCGCGGTCGCGCCGGCCTCGCACCCCGGGTGCGACCGCGCACCCGTTCCGACGGGTGCGGGATCCGCGCCGGGGTGCGACATCACGGCACCCGCCCCACGCCGCACCCCTGGAACCTCCCCGCACCCTCTGCAACAGGTGCGGGGGCGACGCAGAGGTGCGAGAACGACGCAGCGGTGCGGCACGACCGCGCCCTCCGCGCCGAGCAACCGGCCGACCCGAGCACGCCGAGCCTCCGGGCCGCCGAGCACCCCGACCGCCGAGCATCCGACAGCCGAGCCCCCGGGCCGCTGAGCACCAGACCACCGAGCCGCCCGAGCACCCGGGGCACACGGAGGCGGCCGGCCCCGCCCGCTCGATGGCCCGCCCACCCGCTCCGGCGGGTTACGCTCCCCGGACGATGGATCATCACACCTCGCGCGGCCGCCGCCCGTCCACCACCCGGGAGCTCACCGACGGAGGGTCCACCGACGAACCGCGCCGCACGGTCGTGTTCGACCTCGGCGAGGTGCTCGTCCCGTCGCAGGGGCTGCTGCGGCGGCTGTCGGCCGATCTCGGCGTCGCCGAGCCGGATCTGCAGACCGCGTACTGGGCGCACCGGCTCCGGCACGACCTGGGCGATCCGCCGCACCGCTACTGGAGCGCGGTGTTCGCCGATCTCGGTCTCGATCCGGCCCCGGAGCGGATGGACGCCGCGGAACGGCTCGACGTGACGTTCTGGTCGGCGCTGCCGCCGACCTCGTCGATGCTGCTGGCCGATCTCGCGCGGGCGAAGGTGCGGCTGGCGGTGCTGTCCAACGCCCCCCGCGGGCTGGCCGCCGCGGTCCGGGCCGCGGCCTGGAGCGGCCCGTTCGACCGCATGCTGTTCTCCGCCGACGTCGGGCTGGTCAAGCCGTCGCAGGACGTCTACCGGCGGGCCGACGTCGAGTTCCGCACGGTCCCCGAGCAGGTCGTGTTCTTCGACGACCGGGTGGACAACGTCCGGGCGGCGGTCGCGCACGGCTGGGACGCGCACCTGTGGCGCGGCGCCGCCGCGGCGGTCCGCCTGCTGCGCGACCGCGGCGTGCTCGGCTGATCCGGGCTCACCCGGCGGGCACCGGGCCGTCGTCGGGCGGCGGGGTCGCCGCCGTCGTCTGCTCGGGCAGCAGCGGGGACAGCGCCAGCTGTGCCGCGCTGGAGCGCTGCGGCGCCGCGTGCACCGCGCGCACCCCGGCAGTGCCGGCGAGCGCCTCCAGCGCGTCCCGGTCGGCGGTGACCACGAGCCCGATGACGCAGGCGCAGTCCGGCGCGGCCAGCATCCGCTGCTCGGCGGCGGCGATCGCGGCCCGCCGGGTGAGCAGCGCGCCGGTCTCCGGGTCGGCCGCCGGGTCGCGCGCCCGCTCGGCCCGGTCGCGGTCGGCCTCGGCTCGGAACGCCGCCTGCTCCCGGGCGACGCCGAGCGCCGCCGCGGGGTCACCGGTCCCGGTCACGTGCTCGAACCGCAGCGCCGTCTGCACCCGCTCCAGCGGCACCCGGAACACGACGGTCGAGACCGGCGACGCCCCGGCGAGCGCCGCCGCGGCCGGCACGTCCAGCGGGCGGTCGAGCTGGACCAGCGCCGGCACCGGCATCCCCTCGGGGGGCAGCTGCCCGGGCAGCGAGGCGAGGTACTCCCCGACGTCCTGGCCGGGTTCGGGGCCGAGCCGGATCGAGCCGGTCGAGGTGCCCGCCGGGACGGGCGGGCCGGATCCGGCCACCCACAGCGTGCCGAGCAGCACCACGCCCATCAGCGCGACGACCACCCACAGGCCGCGCGTGCTCAGCCCGGTCACGGGTCCCGCAGTGCCTCGAGCGCCGCCCCCAGGTCGTCCGGGTAGGGGCTGGTGAACTCGACGTGGCGGCCGTCCGCCGGATGCTCGAAGCCGAGCGTCCTGGCGTGCAGCCACTGCCGGCTCAGCCCGACCCGCTTGGCCAGCGTCGGGTCCGCACCGTAGGTGAGGTCGCCGACGCAGGGATGGCGGAGCGCGGAGAAGTGCACCCGGATCTGGTGCGTGCGCCCGGTCTCCAGGTGCACGTCGAGCAGGCTGGCCGAGCGGAACGCCTCGATCGTGTCGTAGTGGGTGATGCTCGGCTTGCCGCTCTGCATGACGGCGAACCGGTAGTCGTGCCGCGGGTGCCGGTCGATCGGCGCGTCGATGGTGCCCGACGACGGATCGGGATGTCCCTGGACGACGGCGTGGTAGCGCTTGTCGACGGTGCGCTCCTTGAACGCCCGCTTCAGCGCCGTGTACGCGTGCTCGGAGGTCGCGACCACCATGACGCCGGTGGTGCCGACGTCGAGCCGGTGCACGATCCCCTGTCGCTCGGCGGCGCCGGAGGTGGACAGCCGGAACCCGAGCGCCGCGAGGCCGCTGGTGACGGTCGGCCCGGTCCAGCCCGGCGACGGGTGCGCGGCGACGCCGACCGGCTTGTCGACGACGACGATGTCGTCGTCGGAGTGCAGCACGGTCAGCCCGGCGACGACCTCGGCCGGGCCGGCGATGACCGGCTCGGCGGTCTCGACGTCGGGCAGCTCGATCTCCAGCCACGCCCCGCCGAGCAGCCGATCGGACTTGCCGGCGACGCTGCCGTCGACCTGGATCCGGCCGGACTCGGCCAGCCCGGCGACGACCGTGCGGGACAGGCCGAGCAGCCGGGAGAGGCCGGAGTCGATGCGCATGCCGTCGAGGCCGTCGGGGACGGGCATGCTCCGCTGGTCACCCACGGCTCAGCCACCCACCCGTCCGTCGATCTCCACCCCGCGCAGCGCCATCAGCACCAGCAGGATCCCGCCGCAGACGATGCCGGAGTCGGCGATGTTGAACACCGGGAAGACGCTGCCGTCCGGCGCGAACACGGCGAACATGTCGACGACGTGCCCGCGCATCGGGCCGGGCGAGCGGAAGAACCGGTCGACCAGGTTGCCCAGCGCGCCGCCCAGGACCAGCCCGAGCCCGATCGCCCAGCCGATGGAGACCAGCCTGCGGGCGATCCGGATGATCACCCCGACGACGACGACGGCGACGATCGTCAGCACCCAGGTGTACCCGGTGGCCATCGACCAGGCGGCGCCCGGGTTGCGCAGCAGCGTCAGGTAGAAGAAGCCGTCGATCACGGTGACCGGGTCGCGGTCCTCCAGCGTCGCGACGGCGGCGATCTTGGTGGCCAGGTCGAGGGCGAGCACCACGCCGGCGATCCCGGCCAGCAGGAACACCCCGCGCCGCCGTAGCGCGGGATCGACGGGTGCCTCGCCGGCGGCGGGATCGGAACTCACCCCCCGAGTATGACGAGCGCCGGCGGCGCGCGTTCCGGCGGTCCGGTCCGGCGGTCGCCGGCTCAGGGCGACCAGACGATCGTGACGGCGTCGGTGCGCCGCGGCGGCACGGCCGCCAGCGCGGACTCGACCTCCGCGAGCCGGGACGCGGGCAGGCACAGCCTGCGGGCCACCCAGCCCGCGTCGTGCGGGAGCCGCCGGTCCCGGGTCCAGTGCCGCACCTCCGGCTCGACGCAGAGCTCCTCGCGCAGCACCGCGACGGCGTCGTCGGCGGTGGCGCTCGGCGGGCGGTCCAGGTCGTGGAAGTGCCGCCACAGCGGGTCCAGCCAGGCCATCGGGTGCTCGGGCAGCATCTCGACCACCACGCCGCCCGCCGGGCCGCGGGCGGCGGCGTGCAGGGCGGCGAGGAACGGCGGGAGATCGACGACGTTGTGCAGCACGTGATGGCAGACGACGACGTCGTGCCGGGCGGCGTCGGCGGCGACGTCCGGCCAGGCGCCCTGCACGGTGCCGTAGGGGATCCCGCGCTCGTGGGCCGCCGCGGCGAACACGGCGAGCATGTCGGCCTGCCGGTCGACGCCGACCACCCGCGCCACCGGCGACGGATCGGGCCGGGCGACGGCGAACGCGGCGTCACCGCCGCCGCAGCCGACGTCGAGCACCGACGCGCCGGCGCAGCTCCAGGCCGCGGCACGTTCGGCGAGCGCCCGGGCCGCGGCCCGGGACGGGGTGTCGGCGGGCTCGGCGGGCGGTGCGAAGTCGGCCGCGCGGTGCGTCCACGGATCGGCGGGGGCGGCGCGCCGGATGTGCTCCGGGATCCCCCGTCCGGACTGGAGTTCCCGCCACCGATCCGCTGCCGCGCCCACCCGGCGAGCCTACGGGGGGCGCCGGGCCGGGGGACCGGCCCGGCGCCCCGGGGTTCAGGCGCGCTCGACCCGCGCGCGCAGCTCGACGGCGGTCCCGTCCGGACCGACCACCTGACCGGCCGAGGCCCCGTCGGCAACCGGTCCGAAGGACACCGCGGTCGCCAGCACCTCCCCGCCGACGAACGACTCGTGCGTGCGGACCGCGTCCAGCACCGCGTCCGGCCCGTCCAGGGTCAGCGCGATCCGGTCGGCCACCGCCAGCCCGGCGTCCCGGCGAGCCTGCTGCACGACCCGGACGACGTCGCGCGCGGTGCCCTCGGCCGCCAGCTCGGGGGTGACGGTCGTGTCGAGCACGACCAGCCCGCTGTTCCCCGGCAGCGCGACGGTGTGCGCCGGGTCGGCGGCGACCAGCCGCTCGGTGAACTCGCCGTCCTGCAGGGTGATCCCGGCGGCGACGACGGTGTCCTGGCCGCCGTCGGTCTCCCGGCTCCACTCCCCCGCCTTCACCGCGCGGATGCACTTCTGCACGTCGGCGCCCAGCCGCGGGCCGGCGACCCGGGCGTTCACCGCGATCTCGAAGCGTCCGTGCTCCGCGACGTCCTCGGTGAGCTCGACCGTGCGGACGTTCACCTCGTCGCGCAGCAGGGCGGTGAACGGCTCCAGGTCCGCGGCGTCGGCGGCGGCGACGGTGAGCCCGGGCAGCGGCTGGCGCACCCGGACCTTCGCCGACTTGCGCAGCGACAGCGCCGCCGACGCGACCTGCCGGATCCGGTCCATCCCGGCGACCAGCTCGGCGTCGTGCGGCAGCCCGGCCCCCGCCGCGGCCGTCCCGGGCAGCGCCGGGTCGGACCCGCCCGGCCAGTCGGCGAGGTGCACCGAGCGGCCGCCGGTGAGGCCGCGCCAGATCGCCTCCGCGGTCAGCGGCAGCAGCGGCGCCGCGACCCGGCAGGTCACCTCCAGCACGGTGTGCAGGGTGTCGACGGCGTCCCGCCGGACGGCCTCGGCGTCGGCCGATCCGGTCGCCCAGAACCGCTCCCGGGAGCGCCGGACGTACCAGTTGGTCAGCGTCTCGGCGTGCTCCCGGATCCGCTCGCAGGCGCCCGCGATGTCGTAGGCGTCCATCGCCGCGGTGACGCCGTCGACCAGGTCCGCGGTCTTGGCCAGCACGTACCGGTCGAGCACGTGCGGGCTGTCGGTGCGGAACGTCCCGCGCTGCCCGCCGGCGTAGAGCGACAGGAAGTACCAGCTGTTCCACAGCGGCAGGATCGCCTGCCGGACGCCCTCCCGGATGCCCTGCTCGGTGACGATCAGGTTCCCGCCGCGCAGGATCGGCGACGCCATGAGGAACCACCGCATGGCGTCCGAGCCGTCCCGGTCGAAGACCTCGTTGACGTCCGGGTAGTTCTTGCGCGACTTGGACATCTTCGCGCCGTCGTCGCCCAGCACGATGCCGTGCGCCGAGCAGTTGCGGAACGCGGGCCGGTCGAACAGGGCGGTGGCGAGCACGTGCAGCGTGTAGAACCAGCCGCGGGTCTGGCCGTTGTACTCGACGATGAAGTCGCCCGGGTAGTGGTGCTCGAACCAGTCGGCGTTCTCGAACGGGTAGTGCACCTGGGCGAACGGCATCGAGCCGGACTCGAACCAGCAGTCCAGCACCTCCGGGACCCGGCGCATGGTGCTCGCGCCCGTCGGGTCGTCCGGGTTGGGCCGGGTCAGCTCGTCGACGTACGGGCGGTGCAGGTCGGTCGGGCGCACGCCGAAGTCGCGCTCCAGCTCGTCGAGCGAGCCGTAGACGTCGGTCCGCGGGTAGCGCGGGTCGTCGGACTGCCACACCGGGATCGGGCTGCCCCAGTACCGGTTGCGGGAGATGCCCCAGTCGCGGGCGCCCTCCAGCCACTTCCCGAACTGGCCGTCGCGCACGTGCGCCGGCGTCCAGTCGATCTGCTGGTTGAGCTCGACCATCCGGTCCCGGAACCGGGTGACCCGGACGAACCAGGAGTCGACGGCGCGCTGGATCAGCGCGTTGCCGCAGCGCCAGCAGTGCGGGTACGGGTGGTCGTAGGTCTCGTGCCGCAGCAGCACGCCGCTGACGTGCTCGGACGTGCGCTCCTTCAGGTCCCGGATGATCTGCGGGTTCGCGTCGAACACCTGCATGCCGGCGTACGGCGGGACCTCGGTGGTGAACTCGCCGCGGGAGTCGACCGGGTTGACGACCTCGATGCCGGCCGCGTCGGTGACCTCCTTGTCCTCCTCACCGAAGGCGGGGGCGATGTGCACGAGCCCGGTGCCGTCCTCGGTGGTGACGTAGTCGGCGGCCAGCACCCGGTGCGCGTTCTCCCGGCCGGTGAAGAAGTCGAACGGCGGGGTGTAGGCGGCACCGAGGATGTCGGAGCCCTTCAGCACGGTGAGGACGTGCGGGTCCTCGCCCAGCTCGCGGGCGTAGGCGGCGACGCGGGCCCGCGCGAGCACCCAGCGCTCCCCGTTCGCCTGCACGACCGCGTAGTCGACGTCCGGGTGCACCGCGACGGCCAGGTTCGACGGCAGCGTCCACGGGGTGGTCGTCCAGACCAGGGCGAGCGCGCCGTCGAGGTCCGCGCAGCCGGAGTCGGACAGCCGCAGCCCGACGGTGACGGCCGGGTCCTGCCGGTCGAGGTAGACGTCGTCCATCTTGGTCTCGGTGGCGCTCAGCGGCGTCTCGCAGCGCCAGCAGTACCAGAGCACCCGGAAGCCCGAGTAGACCAGGCCCTTGTCCCACAACGACTTGAACGCCCACATGACGGACTCCATGTAGTCCAGGTCGAGCGTCTTGTAGTCGTTGTCGAAGTCGACCCAGCGGGCCTGGCGGGTGACGTAGTCGCGCCATTCGCCGGTGTAGCGGAGCACCGAGGTGCGGCACGCCTCGTTGAAGGCGGCGACGCCCATCTCCTCGATCTCGGACTTGTGCTTGATGCCGAGCTGGTTCTCGGTCTCGACCTCGGCGGGCAGGCCGTGGGTGTCCCAGCCGAAGCGGCGCTCGACCCGGTTGCCGCGCATGGTGCGGTAGCGCGGGACGACGTCCTTGACGTAGCCGGTGAGCAGGTGGCCGTAGTGCGGCAGGCCGTTGGCGAACGGCGGGCCGTCGTAGAAGACGTACTCGCACGAGCCGTTCTCCCCGGCCGGGCGCTGCTCGACGGACGCGCGGAACGTGTCGTCGGCCTCCCAGGACGCCAGGACGTCGCGCTCCAGCGCGGGGAACGTGGGATGTGCGGGAACCTCGGGGTATCCGGTGTCGCTCATGGCGCTCCTCGTGCGAATGTCGGTTCGCACGGGGACGACGACGGCCCGTGGAGGCCGTGCCGCGGTACCACCCCGCTTGCGCACCCTGGCTCGCGTGCGCCTCTCGTTCGACGGCGATGACGGGCCGCACCCGTCCGGTTCTACTCCGGCCCGCGCAGGGCGGGCCGTTTCTTCCGGAGGCTCCCCGGTGATGGCCGGATCGGTGCCTGTGGAACCAGGGTAGCGCGGGCGGGCACCCGGTTATTCCACAGCCCGGCGAAGCGGGCTCATTCACACAGCCCGGCGAAGCGGGGGCCGACTAGCGGACCTGGGCCGGGTGCCGCTCGCCGAGCGAGCGGTTCGGCGAGCACCAGCCGCACGGGGTGAACCCGAGCTCGACGGCCTCGCTGACCGGGAGCGGGATCACCGGCCTGCCGGGCAGCGCCCGGCAGGTCTGCACGTGGTAGCGCGGGTGCTCGTCGATCACCAGCACCTCGTCCGGCAGCCGGGCCACCAGGCCCGCCAGGGTCGGGTCGCGCGGCTCCTCGGGGGCCTCGCCGGCGATCGGCTGCGGCTCCGACGCGGCGCCCGCGTCGGACGGCGGCCGCCCGGCGTCGGCCCCGGCGACCCCGTTCTCGACGCCGCCGGCGCGGGTATCGGTCCCGCCGGAGCGGGTATCGGCCCCGCCGGCCCGGGAGTCGGCCGCGCCGACTCCGCTCTCGGCACCAGCCGCGCCGGCTGCACCGGCAGCACCTGCGGCCAGGCCCGCGCCGCCCGCGGCCTGCGCCGCGGTGGTGCGGTCGGCGGATCCCGCCGGTGCCGTGCCGCCGAGCGGCACCGCGGTGGTCGCGGACTCCACCGATCCTGCGGCGGCAGTCCGGTCCGGCGTGCCGCCCGGTCCACCGGCAGTGCCGGGAGCCGATCCGGCAGTGCCGGAACCCGGTCCGCCGTCGCCGGAACCCGGTCCGCCGTCGCCGGAACCCGGTCCGCCGGCGCCGGGAGCCGATCCGGTGACCCCGGTGGCCGCGGTCCGGCCGGCGTCACCGCGCCCCGGCGCGCCCGCCGGGGCCGAACCGGAGCCGAAGCCCGGGTCGTCGGCTCCGCCGCCGGCGGCGGAGCCGGTTCCGGCGGCCGTCGTCGTGTCGCGCCGGCTCACCCCAGCGGAGCCGGCCGGCGACCGGTCGGAACCGTGCGGCGGGACCGCATCCCGGGGATCGGCCTGCGCCGCCCCCGTCGTGCCCGGGGCCCGGGCGTCCCCGGGCGGGCCGTCGGGACGTGCCGGGTCGCCGCCACGACCCGTGTCGTCCCGATCGGCCGGCCCGGAGCCGTCCTGGGTGTTCGGGGCCTTCGAAACATCCCGAGCATCCGGAGCAGCCGGAGCGTCCGGCGTCGTCGGCACCCGGGCCGCGGTCGTCGCCGCGGCCGCGGACTCGTCCGGCGACCCGGCCGGGTGTCCGCCGGACGACGCGGCACCGTCCGCAGCCGCCCCATTCGTCACCGAGGGTGACGAAGAGCCACCCGATCGGGAAACGGCGGGCGGTCCCTCCTCAGAGCCGGACGGCCGGATCACCGGGATCTGGATGGTCGCATCCGACGCGTTGGCCGCGTCCGGAACTCCACCCGCGGCCCCCGGCAGGCCGGCACCGGCTCGGCCGGGGCCACCCGTCTCCGGCCGGACGACCGGCAGGATCTGGGTGGCGGGTTCCATGTCCGGGCCCTGGTTCCGGGGCGGACCGGGCCGCTCCGGGGCCGGTCCGGCATCGGCGCTCTCCGACCGGTCCCCGGCCCGCACGGCGGACCGGGTCTGCCACCAGTCGTAGAGCAGCACCAGACCGGCGATCAGGCAGACCCCGACCGACGTCCAGAACAGCGCCACGACCTGCAGGAACCATCCGGCAAGCCAGAGCGCCAGCGCGATCGCTACCAGCACCAGCACCAGCATCAACATCGGCGAACTCCGTCGGTCGGCAGTGGCACCCGGCCGCTACCCCATCGTCGTCGGGCATCCCGGCGCGCATTGCTCGCGCGCCGGGCGTCAGCTCCCGGTGTCGGCCCGCTGGCCGTATCCGGAGGCGGCGTAGCCACCGTTGGAACCGGAGCGGTTCGCGTTGCCGGAGTTGTCCGTCGGCGCCGCCGACCCGCGGCCCTCCAGGTCGCGCAGCTGCGACTCCAGATAGGTCTTGAGCCGGGTGCGGTACTCGCGCTCGAAGGTGCGCAGCTCGTCGATCTTCTTCTCCAGCACGGACTTGTCCCGCTGGATCGCACCCATGATCTCGTTCTGCTTGCGCTCGGCATCGCTGACCAGGCCGGACGCCTTGTCACGCGACTGACGCTCGAGCGTCTCGGAACGGGTACGGGCGTCGTTGAGCATGGTCTCGGCACGCGAGCGCGCGTCGTTGACCAGGCCGTCGGCCTTGGTGCGGGCGTCGGAGAGGAGCTGCTCGGACTTGGTCCGCGCGTCCGACAGCATCGTGTCGGCCTCGTTCTTCGCCTCGGCCGTCAGCCGGTCGGCCATCTCCTGGGCCAGGCCCAGGACCTTGGCCGCCTGCACGTGGTGGTCCCCGCCGTCGGCGTCGGCGGATCCCCCCACTCCGGCGAGCTGGGGCGCGGGGGCTCCGCCACCACGTCCCATCGGCGACGGCGACGCCTGCAGCGCCTGCGTCTGTGCCGGGGCCTGCTGGTTGCGGGCCTCGTCCAGGTCGGCCTCGGCATCGCCGAGGCGCTGCTCGAGCTGTGCGACCTGGTCTCGGAGGTCGTCGTTCTCCCCGATCAGCCGGGCCAGTTCGGCCTCGACCAGATCGAGGAAGGCGTCGACCTCGTCCTCGTTGTACCCCCGCTTCCCGATCGGGGGTTTGCTGAACGCGACGTTGTGAACGTCGGCGGGCGTCAGCGGCATCGGATCACCTCATGCGGTCCTCGGCGGCACTCCCGGGTGACTGGGGCTCAACCCAGGAGCTGTGATCTGACGGCGCTCATCGAGATGAACACCACCAGCAACAGCACCATAATCGACAGGTCCAGTCCCACGCCTCCGATACGGACGACGGGGATCACTCTCCGCAGCAACTTGACCGGAGGGTCGGTCGCGGTGAAGACGACCTCGAGCGCCACCGCGGGGGCTCCGGCCGGTCGCCACTGACGCGCGAAGGACCGGACCATCTCGACGACGATCCGGGCCGCGAGCAGCAGCCAGAAGAAGAACAGGACGTAATAGATCAGGAAGCCGATGGCGGTGGACACGCATCAATCCTGTCGGAAAGCTCCGCGCTCGGCGAGCCTCCGCGCGTCGTCGGCGGACACCTCGACGTCCGCCGGGGTGAGAAGGAACACCCGGTCGGTAACCTTGTCGATCGATCCGCGCAGCGCGAACGCGAGGCCGGCGGCGAAGTCCACCAGGCGTTTCGCGGCCGCGCCGTCCAGATCGGTGAGGTTCATGATGACCGGCACACCGTCCCGGTAGCGCTCGCCGATCGTGCGCGCCTCGTTGTAGCTGCGCGGGTGCAGGGTCGTGATCGAGGCCGGCGCGACGGCCGTCCGGTCGCGCTGCTCGGGCACCGCCGAGGGCGCGGGCGCCGGCGCGACGGGTGTCGGCCGCTCCTCGCGCTGGTGTTCCCGAGAGGGGCTCCGGAACGCGTCCGGATCCATCGCGAGCGACCCGCGGACGGCCGCTCCGGCGGCCCCGCCGATCGGTGAGACCCGCCCGAGGTGATCACCGGGCTCCCGCTCACCGCGCGGATCCGGCCGCACACCGCGCGCCGGACGGGGGGTGTCCCGCGCCGTGCGGGGCCCCCAGCCGTCGTCGTAGCCCGCGGCGGGGTCGTATCGTTCGTCGTCGTAACCGTCCTGGTCGGCGAACCGACCCGCACCGGTCGCCCAGCGGTCGCCGCGACCGCTCGAGGAGTGCTCGTGGGCCGCCCGGTAGTGGGCCGGCTCGTCCACGTAGTCCATCTCGTCGGCCGGGACCATGCCGAAGTACGCCTTCAGCCGGTACATCGCGCTCATCCGCTGTCCCCTCGCAGTACTGCTCGACTCCGTACGCACTCACCTCGCGCGCGCACCCGCGTTCTGGCGACGGTCTCGCCGATGGCCTCGTACCCGCACCGACCAGCGATTACTCCGAGGTTATCCGCCGGTCCCCCACAAGGGCCGTACCGACACGCACCACTGTCGAACCGTGATCGACCGCGATCTCCAGGTCCCCGCTCATCCCGGCGGACAGGGTGCGGGCCGCCGGATGCCGCTCCCGGACCCGGCCGGCGGCGGCGGCGATCGCGGCGAACGACGCACCGGGCTCCCGGCCGAGCGGCGCGACCGCCATCAGGCCGGCGAGCTCCAGGCCGGGCAGCTCCGCGACCAGGTCGGCCAGCTCGTCGAGCCCGTCGTCGGACACGCCGCCGCGGGCCGGATCACCGTCCACGCTGTACTGGACGAGCACCGGCAGCGGGGCGTCCCGCTCCCCGCTCCCGCGCAGCCGGCCGACCTCGCGGTCGATCGCCCGGGCCAGCCGGGGCGAGTCGACGGACTGGATGCAGGTCACCCACGGGAGCACCGTGCGCACCTTGTTCCGCTGCAGGCCGCCGACGAAGTGCCATCGCGGCTCCACGCCGGGCCGGGCGGCCGCGACGTCGGCGACCTTGGCCGCCAGCTCCTGGGCCCGGTTCTCGGCGAACTCGGTGAGCCCGAGGTCGATCAGGGTCGCGACGTCGGCCGGGGGCACCGTCTTGGTCACCGCGAGCAGGGAGACCTCGGCCGGATCACGGCCGGCGGACCGGCAGGCCGCCGCGAGGCGGCCGCGGACCGCGGCGAGGCGTTCGGTCAGCTCGGCGGTGCGTTCGGGGGTGTCGGGATCGGCCACGCCGATCATCGTGCCGCGCGGGCGGTGGTGCTGCGAGGGTCGCGCACGTCACGCGGGTCGAGCCAGGTGATCGCGGCCTGCCGGCCGCACCGGCCTTCCCGGCGGTGGCTGAACAGGTCGGGATCCTCGATGGTGCAGCGCGGGTCGGTGCCGACCCGGGTCACGCCGAGATCGGCAAGCCTGCGGGCCAGGCCGGCCCGCAGGTCCAGCCCGGCGGTGCCGGTCCGGGTGGTCGACGCGCTGCCGGGCAGCGCGGCCTCCACCTCGTCGCGCATCGCGGGCGGCACCTCGTAGCACCGGCCGCACACCGCGGGCCCGAGCAGCACCTCGAGCCGCTCGACGGCGGCCCCGAGCCCGGTCATCCGGTCGATCACCGCGTCGAGCACGCCGGACGCGGCACCCACCCGGCCGGCGTGTGCCGCCCCGACCACCCCGGCGACCGGGTCGCCGAGCAGCACCGGGACGCAGTCCGCGGCCAGGACCGCGACGCCGAGCAGCGGGACGTCGGTGACGACGGCGTCCACATCGGGCACGTCCGGCACGACCCCGCCAGTGCCCGGGCGGGCCCGCGGCGCCTCCCGGAGGACGGCGACGTCGCGGCCGTGCACCTGACGCAGGAAGACCAGCCCGGTCAGGCCCAGCTCACGGACGATCCGGGCCCGGTTGGCGGTCACCGCCGCCGGGTCGTCGCCGACGCCGAGCGAGAGATTGAACCGGGAGAACGGGCCGGCCGACCGGCCGCCCGCCCTCGTCGTGGTGACCCGGCGGACGCGGACCGGCGGCGAGTCGGCCTGCGTCATCGGTCAGCGCCGCATGAACGGCGGGACGTCCACCTCGTCCTCGACCGGATCGGCCGGGCGGGCCGCCGGGGCGGAACCGTTGCCGGAGGCGGACGGCGCCGGGTGGTGCTCGGTGCCGGCCGGGGACTCCGCACGCAGGTCCGGCTGCCGCGGCGCGGGCGCGGTGGGCTGCGCGGGCGGCAGCACGCCGGTCCGCTCCGGCGACGACGGCACCGAGGCCGGCAGGTCCGGCGTGGTGGCCTGCGCGCTGCCGGCACCCGAGCCGTACCCGGTCGGGTTGTTCTGCTGCGGTGCCTGCTGCGCGGGCTGGGCCTGCTGAGCCTGCTGGGCCTGGGTCTGGGTCTGGGACCGGCCCGTGCCGGCCGCCGGCTCGGACGCCTTCTGGGTGCCGCGGCTGAACACGGCCGGTTCCAGCTTCTTGTGGGTCGGGGTCCCGCCCTCGAAGCCGGCCGCTATCACGGTGACCCGCACCTCGTCGCCGAGCGAGTCGTCGATGACGGTGCCGAAGATGATGTTGGCCTCGGGGTGCGCCGCCTCCTGGACCAGCGACGCGGCCTCGTGGATCTCGAACAGACCCAGGTCGGAGCCGCCCGCGATGGACAGCAGCACGCCCTGCGCGCCGTCCATCGACGCCTCGAGCAGCGGGGAGTTGATGGCCTTCTCGGCGGCCTGCACCGCCCGGCCCTCACCGCGCGCGGACCCTATTCCCATCAGCGCCGAGCCCGCGCCGGACATCACCGACTTGACGTCGGCGAAGTCCAGGTTGATCAGCCCCGGGGTGGTGATCAGGTTGGTGATCCCCTGCACGCCGGAGAGCAGCACCTCGTCGGCGGAGCGGAAGGCGTCCATCAGCGAGACGCCGACGTCGCCGAGCTGCAGCAGCCGGTCGTTCGGGATGACGATCAGGGTGTCGCACTCGTTGCGGAGCGCCTGGATGCCGTCCTCGGCCTGACCGGCGCGACGGCGGCCCTCGAAGGTGAACGGGCGGGTGACGACGCCGATCGTCAGGGCTCCGAGCTTCCGGGCGATCGAGGCGACGACCGGTGCGCCACCGGTGCCGGTGCCGCCGCCCTCGCCCGCGGTGACGAAGACCATGTCGGCCCCCTTGAGGACCTCCTCGATCTCCTCGGCGTGGTCCTCGGCGGCCTTGCCGCCGACGTCGGGGTTCGCGCCGGCGCCGAGCCCGCGGGTGAGCTCGCGGCCGATGTCGAGCTTCACGTCGGCGTCCGACATCAGGAGGGCCTGGGCGTCGGTGTTCACCGCGATGAACTCGACCCCCTTGAGGCCGACCTCGATCATGCGGTTGACGGCGTTCACGCCGCCGCCACCGATGCCGACGACCTTGATCACGGCCAGGTAGTTGTGCGGGGGCGTCATGCGCGGCACCTTCCAGTCGCTCGGGGGTCCGGTCCAGCTCCGGGTGCCCCGGGCCTTCGGGCGAAACGCTAGGTCGCTTCCCCGGCCCGGGTCCAGCAGGCGCGCCGCGCGCCGACAACACCCCGCCCGGGTGGTTCACCGTTCCGGTCACGTGAAACGCGCTCAGTCGCCGGCCGGTGACCCTACGCCGACCCCGCCCTCGGTACGGAAGGGATCGCGCCGAGGTTGGCCCGCACGGGCCCGGCGGCCGGGGTCCGGCCGGGCGTGGCGCGAGGGCCGTTCGGGTGGCATCGCGGCACGTTCGTGCGCGGGCCGGTTCACCGGCGGACCGTGACCAGGGCCGGGCTGGACACGTCGTAGACCGAGCCCTCCCGTTCGAGCAGCGGCCCGAGCACCTCGGCCCGCTGCGCGGTGGCGGCGGTGTCCGACCACGGTCCCCACAGCACCCGCCTGCCCTCGGTCAGTCCCAGCTCGAAGGTGCTCCCGCCGGCCCCGAGGGACAGCGTCTCCACCTGATCGCGCACCGGTTCCGGGAGGGCGCGCAGGGCGCCGACGGCGGCCAGGGTCGCCGGGTCCTCCGGGCCGACGGACGGCAGCTGCAGCCGGGGCAGCCGCAGGTCCGGCGGTGCCTCCCGGTAGACGAAGCCGGTCACGTCGACGAGCTGCAGCCCGTCCGGGGTCTCGACGAGCGCGGCCGGGGTGCGTTCGGTCACGGTCACCGACAGGGTGTCCGGCCAGATCCGGCCGACGTCGACGCTCGCGACGCCGGGGATCGCCGACACCCGCGCGGCGACGGCGCCGGTGTCGACCGCGGCGAGCGGGACACCGGTGCCGACGTCGGCGGCGGCCTCGACGTCGTGCACCGGGATCTGCCGGGTGCCGGTCACCTCGACCGCGGACACCGGCGGCCCGAAGCTGCCGAGCGCCCACCAGACCGCGGCGGAGAGCCCGATCAGCACCACCAGCACGGTGGCGGCCAGCGCGACCAGGCGCCGGCGGCGGTGCCGCGGGTCGGCGGCGCGCTCCCGCGCGGTCGTCCGTGCCGCGGTCCGTGCCGCGGTCCGTTCGCGGGCCGTCCCGCCGGTGTCCCGGGGGGCGGCACGGTCAGCCGTCCCCCGGCCGGCGCGGCCCGGGTCGCGGGTCCCGGCGGCGTCCGGGGTGGCGGCGTCGTCGTCGGTCTGCACGGCGGTGGCCGGGCGCGCCGGGTCCCGCTCGCCGGCCCGGTCGGCCCGGCGCGGCCGCCCGGTCTCCCCGGTGTCCGCCGAGCCTGCGGACCGCTCGGCCGCGCGGCGTTCCCGGATCCGGCGGGCCCGCTCGGCCGCCTGCCGTTCCTGCTCCGGGGTGCGACGTGCGGTGCCGCCGGGCCCGGTGCGTGCGCCGGTCTCGTCGCCCCTGCTCATCGCGCCCCCTCGGCGGTCGTCGGTGCCGGGTGCGCCCGGCATCCGGTCATTCCCGGTCGCCCCCGGCGAGCTCGCGCAGGATCTCCGGGCCGAGCGCCGTGACGTCCCCGGCCCCCATCGTGATCACGGTGTCGCCGTCGACGGCGAGCGCGGCGACGGCCGCCGGCGTCTGCTCCCACGACGGGGCGCGGTGCACCCGCTCGGCGGGCAGCCGCACCTCGTCGGTGATCAGTGCCGGACCGACCCCGGGTTCGGGGTCCTCCCGGGCACCGTAGACGTCGAGCACCACGACCTCGTCCGCGAGCGACAGCGACTCGCCGAACTCACGCGCGAACAGCCGGGTCCGGGAGTAGAGGTGCGGCTGGAAGGCGACGAGCACCCGGCCGCGCCTGCCGTGCACGGTCGGTGCGGACTCGCGGGCGGCGCGCAGGGTCGCCGCGACCTCGGTGGGGTGGTGGGCGTAGTCGTCGTAGACGGAGACGCCGCGGACCCGGCCCTTGAACTCGTACCGGCGCTGCACCCCGCCGAACCCGGCGAGCCCGTCGAGCAGGGTCTCCGGGTCGGCACCGGTCTCCCCCGCGGCCAGGTAGGCGCCGAGCGCGTTGAGCGCCATGTGCTCGCCGGGCACGCTCAGCCGCAGCTCCCGTTCGGCGCCGGCGTGCCGGAACAGCGACCGCGAGCCGGTGCCGTCGGGGGTGAAGTCGAGCAGCCGGGCGTCCAGCGCCCCCGGTGCGGACCGGCCGTAGCGCAGCACCCGGATCCCGGCCCGCTCGGCGGCGGCGGCGACCGTCTCGGCGCCGGGGTCGTCGGCGCAGGTGACCAGCACGGCGCCGGGCACCAGCCGGTCGAGGAACCGCTCGAACACCGCGTAGTAGGTCTGCGCGTCGCCGTGGTGGTCCAGGTGGTCCGGCTCGACGTTGGTGACGACCGCGACCGACGGTGCGAACGCGGTGAAGGAGCCGTCGCTCTCGTCGGCCTCGACGACGAACACCTCGCCGCTCCCGTGGTGCGCGCCGCTGCCGGAGATCGACAGGTCACCACCGATCGCGAAGGACGGATCGGCGCCGGAGTGCTGCAGCGCGACGGTGACCATCGACGTCGTCGACGTCTTGCCGTGGGTCCCGGCGATCGCGATCAGCCTGCGGCCCTCGGTGAGCGCCGCGAGCGCGACCGCCCGGTGCACGACGGGCAGTCCCTGCTCGCGCGCGGCGGCGAGCTCGGGATTGGTCTCCCGGATGGCGGTGGAGACGACGACCGTCGGTGCGTCCTCGCCGTCGTGCCGCAGGTGGGCGGCGTCGTGGCCGACCTCGACCCGCGCACCGAGCGCGCGCAGCGCGGTGACGGTGCGGGACTCGCGGGCGTCGGAGCCGGACACCGCCGTCCCGCGGGCCAGCAGGATGCGGGCGATGCCGCTCATCCCGGCACCCCCGATGCCGATCAGGTGCACGTGCGTTCCGAGCGGGCTCGGGGTGTTCACCGGCGGGCCACCTCCATCACGATCCGGGCGAGCTTCTCGTCGGCCTCGCCGTGGCCGGCCGCCCTGGCCCGGCGGCCCATGGCGAGCGCCAGGTCCGGGTCGGTGAGCATCGGCATCAGCTCGTCGACGGCGCGCGCGCCGTTCATCTCCTCGTCGGGCACCAGCTTGCCGCCGCCGGCCTGGACGACCGGGCGGGCGTTGAGCGCCTGTTCCCCGTTGCCGTGCGGGAGCGGGACGTACACGGCGGGCAGCCCGACCGCGGTCAGCTCGGCGACCGTCGTCATCCCGGACCGGCCGAGGACGACGTCGGCCGCAGCGTAGGCCAGGTCCATCCGCTCGATGTAGGGCGTCGGGAAGTAGCCGGGCCGCGGATCGGCCGGGGTCCCGTTGCGCCCGTAGGCGTGCAGCACCGAGATCCCGCGTTCGGTGAAGGCGGGCAGCGACTCGGCGATGGCGTCGTTGAGCGTGCGGGCGCCCTGTGAGCCGCCGAAGACCAGCAGCAGCGGGGCGTGCGGCGGCACGTTGAAGTAGGTACGTGCCTCGGGCCGCAGCGCGGCGCGGTCGAGCGTGGTGATCGAACGGCGCAGCGGCATGCCGACGACCTGCTCGTGTGCCAGCCCGGTGCCGGGTACGGCGGTGGCGACGGCGGCGGCGAACCGGGCACCGACCTTGTTCGCCAGCCCGGCGCGCGCGTTCGCCTCGTGCACGACGATCGGCACCCGGCCGCGGGCGCCGAGGTAGGCGGGCAGCGAGACGAACCCGCCGAAGCCGACGACGACGTCGGCCTGCACCGCGTCCAGCACCTCGCGGACCCGGCGGACGGCGCCCCGGACGTTGCCGGGCAGCTTCAGCAGGTCGGCGGTGGGCTTGCGGGGCAGCGGCACCGGCGGGATCAGCTCGAGCGGGTAGCCGCGGGCCGGGATGAGCTGGGTGTCCAGTCCCTTCTCGGTGCCGAGCGCGGTGACCCGGGCGCCGGGGACGAGCCTGCGGATCGCGTCGGCGACGGCCAGCGCCGGCTCGATGTGCCCGGCGGAGCCGCCGCCGGCGACGACCACGGACAGCGCGCCGGGCGCCGGGGGCGGGAGCTGCTCACCGGCGGGACGGGTGGTGGCGGGCGGGAAGGCACGGGTGCCCTCGGGGCCGCCGGCGTTGCCCGGGTTGCCCGGGTTGCCCGGGTTGCCCGGACTTCCGGGGTTGCCGGGGTGCCCCGGGTTGCCGGGGTGACCGCCGCCGGGGGCTGCGGGGCCGGGGTTGCCCGGAGCCGCGGGGTTCCCCGGACCGCCGGGATGACCCGGACCGGCCGGGCTGCCCGGTGCGCCGGGGGTGCCGGGCTCGGCGAGGCCCGCGGGCTGTCCCGCCGCCGGGCGGGCGTCGGGCCGGGTCGGGAACACCGGCTGGCCCGGGCCACCGTCCGCCGGGGCCTGGCCGAGCTGGGCAGGGTGGACCGGCTGGTCCGGGAGACCGGGCGCGACGCCCTGGCCCGGGTGCTGGACGAAACGGCCCGGCTCCGATGCACGGCCCGGGTCGGTCCGCCCGGCACCGGGCGGGCCCTGCGGCGGCTGCCCGGCGCCGGACGGGCCCTGCTGGGGCTGGCCGGCATCGGGGCGGTTCGGAGCACCGCCCGGCCGCCCGCCGAACGGCGGCTGCGCGCCGCCGGGCCGCTGGCCGCCCGGCGACGGCAGGGCACCGGGCGGCTGCGGGCCGCCGGGGGGCTGCGGGCCGCCACGCCGTGCCGCACCGTCGAAGGACTGCGGCATCCCGGCCGACCGGCCGGGCTGCGCCGGGCCGCCCGGACGGTGCCCCACCGGGCCACCGGACGGCGGCTGCTGCCCGCCCGGGCGGGCCCCGGGTCCCGGGCCGGCCGACGGGACGGCGCCGCGCGGACCGGACGCGGACAGCGCGGCACCGCTCTGCGGGCCGGTCCCGGAGACGCCGCTCGGCCGGCCCGGGCGGGACGGCCCGTTGCCGGTGCCGTTGCCGGGGCGTCCCGCGCCGTGCTGGTCGCCCGCGGACGACCCGGCGACGTCGCGGCCGCCGGGAACCGGGTTACCCGCCGGCGGGGTGCCGGCGTCCTGCGGCGCACCGCTCGGCGGGGTCGCGACCGGGTCGTCGGTACGGGACGCGGGACCGTTCCCGGGATTCTGGGCAGGGTGCTGTCCCGGGTTCCGGTTGCCGGGTGTCCCCGGTGCCCGGCCGGGGGCACCGGCGGCACCCGGACCGCCGGGGGCACCGGGTCCCTGCGCTCCGGTGCGGCCGGCGCCGGGACGCTCCGGTCCGCGGGCACGCGGTCCGGCCGGCGTGAACAGTCCGCCGGGCGGCATCGCACCGGGCGGGGTCGGCCCGGGCCGGTGGGGGCCGGGCCGCTGCCCGGCGTCGCCGCGCGGCGGGCGCGCGCCGTCCGGCCGCTCCGGCTCGTCGGCGCGGGCGGCGCCGTTGCGCGGGACGCCGTTGCGCGGGCTCCCGTTGGCCCGGCCACCCGGGCCGGGGGCCTCCCCCTGGCCCGGCCTGAACGGCGGCCGGCCGCCGTGGGTGTGCGGGTCCCATCCGGTGGAGGGCAGCCGGCTGGGGCCGCGGACGCCCCCGGTGTCCGGCGGCTGCGTCCCCGGCCCGCCCGACGCGGCACCCGAACCGGAGCCGGCGGCGGTACCCGGAGCAGACCCGTGAGCGGAGCCGGACGCAGTCCCCGGAGCAGAACCGGGAGCCGAGCCAGAAGCGGTGCCCGCAGCATCGGACGCGGTGCCCGAAGCAGCGCCCGCGGCAGTGCCATCAGCAGCGCCCGCGGCAGTGCCATCAGCAGAACCAGCGACACCGCCCGGATCAGCGCCCGCGGCGGAGCCGGACGCAGGACCCGGAGCGGAGCCTGTGGCTGGTTCGGACGCAGCGCCCGCGGCAGTGCCCGAGACGGAGTCCCCAACGGTGCCCGACCCACTGCCCGAACCGACGCCGGACGCCGAGCCCGCGGCACGCTCGGGCGCCGCGCCTGCAGCGCCCCCGGACGCGGCACTCCCGGCGGAATCGTGGGCCGGACCCTCGGCGGCGCCGGATGC
The DNA here is from genome assembly GCF_058448985.1 of Pseudonocardia sp. DxW. NCBI lineage: Bacteria > Bacillati > Actinomycetota > Actinomycetes > Pseudonocardiales > Pseudonocardiaceae > Pseudonocardia > Pseudonocardia sp. DxW. Next base: position 119,170 of record NZ_JBZFLK010000005.1, on the reverse strand, counting down.
GGAACCCTCGGCCGCCTGCCCACCTGCGGGCGCCACCGGGTCCGCGGACCCGGGCTCCGCCTGCGGGGAGCCGGTACCCGGGGCGGCGAACCCCTCCCGGGCGCCCGGGCCCATCGGGGCGGGTCCACCGGCGGGCGGCGCGGCCGGGCCACCGGGCTCCCCCGCGCCCCCGTCCGGCCGGGACCCGGTCGCCTCCGGTGCGTCCGGGACGATCTCGAACGCCGCCGTCGGACCGGCGGGTTCCGGGCCGGGCGCGCCGGCGCCGGTCCGCCGCTCGGGGCCGGACACCTCCAGCCGGACGGTCCGCCGCTCCCCCGGCGACGGCCGGGACGGACCGGGACGGCCCGGGTCGTCCGGCCGTCCGAACAGCACTCCGTCCGGCTCGACCGGCCCGGTCTGCGCCGGGCGTCCCATCGTCGGCCGCCGGGGCGGGCCGTCGGCGGCGCCCGGGGCGGCCGGGTCGGCGCCGTGGCCGTCCCGGCCCGCGCCGGGTCCGCCGGTGCCGCGGTTACCGCCGGTGTGATCCGTGCCCGTCACGCTCTCGTGCCCCTCGCGTCGTCCGACTTCATCTGCTCCCGGCCCGCAGGAGCGTTCTCATCGTGCCGCCCACCGTGACGACGGCCCCGGCGCCCGGTAGGGCTCCGGCAACGGCAGCCGCAGCAGCTTCGCCACCCGGCCCTGCCCGTCCTTGCGGAGGGCCGCGACGGCCTCCGGTTCGTGCCGGGCGGCGTTGGTGAGCAGCCCGAACAGGAACATGGTCACCACCAGCGAGGTCCCGCCGGAGGAGATCAGCGGCAGCTGCAGCCCGGTCACCGGGAGCAGCCCCACGACGTATCCGATGTTGATGGCGGCCTGGACCACCAGGCCGGTGGTCGAGGTGGCCACGACGATCCGCAGCCACGGGTCGGTGTTGCGGGCCGCGATCCGCATCCCGGTGTAGGCCAGGGTCGCGAACAGTGCCAGCACCGCGAACGCGCCGACCAGGCCGAGCTCCTCGCCGATGATCGCGAAGATGAAGTCGTTGTGCGCGTTCGGCAGGTAGTCCCACTTGGCCCGGCCCTGGCCGAGGCCGACCCCGAGCAGCCTGCCGTCGGCGAGCGCGTAGAGCGCCTGCGTCGCCTGGTAGGCGGGGCCCAGCGGATCGGCGGTGGCCGGTGAGAGGAACGCGGTGATCCGGCTCGCCCGGTAGCCCGCGGTCAGCCCGAGGATCACCGCGCCGGCCAGCCCGCCGCCGGCGATCAGCGCGAGCAGCTTGACCGGGGCGCCGCCGAAGTAGAGCAGCGCCAGCATCACGATGCCGATCGAGATGGTCATGCCCAGGTCGGGCTGCAGCACGAGCAGCGTGAAGACCAGCAGGGTGACCGGGACGACCGGGTTCAGCGCGTGCTTCCAGCGGTGCATCACCGCCCGCCGGGCGACCAGCACGTGCGCACCCCACAGCGTCAGCGCGATCTTGATGGCCTCGGACGGCTGCAGCGACACCGGCCCGATCGCGAACCAGGAGCGGGCGCCGCCGCGGACCACGCCGATCCCCGGGATCAGCACCGCGACCAGCGCGAGGATGCCGACGATCAGCAGCACCGGCGCGGCCGAGCGCAGCGTCGCCGGCCGGACCCGCAGGCCGACGTAGAACAGCACCAGGCCGACCGCGCAGAACATGAGCTGCCGGGTGAACACCGAGTACGACGAGCCGCCGGCCGACACCGCGGACGCCGACAGCACCATGACCAGGCCGAACAGCGTGAGCAGGCCGAAGACGCCGAGGATCAGGTGCAGCGAGGTGAGCGGGCGGCGCAGCCAGCGCCGCAACCGGCGCGAGCCGCCGCGGATCCCGCTGACCAGGGCCGCGCCCGCGGTCCGGCGCGGCCCGGAGCGCGGTACCGCCGGGCTCACCGGCCACCGTCCAGCGCGGCGACGGCCGCCGCGAACGCCGCACCGCGGTGCGCGTAGTCGCGGAACTGGTCCATCGAGGCTGCTGCCGGAGCGAGCAGCACGACGTCGCCCGGACGGGCGATCGCGGCCGCCCGCCGGACCGCCTCGGGCATCGGATCCGGCTGGTCGGAGGGCACCATGACCCCATCGTGACGCTGTCCGACCTCCACGACCGGGAGATCAGGGGTGTGTCGCGCAAGGGTCTCGACGATCGGCGCCCGGTCCGTCCCGATCACGACGATCCCGGCCAGCTGCGCCGCCCGCGCCGCGGCGAGCTCGCCGAGCGCGTCCGGTGCGACCCCCTTGAGCAGCCCGCCGACCACCCAGACCGTGCGCGCGCCCGGGCGGCGGGCGGCGATCGCGGCCAGCGCCGCCGCGGCCGCGTGCGGGTTGGTGGCCTTCGAGTCGTCGAGGTAGTCGACCCCGGCGTGCGTCCCGACCGGGGCACTGCGGTGCGGGCCCGGGGTGAACGACGCGAGCGCCCGCCCGATCGGCCCGGTGCCGACCCCGTAGGCCCTGGCCAGCGCGGCCGCGGCGAGCGCGTCGGTGATCCCGGGCGGGCCGGGCGGCACGACGGCGTCGGCGGCGACCAGCTCCCCGCCGCCGAACGCGCGATCGACCAGCATCCCGCCGGACACGCCCAGCTGGTCGGGGCCCGGCTCGTCGAGGGTCACCCCGATCCGGCGGGCCGCCGGTGCGGCGGCCAGCAGCCGGGCGGCCACCGGATCGTCCACCCCGGCGACGGCGACGTCCCCGACCAGCGCGACGGCCTTCGCCGCGGCGTAGCCGGCCGCCCCGCCGTGCCAGTCGAGATGGTCCTCGGCGACGTTCAGCACCACCCCGGCCAGCGGGCGGACCGACGGCGACCAGTGCAGTTGGAAGCTGGACAGCTCGACGGCGAGCACCTCGTGGCCCGCGGCGACCGCGCTCACCACGGGATAGCCGATGTTGCCGCAGGCGACCGCGTCCAGCCCGGCGGTGTGCAGGACGGCGGCGAGCATCTCGGTGGTGGTCGTCTTGCCGTTGGTGCCGGTGACCACCAGCCAGGCCGGCGGCTTGCCGGTCAGCTCGCCGAGCCGCCAGGCCAGCTCCGGCTCGCCGATCACCTCGGCGCCGGCCGCGGCGGCCTCGGCGACCAGCGGGTGGTCCGGGCGCCGGCCGGGTGAGGTGACCACGATGCGCACGCCGTCCGGCAGGCCGGGCCCGGCCCAGGCGCGCACGCCGTCGGGCAGCCCGGCCAGCGCCGCGGGGCGGTCGTCGGAGACGAACACCGGGGAACCGGCGTCGCGCAGCGCCACCGCGGCGGCCAGCCCGGACACGCCGGCCCCGGCGACGAGCACCGGACCGCCGGCCGCCGGCTCGCTCACGCCGAACCCGATGCGGCGAGCCACTCGCTGTAGAAGATCCCCAGCCCCATCGCCGCGCAGATCGCGGCGAGCAGCCAGAACCGGATGATGACGGTCGTCTCGGCCCAGCCGGCCAGCTCGAAGTGGTGGTGGAACGGCGCCATCCGGAACAGCCGCCGGCGCGAGGTTCGGAACACCAGGATCTGCAGCGACACAGACAGCGCCTCGACCACGAACACCCCACCGATGACGACCAGCAGCAGCTCGGTGCGGGTCACGATGGACAGCCCGGCGAGCAGCCCGCCCAGCGCCAGCGAGCCGGTGTCGCCCATGAAGATCCGGGCCGGTGCGGCGTTCCACCAGAGGAAGCCGATGCAGCCGCCCATCGCGGCCGCGGCGACCAGGCCGACGTCGAGCGGGTCGCGCACCTCGTAGCAGCCTGCGGACGCGGCGATCGCGCAGCTGTTGCGGAACTGCCAGAAGGCGATGATCACGTAGGTGCCGAGCACCATCGCGGCGGTGCCCGCGGCCAGGCCGTCCAGCCCGTCGGTCAGGTTCACCGCGTTCGACCAGGCTGCGACGATCAGGTTGCACAGCAGCACGAACCCGACCACGCCGAAGCTCAGCACGGTGATGTCCCGGACGAACGACAGGCTCTCCGAGGCCGGGGTCAGGTTCCGCTCGTTGGCGAACCGGACGGCCAGGATGCCGAAGATCGTCGCGGTGAGGACCTGTCCGACGATCTTCGACGTCTTGTTGAGGCCGAGGTTGCGCTGGCGGCGGATCTTGAGGAAGTCGTCGATGAACCCGACCAGGCCCAGCGCGGTGGTCAGGAACAGCACCAGCAGCGCGGACGCGGTGATCGGTTCCCGGGTGAAGGCGTGCGAGCCCAGGTAGCCGACCCAGATGGCGATCAGGATCGCGACGCCGCCCATCGTCGGCGTGCCGCGCTTGGACTGGTGGCTCTGCGGGCCGTCCTCGCGGATCTCCTGGCCGAAGCCCTGCTTGGCGAAGAACCGGATCAGGTACGGGGTCAGCAGGATGGACACCGCGAGCGCGAGGCCCGCGGCCAGGAAGACGCCCCTCACCGGCGCACCAGCCCGTCGGTCGCCAGCAACCCGGCGGCGACCCGCTCCAGCCCGGCGCTGCGGGACGCCTTCACCAGCACCACGTCGCCGGGCTCGATCTCGGCGCGCAGCAGGGCCAGCGCGGCCCCGACGTCGTCGACGTGCTCGGCGTCCGGGCCGTAGTCGGGGGCGCCGACCGCGACCACCCGGCGCACGCCGGTGTCCCGGGCGCGCCGGGCCGCCGCGGCGTGCTCCCCGGCCGCGCCGTCGCCGATCTCGGCCATCGGGCCGAGCACCGCCCAGGCCCGGCGGTCGGTCCCGGCGATCGAGGTCAGCGCGGAGATCGCGGCGGCCATCGCCTCCGGGTTGGCGTTGTAGGCGTCGTTGACGACGGTGACGCCGTCGGCCCGGTCGGTGACCTCCATCCGCCAGCGCGACGCCGGGGTGGCCGCCGACAGCGCGGCGGCGGCCTGCTCCGGGGTACCGCCAAGCTCCAGCGCGACGGCCGCCGCGGCCAGCGCGTTGGCGACCTGGTGCCCGCCGACCAGCTGCAGCCGGACCTGCGCCGACCCGGCCGGGGTGACCAGCCGGAACGACGCCCGCCCGGCGTCCAGGACGACCTGCTCGGCCCGCACGTCCGCGGCCGCGGAGCGGCCGAACAGCACCACCCGGGCGGAGGTGCGGTCGCGCATCGCGGCGACCGCGTCGTCGTCGGCGTTCAGCACGGCGACGCCGCCGCGGTCACCCGGCAGGTCGCCCGGCGGCAGCGCCTCGACCAGCTCGCCCTTCGCCCGGGCGATCCCGGCCCGCGAGCCGAACTCGCCCAGGTGCGCGGATCCGACGTTGAGCACCACCCCGATCCGGGGCGGGGCGACCGCGCAGAGCGCGGCGATGTGCCCGGTGCCGCGGGCCGAGAACTCCAGAACCAGGTGCCGGGTCGCGGCGTCGGCGCGCAGCGCGGTCCACGGGGTGCCGAGCTCGTTGTTGAACGACTCCGGCGGGGCGACGGTGCGGCCCAGCGGCGCCAGCACCGCCGCGATGAGGTCCTTGGTGGAGGTCTTCCCGGCGCTGCCGGTGACCCCGACGACGGCGAGCCCGGGCAGCGCGCCGAGCACGTGCCGGGCGAGCCTTCCGAGCCCGGCGAGCACCGCCGCGCCGTGCCCGTCCGGGTCGACCGCGCCCAGGTAGGTGTGCGCGTCGCGGGCGGCGGCGGGCGGCACGACGACGGCGGGCGCGTCGACCTCGCGGCCGGCGAGCACGCTCGCGCCGCGGGCCGCCGCGGCGGCGGCGAAGTCGTGACCGTCGGCCCGCTCCCCGGGCAGCGCCAGGAACAGCCCGCCCGGCCCGACCACCCGCGAGTCGAACTCGACCGCGGTCACCGTGGTCGCCGCGGCATCCGCCTCGGTCAGCCGGTGCAGCCTGCCGCCGGTCACCGCGGCGACCTCGGCCAGCGTCATCTCGATCATCGCCCGCTCGTCTCCACCGGCTCGGTCCGTCCTCCTGTCATGGCACCCGACGTCGTCACGAGGCCGCCCGGATCGCGGCGACCAGCTCGTCGGCGTCGTCGAACGGGTACTTGACCCCGTGCACCTCCTGGCCCGTCTCGTGCCCCTTCCCGGCGATCACCACCGCGTCGCCGGGGCGGGCCGAGCGCACGGCGTAGACGATCGCACTCCGCCGGTCGCCGATCTCGATCACGTCCCCCCGGGCGGGCTCGTGGGCCGCGCCGTCGAGCATCGCCCGCCGGATCGCGGCCGGGTCCTCGCTGCGCGGGTTGTCGTCGGTGATCACCAGCAGATCGGACCGGATCGCCGCGGCGGCCCCCATCAGCGGCCGCTTGCCGGTGTCCCGGTCGCCGCCGCAGCCGAGCACCGTCAGCACCCGGGCGTGCGGCTTGAGCTGCGCGCGGAGCGCGTCGAGCAGCGCGGCGACGGCGGCCGGCTTGTGCGCGTAGTCCACCACGGCCAGCCACGGCTGCCCGGCGTCCACCCGCTGCATCCGGCCGGGCACCGACAGCTGCGCGAAGCCCTCCGCGGTGACCTGCGGCGGGATCCCGTCGGCGTCCAGGCAGGCCAGCGCGACCAGCGCGTTCGCCACGTTGTACCGGCCGGGCAGGGCGAGCGTCACCGGCTGGGCGAGGCCGCCGGGGCCGATCGCGGTGAAGGTCTGGGTGCCGTCCGGGTGGGCGGCGAGATCGCGCACTGTCCAGGTGGCGTGCGGGCCGTCGTCGGCCGCGCTGACGGTGACCGCCTCCGGCCGTCGGGCGGCCAGCCGGCGGCCCCACTCGTCGTCGATGCAGACGACGCCGTGCCGGGCCGGCTCCACACCGGCTCCACCGCCGACGAGCAGCCGGGCCTTGGCCTCGAAGTAGTCGGCCATCGTCGGGTGGAAGTCCAGGTGGTCCTGGGAGAGGTTGGTGAAGGCACCGGCGGCGAACCGGGTGCCGCCGACGCGGCCCAGCGCCAGCGCGTGGCTGGACACCTCCATCGCGACGTCGGTGACGCCCGCCTCCACCATCACCGCGAACAGGGCCTGCAGGTCCGGGGCCTCCGGCGTGGTGAAGGCGCTGGGCAGCGCCCGCGGCTCGTGCCCGGGCACCCGCACCCGGGTGCGGACGGTGCCGAGCAGCCCGCTGGCCCGGCCGGCGGCGGCCAGTCCGGCCTCCAGCAGGTGCCCGACGGTGGTCTTGCCCGAGGTGCCGGTGACGCCCAGCACCCGCAGCCGGGCGGTCGGCTCGCCGTACACGGCGGCCGACACCGGGCCGAGCACCTCGCGCGGGTCCGGGTGCACCAGGACGGGCAGCCGGGAGTGCCGGATCTCGGGCCGGTCGGCGCCCGCCGGATCGGTCAGGACGGCGGCGGCGCCCGCCGCGATCGCCTGCGCGGCGAAGTCGGCGCCGTGCGCCCGCGCGCCCGGCAGCGCGGCGAACAGGTCGCCGGGCCGCACCGACGCGGCGCGCAGCGTCACCCCGGTGACAGTGTGCGGGTCGGCCGCGGCGTCGAGCAGCGGGCCGGGGCCAGCTCCGGCGGTGCGCGGGTTGAGCTCGGCTCCGGCCAGCCGCCCGAGCAGGGCGACGTCGACCGGGCGCACCGTCGCCGGGCGGTCCGGGAGCGAACCGGGGTGCCCGCTCATCGACGGGATCCCGGTGTCGACGTTCCCGGCCGGGGAGGCGTACGCAGCGTGGACGTCGGGCACAGCGCGGGAGGTTACCGACCGCCGGGGGTCGCCCTCCGGCCGGATCCGGGGGTCGCGACCGCTCACGGGCCGGTCCGCGCCGGACGGCGGGACGAGCGCCGTCGCGGGCCCGGACGGCAGGCCGGATACGCCCGTCCGGCGCAGGCATCCGGCCGGTCGACGGGCAGCGTCCCGCTCATCCCGTGACGGCCGCGGCCGGCCGGGCGGACGGACGGCCGCCGGGACCGCCGGGCGCTGCCGGCCGGGTCCCGGCCGCCCGGGCGGCGCTCACGGCAGCTGCAGGGTCTGCACCCGCGGCGGCTCGCTCTGCACCGGGATCCGGTCCCGCTGGGCCAGGTAGGAGGCGATGTCGTGGAACAGCGGTGCCGCGCTGGTGCCGCCGCGGGGGGCGTCGAGCATGATCCCGACCACGAACCGCGGATCCTGCGCCGGGAGCATCCCGGCGAAGGTGATCCAGTACTGGGAGCGCGAGTAGGCGCCGGTCTCCGGGTCGACCTGCTGCGCGGTGCCGGTCTTGCCTGCCACCTCGTACCCGGCGACGGCCGCTGCCGGGCCGGTCCCGGCCTGCCCTCGCTCGTTCTGGGTGACGGCGGTGAGCATCGTGCGCAGGGTCTGCGCATTCTCCGGGGACATCACCCGCACCGGCTCGGGCGCCTCGGTGGGCACCCGGACGCCGTCCGGTCCCTCGGTGGCCGCGACCACCCGCGGCGGCACCCGGAGGCCGTCGTTCGCGATCGCCTGGTACATCCCGGCCATCTGCAGCACGGTCATCGACAGGCCCTGCCCGATCGGCAGGTTGCCGAAGGTGGAGCCGGACCAGGTCGCGCGCGGCGGGACCGAGCCCGCGCTCTCACCGGGCAGCCCGACGCCGGTCCGCTGCCCGACCCCCATCCGGGTGAGCATGTCGGAGAACGCGTCCTCGCCGACCTTCTGGGCGGTCATCAGGGTGCCGACGTTCGACGACTTCGCCAGCACGCCGGTGAGCGTGTAGCGCTCGACGCCGTGCGCCCAGGCGTCCCGGATGGTGCGGTCGGCGACCTGGATCTGACCGGGTACCTCCAGCACGTCCTCCGGTCGCACGACGCCCGCCTCGAGCGCGGCCGCCATCGCGACCACCTTGTTCACCGAGCCGGGTTCGAACGGCGTGGTGACGCCCTTGTTGCCCAGCGTCGCCGGGTCGGCCTCCAGCAGGTTCCCCGGGTCGAACGAGGTGTTGTCGGCCAGTGCCAGCACCTCGCCGGTCTCCCGGTCCAGCACGACCGCCGAGCCGCTGCGGGCACCGGACTCGGCGGCGTAGCCGGCCAGCATCCGCTGCACCTGGAACTGCAGGTCCGAGTCGATCGTGAGCTGCACGTCGGAGCCGGACACGGCGGGCTGCTCGGACCGCACGCTGCCCGGGATGACGGTGCGGCTGCCCTCGGCGGTGTCGGCGATCTGGAAGCCGTCCCGGCCGGCCAGCAGGTCGTCGTCGGCGGACTCCAGGCCGATCCGGCCGATCAGCTTCTGGGCGTCGGCACTCCAGGTGGCCGCACCGATGATGTTCGACGCGAGGTTCCCGCCGGGGTACTGGCGGGCCTCCCGGCTCTCCTCGGCGATCTCCGGGAACCGCTCGCGCAGCTCGCGGGCCGGGGCCGGGTCGACCGCGGTGGCCAGCACGATGTAGCCGCGGTCGCGGGCCAGCGCCCGCCGCAGCTCCTCGGGATCGCCGCCGGTGACCCCGGCGACCGCGTCGGCCATCGCGTTCTTGTAGTCGACGGCCTCGGCGCCCCGGGTCCGGTTGATCAGCCTCGGGTTGGTGACGAGTGCCTTCGACTCGGTGGAGAACGCGAGGACGTTGCCGTCCCGGTCGGTGATCGAGCCGCGCTCGGCCGGGATGACGATCCGGCTGGCGCGCTGCTTCTCCGCGTCGGCCGTCAGCGAGCCGGCCTGGACGGTCTGCACCACCACCAGCTTCGCGCCGGAGACCAGCAGCAGCGCGGCGAGCAGCACCCAGGCGAGCCGGAGCCGGAAACGCGGGTCGTCGGCGGCCGAACGCCTGCGCCGGGGCGGGCCGCCGCGGGGCGGCCCACCGCCGTACCCGGGGCGGCGGCCCCGGGGTGGTGCGTAGGTCATCAGTCCTGACCGCCCGCCGCACGGGCGTCGGCCGGGACCTCGCGCTCGGCTCCCTCCTGCCGGTCGATGTCGGCGCCGGCCGCGGCGGCCGCGTCGCCGCCCTCGGCCTCCGGGTCGGAGGTGCCGCCGCCGGGCACGGCCGGCGGCTGGGCCGCCTCCGGTGCGGCCGGATCGGCGGGCGCGGCCGGGTCGCCGGGTGCGGCCGGGTCCGGGGCAGGCGGGGCGGGCGGGGCGACGGGCGCCGCGGCCCGGGGCTCGCCGACCACCTCGACCTGCCCGTCCGGCCCGACGACCAGCCGGGCCGGGTCGGACACCGGGACCATGCCCTGGGCGGCGGCGCGCTCGGCCAGCGAGCCGGGGCTCTGCAGCACCGTCACCTCCTTGCGGAGGGCCTCGGAGCGCTCGGTCAGCGCGGCGGTCTGCTGCCGCGCCTCCTGCAGCCGGTAGGAGTCGGCGGCCGCCGCGGTGGACAGCCACAGCGTGGCGATCAGGCCGACCGCCAGCAGCACCATCACGACCAGCACGAACTTCGCGCGGCCGGTGTTCTCCCTGGCCACGGCGCGGGTGCGGCGCTGCTCCTGGGCCCGCCGGTTCTCCCCCGGACCGCGCTGTGCCGGGATCCGGGGCGGCGCCGCCGCCCGGCGGGTCTGCGGACGTGGCCGGGTGCCGGGTGTCCCCGGGCGATCGATGACGGGTGTGCTCATCGGTTCCTGCCTCTCCGCCGTGCCCTGCCGCTGGTAGTGCCCGTCGTGACGGTGGTCATGACGCCACCCGTTCCGCTGCCCGCAGCCGCACCGGGGCGGCCCGCGGGTTGCGCGCGATCTCGGTGTCGGTCGCCGTCTCCGAGCCGCGGGTCAGCAGCCGGAACTCCGGCTCGTGCCCGGGCAGCTCGACCGGCAGGTCGAGCGGGGTGCGCGACCGGGTGCGCTCGGCGAGTGCCCGCTTGGTCATCCGGTCCTCCAGCGAGTGGTAGGACAGCACGACGATCCGGCCGCCCGGCGCGAGCGCGTCGAGGGCGGCGGGCAGCGCGCCGCGCAGTGCGTCCAGCTCGGCGTTCACCTCGATCCGCAACGCCTGGAAGGTCCGCTTCGCCGGATGCCCGCCGGTCCGGCGGGAGGCGGCCGGGACGACCGCGTAGAGCAGCTCGACCAGCTCGGCGCTGCGGGTGAACGGGGTGGTCGCGCGGTTGCGCACGATCGCGTTCGCGATCGGCCCGGCGAACCGCTCCTCGCCGTACTCGCGCAGGATCCGGCGCAGCTCGGGCGCGGAGTAGCTGTTGAGGACGTCGGCGGCGGTCGGCCCGGTCGTCGGGTCCATCCGCATGTCGAGATCGGCGTCGCGGGAGTAGGAGAACCCGCGGGCGGTCTCGTCGAGCTGCAGCGAGGAGACGCCGAGATCGAACAGGATGCCCTGCACGCCGTCGATACCGAGCTCGGCGAGCACCTCGCCGATCCGGTCGTACACGGCGTGCACCGGGCGGAACCGGTCGGCGAAGGCGGTGAGCCGCCTGCCCGCGATCTCCAGGGCCTGCGGGTCCCGGTCGAGGCCGACCAGGGTGAGCTGCGGGTACGCGGCGAGCAGGGCCGCGGCGTGGCCGCCCATGCCGAGGGTGGCGTCCACGTGCACGGCGCCGGATCCCGCGAGCGCGGGACCGAGGAGCTCGCTGACGCGGTCGAGGAGGACCGGGACGTGCCGCTCGCCGGGCGCGGGCCCATCAGGGTCGTTCGCGCCGTCGTGGATCGCGCCGTCACCGTCGTCGGGAGTACCTGCCACGTCCCACCCCCGAGTCGTGCGTGCCGTTCGTCCCCCGTGGCCGTCCGGTCTGCCGGTTCCGGTCCCGGCCCGGTCGGGCCGGAACCGGTCGGACCAGTCCCTGGGTGCACCGCTCGCGCCGGTTCCCACAACCGGCCTGCGATGCGCCTGTGGACAACGGCCGCCATCCCGCCACCCGAACTCCCCAGTCGGGGTGGGCGCCGGCGCCGTCCCCACCCGGGGGCCGTGCCGGTGAGGACCTGGCACCGGGGAAGGTGTGCCAGGGCCGCCGATCACGGCACCCGGGTCGGGACGGCGACGGTGATGCCGTCCGTCGTGTTGCATGCGATGCCGTTCCTCTCCCCCGCCCGCCAGCGGGGGTCAGAACAGCCCGGGCAGAACCTCCTCCTGCGCCTTCGCGAACTCGTTCTCGTGCTGCTCCTGGTACTCCTGCCAGGCCTGCGCGTCCCAGATCTCGGCGCGCGTGAACGCGCCGATCACCACGCAGTCCTTGGTCAGTCCGGCGTACCGGCGCAGCTCGGACGTGATCGCGATCCGGCCCTGGCCGTCGGGGTTCTGCTCGTCGGTGCCCGAGAAGAGGTTCCGCTGGAAGACCCGCGCCGACTCGTTGGTCAGCGGCGCCGCGGCGATCTTGCGTGCCATCTCGGTGAAGGCGTCACGGGTGAACACGTAGAGGCAGTGGTCCTGCCCTTTCGTGATCATGCAGCCGCCTCGCAACTCGTCGCGGAATTTCGCGGGCAGCGTGAGCCGCCCCTTGTCGTCCAGCTTCGGGGTGTAGGTGCCGAGGAACACCGACCCCACCTCCACCTGGGGCACCTGTTCGCCCCAGCGATCACCACACTACCCCACAACCACCCACCGTCAACCCGAGATGATTCCCGCACCTCCTGTTCATCGGCCGTTTTCGCAGGTGAGAGTCGGTGGGGGGTGGTGGGGAGCCACCCGGTAGCGCGACCCCGGAGCGGCCGTGGAGGCCCCGGGCAGCCGGATCGGGCACTCCGCTCCCCCACCGGCGTCGTCGCAGGTCGGAGGGGTTGCGGCGGGTCCGGTGCGGGCAGCCGGTGGGGAACGGTGGGGCGGCCGGTGGGAGCGGGTGGGGACGCCGGTGGGGAGTGGTGGGGCGGCCGGTGGGAGCGGGTGGGGCGGCGGGCGGGAGGCCGGTGGGGAGGCGGCCCCGGCGTTCGACCGGACCCCGCCCGCACCGCCGTCCGGAGCAGTACCGCGCCGGATTCGATGGCCCGTCCGGCCGCAGCACGGCGGCCGGACGGCGGCGGCCGATCACGATCGGGCGACGTTTGACAGACTGGCCGTGCCCCGTCATCCCTTGAGGAGGCCCGTTGTCCTCGAGCGCACCCTCTGCGCCGTCCGTGCCGTCCGTCCCGTCCCCGCAGCCCGGGATGCCGGGCCGACGCGCGGAACCGACGGGCGCCACCCCCGGGTACGGCGCGGACCAGCTCGACGTCGGCGCGGTCGCCGAGGTCGCGGGCCGGATCGCCGGAACCGTCGGCCGGGTGATCGTCGGCAAGCCCGAGGCGATCCGGCTCGCGCTGGTCGCGATGCTCGCCGAGGGCCACCTGCTCGTCGAGGACGTGCCCGGCGTCGGCAAGACCTCGCTGGCGAAGGCGCTCGCCCGCTCCGTCGACGGCGCCGTGAGCCGCATCCAGTTCACCCCGGACCTGCTCCCCGGCGACATCACCGGCACCTCGATCTACAACCGGCAGACCTCGGAGTTCGAGTTCCGACCCGGCCCGGTCTTCGCGAACGTCGTGATCGCCGACGAGATCAACCGGGCCTCGCCGAAGACCCAGTCCGCGCTGCTCGAGTGCATGGCCGAGCACCAGGTCACCGCCGACGGCGGCACCTACCCGCTCGGCGACCCGTTCCTGGTCGTCGCCACCCAGAACCCGGTCGAGATGGACGGCACCTACCCGCTGCCCGAGGCCCAGCGCGACCGGTTCACCATCCGGATCAGCGTCGGCTACCCGGACCCGGCCGCGGAGCTCGCCATGCTCGACGAGCACGGCACCGACGAGCCGCTGGAGCGGATGCGGCCGGTCACCGACCTGCACACGCTGCGGTCGATGGTCGCCACCACCCGCGCCCTGCACACCGCGGCCGAGGTCCGCCGGTACTGCGTGGAGATCGTCGGCGCGACCCGGCGGCTGCCCGAGGTGCGGCTCGGCGCGTCGCCGCGCGCGACGCTGCACCTGCTGCGCGCCGCCCGGGCGTGGGCGGCCACCGCCGGGCGCGGCTACGTCGTCCCGGACGACGTCCAGGCGGTCGCCGTGCCGGTGCTGGCGCACCGGCTGATCCTCGGCCCGGAGGGGGTCGCCGCCCGCCGTTCGACCGCCGATCTGGTGCGCGGCGCGCTGGGCCGGGTCGCGGTGCCCTCCCCGCCGCGGAGCTGACGTGACGGTGTCCTCCGGGGCCGGCCGGTCCGCCCCGGCCCGCCCGCCGGTGGGGCAGGCCGCCGTGCCCGCCGCCCGCGACGCCGCCCCCGGCGAGCGCGCGGACCCGACCCCCGGCCCGCTCGCCGACCGGCCCGGCACCGCCCGCCGGGAGCGGCCCGCCGGGCTGACGGTGCGCGGCCGCAGCCTGCTCGCCGGCGGACTGGCGATGGTCGTCTGCGCGGTCGTCCTCGACGAGCGCGACCTGGTGCGGGTCGGCGCGTTCGTCGTGCTGCTGCCGCTGCTCGCGCTGCTCGTCGCGCTCCGGTCCCGGCGCACGCTGCAGGTCACCCGCACCCTGGAGCCGTCCCGGATCCAGGCGGGCGAGGCGGGCACCGCGCTGCTCCGGATCGCCGGCGGATCGCTGCTGGGCTCGCTCCGGATCGCCGACACCGTGCCGGACGCGGCGGGCCCCTCGGACCGCTATCCCCCGCGCTTCACCGTGCACCGGCTCGGCCGCCGCGGCGCCCGGGTCGGCTACCCGCTGCGGCCCGCGGTCCGCGGCGCCTACCGGATCGGTCCGCTGCGCGGGCGCGGCACCGACGCGCTCGGCCTCGCCGAGTTCCGGCACGACGTGCTCGCCGCCGACCGCTGGCTGGTGCTGCCCCGGGTCACCCCGCTCACCGGGCGGCCCGCGCTGACCTCCACCGCGGCCGGGCGGGGCGCCGAGGGCGGCAGCCGGCCGGGCGCGGGCACCCCGGACGTGCTGATCCGGCCGTACCGGCAGGGCGACGAGCTGCGACGGGTGCACTGGCGCTCCAGTGCCCGGCGCGACGAGCTGATGGTCCGGCTCGACGACCGGCCGGACCCGACCGGCGTGACGCTGCTGCTCGACCGGCGCGACGCCGCGCACCGCGGGCACGGCGCACGGTGCAGCCTGGAGTGGGCGGTCGAGTTCACCGCCAGCGTCGCCGTGCACCTGCTGCGCCGGGGCGAGGCCGTCACCCTGGTCGACGAGTCCGGCACCCGGCTCGACGACGGCGGCGGCATCCTGGACGCGGTCTCCGGCGAGGACGCCGTCCCGCAGCGCCTCGAGACGCTGGCCGTGCTCCGGCCGTCGGCGACCGCCGCGCTGGGCGGCGCCCCCGATCCGGGCACCGGGCAGCCGGACGGTGTGCTCGCCGTGCTCGGTGCCACCGCACCACAGGACGTCACCGCGCTGGTCGCGGCCTGGCCGCGGGGCGGCCACGCGATCCTGCTCGACGTCGACGACTGGTCCTCCGGCACCTCCCCCGGCCGGCCCGCCGCGCTCGCCGCCGCCGCCCTGCGCCGGGCCGGCTGGCAGTCCACCGTGGTGTCCGGCGGGACGACCGTGCAGCGTGCCTGGGCCGACGCCTGCGGCACGCAGACCGCGCCCGGCGGGATCCGGTGAGCGCCCCCGCGACGCTCCCGCCGCCGGCGCCCGCCACGGCGCCGGGCGGGCAGCCCACCCCGCCCGGGAGCGCCCTGCTGGGGCCGGTGGCGTCCGCGCTGGCGGTGCTGCTCGCCGGATCGGCCACCGGCGCCGTCGTGCAGGGGTTCGGCTGGCTCGGGTACGCGGCGCTCGCGGTCGCGGTGACCGCCGCCACCGGTGGCCTGCTGCTCGCGGTCCGGCCTGCCCTCGCCGCACCGGGTCAGCTCCTCGCGCTGGTGCTGCTGGGCACCGGCCTGTTCACCGGCAGCGGCGTGCTCGGCGTACTGCCCGGCCCGGCCGCGCTGGGCGAGCTGGCCGCGCTGCTCGGCGGCGCGGGCGCCCAGATCGACACCGGGCTCCCGCCGGTCGCCGCGACGCCGGAGATCCTGTTGCTGGTCACGCTCGGGTTCGGTGCGCTGACGATCGCGGTGTTCGGGCTCGCGGTGACCATCGGCGCGCCCGCCGCGGCCGGGGTGCCGCTGCTCGTCGTGTTCGCGGTGCCGGTCGCGCTGCAGTCCGAGCTGCTGCCGTGGTGGTCGCTGGTCGCCGCGGCCGCCGGGTTCGGCATGCTGCTGCTCCTGCGGCCGGAGCGGTTGCGGCAGGCGCCGGCCGGTGCCGCGGTGGTCGCCGTCGCGGTCGCCGGGGCGCTGCTCGCCGGTGCCGCGGCGACCGCCGTCGGCACCGCCGGGCGGTTCGACGCGGCCGGGGGCGCCGGGGCGGGCGCCGGCGCCGACGGGTCGATCGGGCTGAGCCCGTTCACCTCGCTGCGCGGCCAGCTGACCCGCAGCGAGCCGCGCGAGCTGTTCCGGGTCCGCGGCATGGACGATCCGGCCTACCTGCGCGCGCTGACCCTGCAGACCTACGTCCCGCAGGAGGGCTGGACCGCCGGCCGGCCGCAGCCCGGCATCCCGCTGACCGGGCCGCTCCCGCCGTCCACCTCGGGGCCCGCCGCCGAGCAGACGGTCCAGGTGGACAACCTCGGGTTCCGCGACTACTGGCTGCCGGTGTTCGGGGACCCGACGGCGATCGACGTCGGCCCGGAGGGCTGGGCCTACGACGCCTCGGGCGGCATCGCCTACAGCGAACGGCCGCGCGAGGAGGAGGGCTGGTCGCAGTCGATGCGGCTGCCCGAGCCCTCCGCCGAGCAGCTGCGCGGCGCGTCCGGCCCGGTCACCGTGGACCGCGCCTACCTCGACACCGAGGGCGTCGATCCGCGGGTGGTGCAGATCGCGCGGGACGTGACCGCGAGCGCCACCAACCCGTTCGACCGGGCGATGGCGATCGAGAACCACTTCACCGGCCCGGACTCCCCGTTCACCTACAGCCTGGCGACCGCGCCCGGTGCCGGCGACGACGCCCTGGTCGACTTCCTGACCGTCGGACGGACCGGGTACTGCGAGCAGTACGCCTCGGCGATGGCGGTGATGCTGCGGGCCGTCGACGTGCCGGCCCGGGTGGCGGTCGGGTTCACCGCGGGCACCGACGGGCCGGACGGCCGGACGATCTCCACCGAGAACGCGCACGCCTGGGTCGAGGCCTGGTTCCCCGGCTACGGCTGGATGACGTTCGACCCGACACCGCTGGCCGACGGGCAGACCATCGAACCCGGCTACGTCCAGCAGGCCCAGGAGCAGGACGGCGGGGTGCCCGCGCAGGAGCAGCCGGCGCCGGAGCCCGCCCCGGCGCCCCCGGCGGACGGCGGGGACGCCGCGCCGGAGCCGCCGGCCCCCGCCGAGGGGCAGCCCGCGACGACCGCCGGTGACGGGTCGCCGTGGGTCACGCTGGTCGTCGTCGCGGCGCTGGTGGCCGGTCTGGTGCTGCTCGCGCTGACCCCCGGCTTGTGGCGGCGACGGCAGTACGTCCGCCGGGCCGGGCTGGCCCGCGCCGGTGGGACGGGTGCGGCCGCGGCGGCCTGGGAGGAGATCCTGGCCGCGTCCCGGGACCACGGGGTGCCCGTCCCGCCGGAGGACACCGTCCGCGCGGCCGCCGCACGGATCACCGAGCGGCACGGTCTGACCGGCCGTCCGGCCGCGGCGCTGGCCGAGCTGGCCGGCCGGGTGGAGGCGAGCTGGTACGGCGGCGTGCTGCCCGGGCCGGAGACCCTCGACGGCCTGGTCGACGAGGTGCGGGCCGCGATCGCCGCCGGTGGCGGCTCGCTGCGCTCCCGGATGCTGCCGCCGTCGGTGGTGCCCTCGGTGTCCTCGATGCCGTCGGCCGGGCGGGGCCGGGCCGGCGCTGCCGACCAGGACGATCCGGTGCCCAGCACCCGGGACTGAACCGGGCCGCCCCGGGGGACGTGCGCCGCTGGTCAGCCCGCGTACGACTCGGCTCCGCGTACGACTCGGCTCCGCGTACGACTCGGCTCCGCGTACGACTCGGCTCCGCGTACGACTCGGCTCCGCGTACGACTCGGCCCCTCAGACGACTCGGCCCTGTACGACGACGGCGGGGCGGGACATCGCGTTGATGTCCCGCCCCGCCGTGATGACGTGGAGGTGGGGTCACTCCTGCTCGAAGCGACGCCGGAAGCGCTCCTCCATCCGACCGGTGAAGCCGCCGTTCTCGCCGCCGGACTTCGGGTCCTTGGGCGCTTCGGCACCTCCCTCGGCCTCGGCGTCCTTACCGCGGGCGCCGATCGAGGTCACCGCGAGCAGTGCACCGCCCAGCATGGCGAGGAATCCGACGACGCTGAGCACCGGGATGTCGCCCAGGTACAGCGCCTGGAACGGAATCCCGGCCACGAGCAGGACGAGGCCCAGCACGAAGACGACGGCCCCCTGGATCCGGCGCCGACGAGCAGGCTTGCTCATCCGGTTGCCGCTCACAGAAGAGGCGAACTTCGGGTCCTCCTGATAGAGGGCCCGTTCGATCTGTTCGAGCAGGCGCTGCTCGTGCTCGGAGAGCGGCATGCCTTCACCTCCGGAACACGAAATCGGACGGTAGGTCGCCCCGATCCGGGCTTCCCGGCCCCGATCGGCACGACGGGCGCCCCACCTGGGCGTCTGGACATAAGAGTACGAGGCGAATCGTGCTGCGACCACCCGGACCGGGCAACCTGCTCGGCTGATCGTCGAGCGGGCGGCACGGCGCGGCGTGTCGCCGGTCACGCGGGTGCCGGCCGGACCACCCGGACGGCGGCGGATCCGCAGGTCGACGGTGGTGGCACGGTCACCGTGGGCGACCGTCCGCTGGCCGTCCGGGGGGCGTCAGGATGCCGTCAGACGCCGCGCGACCCGGGTTCAGAACCGCCGGGCGAGCAGATGCAACCGCGGAGCGACCTCACCCAGGGCCGGGACGGCCGACGCCAGCATGTCCAGTTCGTCACGCTCGTCCCGACCGGCCGGTTCGCCTTCCTGTCCGGGGCCGGGCAGCCAGGCCTCCAGGGTCCCGTCGCCCTGCAGCACCTCGACGTCCAGCCGGCCGGTGCCGGCGGCCAGCTCGCGCAGCAGGGCCGCGTCGAACCGGCGCAGCAACCGGTCCTCCGGGCCGGTCCGGCCGTCCGGGTCGGTCAGCAGCTGCCGGGCCTCGGCGAGCCGGCCGGCGGCGACCCGGCCGATGAAGGCGCCGTAGCGGCCTGCGGTGAGCACCGACACGCCGCCCCCGGGGGCCGCCGCCGATGCCAGCGCGGTGAGCACCCGGCCCGGGTCGTCGACGACCTCCAGCAGGCCGTGCCCGAGCACGAGGTCCGCGCCGTCGGCGGGCGCCACGTCGGCGAGCGTGTCCACGTCACCGTTCACCGGGGTGATCCGGTCGGTGACGGCCGCCTCGCGGGCCCGGCGGGCCAGCGTGGCCAGCGCGTTCGGGCTGGTGTCCACGACGGTGACGGTGCAGCCCGCGGCGGCCAGCGGCACCGCCCAGGTGCCACTCCCCCCGCCGACGTCCAGCACCCGGGGAGCGGCGCCGGTCCCCCGGCGGACGCGCTCGATCTCCCTGTCCAACACCCGGAACACGGCGGCACCGCGCGCTGCTCCGGCCTGCTCCCGTGTCGGCGATCCCACGCCGGCAGCCTAGTGGTCACCGGACCGGTGGCCACCCGCGCATGCGCCGGGCCCGGCGGCGGCCGGACCGGACACCCTCCGCGACACACCACGGTGGAACGACACGGTACGTTGAAGCGGTGCAGGTCGTCGCCACTCTGAGTCTCAAGGGCGGCGTCGGTAAGACCACGGTGGCACTCGGTCTGGCCGGCGCGGCGCAGCGGCACGGCGTGTCCACCCTCGTGGTCGATCTCGATCCCCAGGCGAACGCCACCACCGCGCTGGATCCCGAGCCCACCACCGCCACGGTCGCCGACGTCCTCGACGAGCCGCGCCGCGCCGTCGTCGAGCGGGCGATCGCCCCGTCGGCCTGGGGTGAGGGACTCGACGTGCTGGTCGGCGCGGAGCAGACCGAGCGGCACAACCATCCGGATCCGGGCGCCGCCCAGCTGCACCGCCTGGACCGGGCACTGCAGCGGCTGGCCGGCGAGCTGATCACCGACCCGGCCGACGAGGCCCGGGGCCTGGCCGAGGAGCGCTACCGGCTGGTGATCGTGGACTGCCCGCCCTCACTCGGACAGCTGACCCGCAGCGCGCTCTCCGCGGCGGACCGCGCGATCCTGGTCACCGATCCCACGATGTTCTCGGTGTCCGGGGTGCAGCGCGCCTTCGACGCGGTGCAGACCGAGCGCGAGCGCTCCAACGACCGGCTCCAGCCGCTCGGGGTGCTGGTGAACCGGGTCCGCCCCCGCAACACCGAGCACGACTTCCGCATCTCCGAGCTCCGCGAGCTGTTCGGGCCCCTGGTGTTCAACAGCGTCCTGCCGGACCGGTCCGCCGTGCAGCAGGCGCAGGGCGCCTGCCTGCCGATCCAGGCCTGGGACACCCCCGGCGCCCGCGAGATCTCCGCCGTGTTCACCTCCCTGCTCGGGCGCGTGCTGCGCAGCGCCTCCCGCGACCGGCCCGCCGCCTCGGCCTGACGGTCACGCCTCGGCCTGACGGTCACCCCGCGTCCGGCCGTCCGGCGGCCCGGCCGTGATCCCGCGGCCCCGCTGTGATCCCGGCGGCCCGCTGTGATCCCGCGGCCCGGCGGCCGCCCGGCGCCCCGGCCGTCGCTCAGCGCGGCAGCAGCTGCTGCACCCGCCCGACGAACTGTTCGGCCTGCCGCAGCAGGTCGTCGGCCCCGCGCCGATCCACCATCCGTTCGATCCCGGCCTCGGCCGCTGCCCGCACCCGCGAGCAGGAGGCGAAGAACGACGCCCACTCCTCCAGCTCCGGTGCGACCTCGGCGAGCAGCCGCCAGACGTCCCGCGGCGCTCCCCGCCGCGGCCGCGGCCGTGCCCGCATCGCGAGCACCGCCGCCCCGGCCCGCAGCGCCGCCAGGTAGGCGGCGGGATAGCGGCGCATCGGATCCGGATCGCGATGCGCCTCGGCCAGCTGGTCGGCGGCCTGGCGGAGCAGCGCCAGCGCATCCCGCGACGGGGGCGCCCCCGCTCCCCCGTGCGACCCCGCACCGCCGGCCCGCGGGGTGCGGGCGACCGCACCACCGCCACGTGAGGCGGCGGCCCGCGGGGAAACGGTGGAGCCGCCGGACCGCGGAGACGCGACGGTCCCGCCGGACCGCGGAGAGGCGGCGGTCCCGCCGGACCGCGACGACCGGCTGCCGGTGCCGCGCTCGCCCCCGCGGCAGACGCCCCGGGGCGCCGGAACGACCGGCGGGCCCGGCTCGTCCGATCCGGCCGACCGGTCCGACCTGGCCGACCGGGCCGGCAGGTCCGGCAGGTCCGGCAGGTCCGGCAGGTCCGGCCGGGCCGGCAGGTCCGACCGGGCCGGCCGGCTCGACCGGTCCGACCGGGCCGGCCGGGTCACCGGCTCCCCCGCCGGGCCCGCCTGCTCCGGGTCGTGACCATCCGGCGCGGCCGGCGGCCACAGATCCAGCTCCATCGTCGTGCTCATCGCGGCACCTCCATCCCGTGTCCCACCCGCATCCGTCAGTCGTTCACCTGCACGAGGTCCCAGACACCCGGCCCGGCCCGCATCCGGAGCACCACCTCGCGGGGCGGCTCGAGCGGCTCCTCCACCGACCGCGCCTGCACCCGCCAGCAGCTGAGCCGGTCGCCGCCGATCGGCATCGGTGACGGGAACGGCCACGGCGACTCCTCGACCCACTGGTCGCGCACCCCGGTGACCAGGAACCGTTCGCCGCGCCGCGACGGACGCCGCTGGAACTCGACCGGCTCACCGTTCTGCCAGCGCACGTCGACGGCCGCCGGCTGCCGCGCTCGGAACAATCGCGAGAAGCCACCCACTCCCACCACGCCCCTTCCCGCGGAGCGGCCTCGGCCCCCGCTCCCCGGCATCGGTTCCGGGTCGCCCGGCGACGGGATGCTTCCCCCACCCCGCACCGGACGCCCGGATGTCGAACGCGCGTTCGACGTACTTCAGTAGAACGCGTGTTCGATCGGCAGTCAAGTCCGGCGGCCGGGTGGTCCGGTCGTCGGTGGTGACGGTCCGGCCACGGTCCGGCACACCCGGGCCGCGGGACCGTTCGGAGCGTGATGTGATGGGTGCATGCGCGCCTCCACCCGTCCCGCTGCGGACGCCGGCCCCGCGGCCCGCCGCGGCGCGTGGGGCCCGCGGTGACCGCCGCGCCGGCACGGCCACGTCTGGTCGGGCTCAGCCGCAGCGACTTCGCCGGCCGGCTGACCGACGCCATCGACGTGTACGTGACCGCGATGGGCTACCCGCGCTCGACCGCCCGGCAGCGCCGCTCGCTCTGGCTGGAGCACTCCTACCGGCCCGGCTGGCGCGCGGTCGGCTGGGTGGACGAGCGGAACCGGCTCGGCGGGATCGGCTACGGCTACTGGGGCGGGCCCGGCCAGTGGTGGTTCGAGGAGGTCCGGCGCGGCCTGCGCGCCCGCCGGGGCGATCCCGACGGCGTCGGCGCGGACTGGCTGACCGACTACTTCGAGCTGACCGAGCTGCACGTGCACCCCAGGACGCAGGGCGCCGGCATCGGGGAGGCGCTGCTCCGCGCGCTGGCCCGGGACGCCGGGCGGTCCCGGATGCTGCTGTCCACCCCGGAGTACGGCCCGGAGCCCCCCGGCCGGGCGTGGCGGCTCTACCGCCGCGCCGGCTTCCGGGACGTGCTGCGCGAGCACCTGTTCACCGGCGACCCGCGCCCGTTCGCGGTGCTCGGCCGCGAGCTCCCGCTCGCCCCGCCCGCACCGGCCGCGACTCACCCGGGACACGACCCGGCGTGACGCCGGGCGGGCCGCCCCCGGGTGGCACGATGTCCGGCATGCCGCTCCCCCGCAGCTCCACCGTTCCGCACCGGCGGCGCACGAAGGCCGCGGTGCTGCTCGCGGTGCTCACCCTGCTCGCCCTGACCGGTTGCGCGCGGGTGCAGGTCGCGCTGGCCGTCCAGCCCGACGACACCGTCGACGGCACGATCGTCATCGCGACCCCGGACGGCAGCGGACCGGAGGTCACCGTGCCCCCGGCCCTGGAGGACAAGGTCGATCTCGCGCCCTACGACGAGGACGGGTTCGTCGGCTCCAGGGCGTCGTTCGAGGGCCTGACCTTCCCCGAGGTCTCCGAGCTCGCCGCGCTCGGCGGCACCGCCTCGGCCCGGGCGAACCTGGAGATGCGCCGGGTGGGCGAGCGGATCGCGGTGCGCGGGCGGGCCGACCTGACGACGATGCCGGTGGACCGCTCGGACGTCCGGCTGGCGATGAGCTTCCCGGGCGAGGTGGTGGAGACCGACGGTGAGGCCGACGGCGGGACGGTCACCTGGACCTTCGCCCCCGGCGAGGTCTCCCAGCTCAACGCGTCGGTGGTCTCGACCGACCCGAACGCGCCGTCGGTGGTCGGCTGGTCGCTGCTGCTGGCCGGGCTGGTGGCGGTCGCCGCGGGGGCCGTGGTGTTCCTCGCCCACCGCGACCGGAACCCGGCGATCCGCCGCTGAGACCGTCCGGCACCCGGACGGTCCGGCCCGGTGGCGGCCCGGCCGCCGGTCCGGCGCGGCCCGAGGATCGGCGGCGGACCCGGACCGGATCCGCCGCCGGGAACCTCAGACGGCCGGGAACCTCAGACGGTGGCCGACGCGGTGGCCGACCGACCGGCCGCCGAGCGCCGCGGCTCGGCCAGGCCGAGCCGGTCGATCAGCTCGGTGGTCGCCGTCGACCGGTTCAGCGAGTAGAAGTGGATCCCGGACACGCCCTCGGCGATCAGCCGCTCGCAGAGCTCGCCGGTCACCTCCATGCCCGCCGCGCGGAACGCCTTCGCGTCCCCGGAGTACGGGGCGAGCCGCTCGACCAGCGCGGGCGGCAGCGGCGAGCCGGACAGCTCCGGCCCCTTGTGGAAGGTCTTCTCCGAGGTCAGCGGCATGATCCCGGGGATGATGGGCTGATCGAACCCGGCCGCGGCGACCCGGTCGCGCAGCCGCAGGAAACCGTCGGGCTCGAGGAACAGCTGGGTCACCGCGAACTCCGCGCCGGCCCGGAACTTGCCGACCAGGCGCTCGGTGTCGGCGGCCAGGTCGGCCGAGCGGGGGTGGCCGTAGGGGAACGCCGCGACACCGACGCAGAACGGCCCGGACCGCTTGATCAGCGAGACCAGCTCGTCGGCGTACTCCAGTCCCTCCGGGTGGCTCACCCACTCGCCGAGCGGGTCGCCGGGCGGGTCGCCGCGCAGCGCCATGATGTTGCAGACGCCGGCCGCCGCGAGCGAGCCGATCACGTGCCGCAGCTCGTCCACCGAGTGCGACACCGCCGTGAGGTGCGCCATCGAGCACAGCGTGGTGTCGGTGGCGATCCGCTCGACGGTGCGCACCGTGCGGTCCCGGCTGGAGCCGCCCGCGCCGTAGGTCACCGACACGTAGGCCGGGTCCAGGACCTCGAGTCTGCGGATCGCCCGCCAGAGGTCCGCCTCGCCCTGGTCGTCCTTCGGCGGGAAGAACTCCACCGCGAAGAAGGGGCGGTCGACGCTGATCCGTTCGGTCACCGTGGATGCAGAGGTCGTCGTCACCCGGATGACCTTACGGTGCGAACGTGCCGCTGTGGGCCCCTGAAGCGCCCCGGGCCACCCGGCCGGGCCCCCGCACGCGCTCCCACCTGCGGTCGCCGGGTGAGTGTCGGTGACCACCGTTAGCCTGGCTGCGTGGTCGATCCCGCTGCTCCCGCCTCCGCCCCGCTCGGCCCCGGCGACATCACGACGGCCGGGCCGGCGCCGCTCGACGACGCGTTGCCCCAGCACGTCGAACGGGTGCTGGCCGGCTACCTGGACCGGCGCCGCACGGACGTGCTGGGCATCGACCCGGCCGTCGCGCAGGCGGCGGACTCGCTGGCCGGCTTCGTGCTCGGCGGCGGGAAGCGGCTGCGGCCCACCTTCGCCTGGTGGGGCTGGCGCGGCGCCGGCGGCGACCCGCAGGACGAGCACGCCCAGGACGTGCTCACCGCGATCGCCGCGCTGGAGCTCGTACAGGCGTGCGCGCTCGTGCACGACGACCTGATGGACGCCTCGTCCACCCGCCGCGGCCGCCCGACGGTGCACGTCGAGTTCGCCCGCACGCACGCGTCGAACGAGTGGTCGGGGCCGCCCGCCCGGTTCGGCGCCGCGGTCGCGATCCTGGTCGGCGACCTGGCCCAGGTGTGGGCCGACGACATGTTCCACTCCGCGTCGCTGCCCGACGGCGCGCACGCCAGGGCCGCCGAGGCGTGGCGGGCGATGCGCACCGAGGTGCTCTCCGGCCAGTACCTGGACGTGCTCGCCCAGGCCTCCGGCGACGCCGCCGAGTCGACCGCCCTGAAGATCGACCGGTTCAAGACCGCCGCCTACACCGTCGAGCGCCCGCTGCACCTGGGGGCGGCGATCGCCGGCGCGGAGCCGCGGCTGCTGGGCGCCTACCGCCGCTACGGAGCCGACATCGGCGTCGCGTTCCAGCTCCGCGACGACCTGCTCGGCGTCTTCGGCGACCCCCGGGTGACCGGCAAGCCGGCCGGCGACGACCTGCGCGAGGGCAAGCGCACGCTGCTGGTCGCCGCCGCGCTGCAGCGCGCCGAGCAGCGCGGGGACCGGGCCGCGCAGGAGGTGATCACCGGTGCGCTCGGCGATCCGGGGCTCGCCGGGGAGGCGCTCGACCGGGTCCGCTCGGTGCTGTCCGAGCTGGGTGCGGTGCAGGTCGTCGAGCAGCGGATCGCCGCGCTGACCGGGTCCGCGCTGGACGCGCTGGACGCCGCGCCGGTGCTGGAGCCCGCTCGCGCCCAGCTGTTCGAGCTGGCCGAGCGCGCCACCCGGCGGGCCTGGTGAGCGGCGTGCGGACGGTGCCCGGCCGCACCGATCACGTGGTCGTCGTCGGCGCCGGGCTGGCCGGGCTGTCCACGGCGCTGCACCTGCTCGGCGCCGGCCGCCGGGTGACGATCCTGGAGCGGGAGGAGTTCCCCGGCGGGCGGGCCGGGCGGCTCGACGTCACCGACGAGCACGGCGGGTACCGGCTCGACACCGGGCCGACCGTGCTGACCATGCCGGAGCTGCTCGACTCGGCGTTCGCCGCGGTCGGCGAGCGCACCGCGGACCGGCTCGACCTGGTGCGGCTCGATCCGGCCTACCGGGCGGAGTTCGCCGACGGCTCGGCGATCGCGGTGCACACCGACGCCGCGGCGATGGAGCACGAGGTCCGCGAGACCTGCGGTCCGGAGTCCGCGCAGGGCTACCGGCGGCTGCGGCGCTGGCTGACCGACCTCTACCGGGCCGAGATGGACTCCTTCATCGACGCCAACCTGGACTCGCCGTTCTCCCTGTTCGGGCCGGACCTGGCCCGGCTGGTCGCGCTCGGCGGGTTCGGCCGGCTCGGCCGGCGGATCGACCGGTTCCTGCCCGACGAGCGGCTCCGCCGGATCTTCTCCTTCCAGGCGCTCTACGCCGGCGTCGCCCCGCAGCGGGCGCTCGGTGCCTACGGCGTGATCGCCTACATGGACACCGTCGCCGGGGTGTGGTTCCCGCGCGGCGGCATGCGCGCGATGGGCACCGCGCTGGCCGGCGCCGCGGCCGACGCGGGTGCCGAGGTCCGCTACGGCAGCCGGGTGACCCGGCTGGTCCGGTCCGGGGACCGGGTCACCGCGGTGCGGTCGGTCCCGGCCGGCGGCGGCGAGGAGATCGAGACCGCCTGCGACGCCGTCGTCCTCACCCCGGAGCTGCCCGCGGCCTACGACCTGCTCGGCGGCGCGCCGCGCCGTCCGCTGGGGCTGCGCTGGTCGCCGAGCGCGGTCGTCGTGCACGCCGGGATGCCCACCCCGTCCCCCGGCGTGGCCCGGCACCACCACACGATCTCGTTCGGCGGCTCGTGGGAGGGCACCTTCCGCGAGATCATCGACCGCGGCCAGCTGATGAGCGATCCGTCGCTGCTGGTCACCCGGCCCGGCCTGACCGATCCCGGGCTGCAGCCCGACGGCCGGGAGCTGATGAGCGTGCTCGCGCCGTGCCCGAACACCGCCGTCGCCCCCGGCATCGACTGGGACCGGATCGGCCCCGCCTACGCCGAGGAGCTGTTCGGCGTGCTCGTCGAGCGCGGCCTGGCCGATCCGGGGGCCACCCCGAGCTGGACCAGGCTGTGGACGCCGCGCGACTGGGCCGCCGCCGGGATGGCCGCCGGGACGCCGTTCTCCGCGTCGCACACGCTCGCCCAGACCGGGCCGTTCCGGCCGCGGAACCTGGTGCGCGGCGTGTCCAACGCCGTGCTGGCCGGCTGCGGCACCACCCCCGGCGTCGGCATCCCCCCGGTACTGGTCTCCGGGCGGCTGGCGGCGGAGCGGATCACCGGGCCGCGCTCGCCCGAGCGGGCCGGTCGCGGTGCGGGGTCGCGGGTCGCCCGCTGAGCCGGGCGTGGAATCATTCCGGCCACGATGACCGCCCAGCCCTCGCCCCCGATCCCCCGCCCCGCGGCACCGGAGCCGGTGACCGCGGCCGGTGACCCGAGCGACCCGCGCAGCGGGTCCCCGAGGTCCCGCTGGGGCACGCTCACCGCGCGGCTGGGCGACCCGCCGCGGCGCACCCTGCTGCTCGGCCTGGCCGGCACGGTGCTGATGTTCCTCGGCGCGCCGGGCGCCGGCGGGATCCCGGTGCGCGATCCGATCCTCGGCAACTCGCCGCTGTCGTTCTGGCGCTACGGCCACGGGGCCATGATCGCCGGGATCGTCGTCTACACCGGGCTGGCCCTGATGGTCTGGGCGTGGGTCCGGCTGGGCCGCGACGTCCTCGCCCACCGGGTCGGCGGGCGCGCGGTGCTGACCACGGCCTGCGTCTGGATGATCCCGATGCTGGTCACCCCGCCGCTGTTCACCCGGGACCCGTACAGCTACCTCGCCCAGGGCGCCCTGCCGCTGGCCGGGTACGACCCGTACCGGTTCGGGCCTGACACGATGGGCGGGATCTTCACCGACAACGTGCACTTCTTCTGGCAGGACACCCCGGCGCCGTACGGCCCGCTGTTCATCCTGCTGGCACAGGGCATCGTGCTGCTGGTCGGCCAGAACGTCCTGCTCGGCGTCATCGCGATGCGACTGATGCTGGTCAGCGGCCTGGTGCTGCTGGTGGCGGTGCTCCCGGCGCTGACCCGGCGGCTCGGCGGCCGGCCCGCGGTCGCGCTGTGGATCGCGGTCGCGAACCCGGTGATGGTCGTGCACATGGTCGGCGGCGTGCACAACGACCTGCTGGTCGTCGGGCTGCTGCCGCTCGCGGCGCTGCTCGCGCTGCGCGACCGGTTCCTCTGGGCGATCGTCGTCGCCTCGCTCGCGATGGCGGTCAAGGCCTCGGCCGGCCTGATCCTGCCGTTCCTGGTCCTGGTCTGGGCCGCGAAGCTCACCGGGCCGTTCTGGTCCCGGCTGGTGCGGGCCGGGCTCCCCTCGGTCGCCGTGTTCGTCGCGGTGTTCGGGGCGTGCACCTGGGCCACCGGCTACGGGCTGGGCTGGCTGCCCGCGCTCAGCGCACCGTCGATGATCGTCAACTGGCTGTCCTGGTCGACCGGCGCCGGGCAGGTGGCGCACGCCGTCGCCGGGATGTTCGTGGACGGCCTGAACCAGCAGGCGTTCGTCGAGGTCTTCCGGGCGATCGGCGCGGGCGTGCTGGGCGTGCTCATCGTCGCGCTGTGGTGGCTGGCCCGCGACGGCGGGACGATCGCGATCCGCAACGCGGCGATCGCGCTGGCACTCGCCGCCGTGCTCGCGCCGACGACGCTGCCGTGGTACCTGAGCTGGGGTTTCTGCCTGCTCGCGATGACCGCGTGGAGCGCTCGCGGGCTGCAGTGGGTGGTCTTCGGCTCGATCTGGCTGATGATCGTCTACTTCCCGGACGGCGAGACCGCGCTCTACGCGCCGCCCTATCTCCTGCTGTGCGCCGCCGCCGGGCTGCTCGCCGCCGTCGCGCTGCTCCGGCCGGATCCGCTCGGCCTGCGTGCCGGCCGTCGCCCGGCCGGCCCCTCCCCGGTGACCGACGGTGCCCGCGACGGCGGCTGAGCGGGCGGGGCGCGCGGAGCTCGACGCCGCCGGGGTGACCGACCCGGCGCTGCGGGCCGCGTACACCGCCTGCCGCGCCCTGCACGCCGAACACGGCCGCACCTACTACCTCGCGACCCGGCTGCTGCCACCGGAGCGGCGGGTCGACATCCACGCCCTCTACGGGTTCGCCCGGTACGCCGACGAGATCGTTGACGACCCGGACGGTGCGGGCGGCGGCCGTCCGCGGGCGGCGCTCGACGCCCTGGACGCGCAGCTGACGGCCGCGCTCGACGGGGCACCGCAGCCGGGGAGCAGGCCCGAGGTGCTGGCCGTCGCCGAGACCGCGCGCCGGCACGCGCTGGACCCGTCGCTGTTCCGCGACTTCATGGTCTCGATGCGGATGGACCTCACGGTGGAGGGCTACCCGACCGACGCCGACCTGGCCGTCTACGTGCACGGCTCGGCCGCCGTGATCGGGCTGCAGACGCTGCCGGTGCTCGGCACCGTGGTCCCGCGGGCCGAGGCCGAGCCGCACGCCACGCTGCTCGGCGTCGCCTTCCAGATGACGAACTTCCTGCGCGACGTCGGCGAGGACCTGGACCGCGGCCGCGTCTACCTCCCGGCGGACGAGCTGGCCGCGTTCGGCGTGGACCGGGAGCTGCTGGCCTGGTCGCGGCGCACCGGGCGGCCCGATCCGCGGGTGCGGCGCGCGCTCGCCCACCTGGTGGCCCGCACCCGGGCCACCTACCGGCGCGCGGACCCGGGGATCCCGATGCTGGAGCCGGTGTCCCGGGCCTGCGTGGGCACCGCGCGCACGCTGTACGCGGGGATCCTCGACGAGATCGCCGACGCCGGTTACGACATCCTGCAGCGGCGGGTCGCGGTGCCGAACCGGCGCCGCGCCGCCGTCGCGCTGCCCGGCCTGGGCCGGGCGGTGCTGGCCAGGGGCCGGGAGCTGGCCCGGGAACGGACCGGGCGGGCCGCGCCGGTCAGAACGCCATCGCCTGGGCGCGGCGCTTGACCTCCTTGTGCCGGCCGGCGCCGATCGCCCCGATCGGCGAACCGGGCAGGGAGTCGTCCTCGGTGAACAACCAGGTCAGGATCGCGCGGTC
The DNA here is from genome assembly GCF_058448985.1 of Pseudonocardia sp. DxW. Lineage (NCBI taxonomy): Bacteria > Bacillati > Actinomycetota > Actinomycetes > Pseudonocardiales > Pseudonocardiaceae > Pseudonocardia > Pseudonocardia sp. DxW. The sequence continues at coordinate 89,325 of NZ_JBZFLK010000005.1, read as the reverse complement.
GTCGTAGCCGCCGTCGCGCAGCACGCTGATCGTGCCGCTGAGGCCGCGCACCACGTCGTTCCCGTCCAGGAACACGGCGGGGACGACCACCTGGCCGTCGTGCTTCAACGACAGGAGCTGGCCTTCCCGGACCAGCTGGTGGACGCGGGATGCGGGGATCGACAGCCGGGAGGCGACGTCGGAGACGGTCAGCGTCTCCTCCGTGACGGCCGCGGGGAGGGTCTCGCTCACAGACGGACACTGTTCCACATCCGCTCCCCGCACCCCACACTCCGGGACCCGGGCCGTGTCGCGCGCGGTGGCCGGGCACGCACCGTCCGCGGGCGGACGCTCGGCGTGCCGTACCCACCCGGACGGCGGGTAAGGGTCGCTGAAGTAGCCTTCCCGGCGTGAGCGCACCGTCCGGACCGGTCGATCCCGGCACGCCGGATGGGGCCGGTCCGGTGATGGCGGACGGCCCCGGCCCCGCCCTGCTCGACGGCCGGTACCGGGTCGGGCCGGTCCTCGCCCGCGGCGGCATGTCCACCGTCTACCACGGCACCGACACCCGGCTCGAGCGTGCGGTGGCGATCAAGGTGATGGACCCCCGGATGGCCGGGGACCACGCGTTCCGCACCCGCTTCGACCGGGAGGCGCGGCTCGCCGCCCGGATCGACCATCCGGCCGTGGTCGCGGTGTACGACCGCGGCACGGTGCCTGCCGGGCCGCTCGGCGAGCCGAGCCTGTTCGTCGTGATGGAGCTGGTCGACGGCGGCACGCTGCGCGACGTGCTGCGGGCCCGCGGCGCGCTCGGCCTGTCCGCCGCGGTGCGGGTGCTGGAGCCGGTGCTGGCCGGTCTGGCCCGCGCGCACCGGCTCGGCATGGTGCACCGCGACGTGAAGCCGGAGAACGTGCTGATCTCCTCGTCCGGCGAGGTGAAGGTCGCCGACTTCGGGTTGCTCACCGCGGCCGCCGAGGCCGGCATCAGCCACGCCGGGATGATCCTCGGGACGATGGCCTACCTCTCCCCCGAGCAGGTCGTGTCCGGCCGCGCGGACGGCCGCAGCGACGTCTACGCCGCCGGTGTCGTGCTCTACGAGATGCTCACCGGCCACCCGCCCTACACCGCCGACAATCCGCTGTCGGTGGCCTACCGGCACGTGAACGAGGACGTCCCGCCGCCGTCGGCGACGGTGCCCGGCCTGCCGCCCGCGGTGGACGCGCTCGTCGCGCGGGCGACCGCCCGCGATCCCGCGGAGCGGCCGGTCGACGCCGAGCACTTCCGCCGCGAGCTGCTGGAGGTCGCCGACCGGCTGGGGCTGCCCCGGGCCGGCGTGCCGCGGCCCCCCGGCCCGCCGCCGGTCGACGACGGCGCGACCCTCCCGGCCGGGCCCCGGCGGCACCGGGCGACCGGTGCCGAGCCGCGCGGCCCCGGCGGTACCCGGGCGCAGGCCCTGGTCGGCGCGCACGGCACCGCCGTCACCCCGGCGAGCGAGCCGGAGGCGCTGTCGGCGGCCGACCTGCGCGCGGACCGGCGCCGCAGCCGCCGCGTCTTCACGCTCTGGATGGTGCTGCTGGTGGTGCTCGCCGCGCTGGCCGGCACCGGGGCGTGGTGGCTCGGCTCGGGCCGCTGGACGACGATGCCCGCGGTCACCGGGCTGGACCGGGACCGGGCGACGGCGCTGGTCGCGGAGGCCGACCTGACCCCGTCGATCACCGAGCAGGCCGACGACGACGTCGCGGCCGACTTGGTCGCCTCGGTCGATCCGGCCCCGGACACCCGGGTGCTGCGCGGCTCGTCGGTCACCCTCGTCGTCTCCACCGGCCGGCCCGCCGTTCCGGACGTCCCGGCCGGCAGCGCCGTGGAGACCGCCGAGGAGGCGGTGCGCCGGGCCGGTCTGACCCCGGTGCGTTCGACGGCCGCCGAGGAGTTCAGCGCCGAGGTGCCCAGCGGCGCGGTGATCCGGACCGATCCGGCGGCGGGCACCCGGCTGCCGGGCGGCTCCGCCGTCACCCTGGTGACCAGCCGCGGCCCGGAGCCCGCCCCGCCACCGCCGCCGCCGAGCGACGAGGAATCCGACACCACCTCGGTGCCGTTCGTGATCGGCATGCGCGCCGACGACGCCGAGGAGCTGCTCGAGTCGCAGGGCTTCGACGTCGACATCGACCGGAGCTTCCCGTTCGGCCGCCGGGACGGCCGCGTCGTCGGTCAGGATCCGTCCGCCGGCGACGCCGAGCCGGGTGACACGATCACCCTGACCGTGCTCTGAGCCCGGCCGGCCCGCCCGTCACACCAGGAACGCGAGCACTGCGAGCACGACGGCGCCCGCACCGAGCCCGGCCGCGGAGCGGATCGCGTCCCGGCTGCGCCGGCGTTCGGCGTCGAGATGGTCGCTGCGGTCCGCGGTGGTGAGGGTGAGCGGCTGCTCCGGGCCCGCCGCGACCCGCACCCCGCCGGCCGCGCACCGGGCCTCCCCGATGACGGTGATCCGCTCGCCCGGCTCGATCCGCCACTCGGTGCGCTCGTAGCCCTGGGTTCCCGAGCCGATCCGCAGCAGGCCCAGGTCGATCCCCTCGTCCGGGTCCGGGCCGTCCTCGCGGCGCTCGGCGATCGGGAGGTCCACCCGGGCGTCGACCGGGTCGACGGTGACGACGGCGTCGCCGTCGCGCAGGGTGAACCGGGTGCCGCCGCGGCGGTCGCCGACGACCTCGGTCTCGGTGCCCTTGTCACCGCGGTAGCGGCGCAGCGTCCGCTCCCGGAACCACAGGCAGTCCGCGCCGCTGAGCGGGGCGGCGCGGGTCTCCCCCTCGGCGACTCCGGTGAGCGTGACGACCTGGCGGAACGCCCCGGGGCCCACCTGGGCCGACGCGGCCCCGGCCATCTCGACCAGATCGGCGAGACCGACCTCGGCGGCCCCGAGGCCGCGGGTCCACCGCTCGTGGTTCTCCCGGGCGAGCAGGAACCGCTGGTACGCGAGGTAACCCATGATCCCCGCGATGCCCAGGAGAACGATGTGGAAGGTCGTCACGCGGGCGACAGTAGCCGGACGAAGCGGACACGCTGCCCGGTAGGACTACTCAGCCGCGCAGCATCTCCGCGACCAGGAAGGCCAGCTCCAGGCTCTGCTGGGTGTTGAGCCGCGGATCGCACGCCGTCTCGTAGCGGCCGGCCAGGTCGGTGTCGGAGATCCGCTGCGCGCCGCCCAGGCACTCGGTGACGTCCTCGCCGGTCACCTCGACGTGGATGCCGCCCGGGTGGGTGCCGAGCGAGCGGTGCACCTCGAAGAAGCCCTGCACCTCGTCGACGATCCGGTCGAAGTGCCGGGTCTTGTAGCCGGTGGACGCCTCGTGCGTGTTGCCGTGCATCGGGTCGCACTGCCAGATGACCTTGTGCCCGGACGCGGTGACCTTCTCGACGATCGCCGGCAGCACGTCGCGGACCTTGTCGTTGCCCATCCGCGAGATCAGCGACAGCCGGCCGGGCCGGTTCAGCGGGTCCAGCCGCTCGACGTACTCGACAGCCTGGTCGGGCGTCGTCGACGGGCCGATCTTCATGCCGATCGGGTTCGCCAGCAGCTCCGCGAACGCGACGTGCGCGCCGTCGAGCTGGCGGGTGCGCTCGCCGATCCAGAGGAAATGGGTGGACAGGTCGTAGAGCTTCGGGGCTTCCCCGCCGGTCTGGTCCCGCTCCAGGTCCAGCCGCAGCATCGCCCGCTCGTAGTCGAGCAGCAGCGCCTCGTGGCTGGCGTAGAACTCGACCTGGTGCAGGTTGTGGTCGCGCACGCCGCAGGCGTCCATGAAGCGGACGGCGCGGTCGATCTCGGCGGCGACCGCCTCGTAGCGGACGCCCGCGGCGGAGGTGCGGACGAAGTCCTTGTTCCAGTCGTGCACCTTAGTCAGGTCCGCCATGCCGGTCGCGGTGAGCCCGCGGACCAGGTTCATCGCGGCCGAGGCGTTGGCGTAGGCGCGGATCATCCGGGACGGGTCCGGGATGCGGCCGGCCGGGTCCGGCGCGAGCCCGTTGACGATGTCGCCCCGGTAGGACGGCAGCCCGGCCGAGTCGACCGGGGAGCTGCGCGGCTTGGCGTACTGGCCGGCGATCCGGCCGACCTTGACCACCGGCATCGACGCGCCGTAGGTGAGGACGACGGCCATCTGCAGCAGCGTCCGGATGGTCGCCCGGATGTGCGGCTCGGTGTTGTCGACGAAGGTCTCCGCGCAGTCGCCGCCCTGCAGCAGGAACGCCTCGCCGTTGGCGACGTCGGCGAGCCGCGACTGCAGCCGGTCGACCTCCGGCGGGAGCACGACCGGCGGGACCGACTCGAGCACCTTCCGGACGTCACCCACCCGCGACGGCTCGGGCCACTCGGGCTGCTGCTGGGCGGGGCGGGAGAGGGCGTCGTCCAGCGCGGAGCGCAGGTCCGCGGGCAGCGGCGGCAGCTCCGGGAGGACGTCGATCGGCGCGTCGACGGACCAGTTCACGACACCCAGACTAGGCCCGTGCGATCGGTGCCGGCGCCCCGGCCCCCGTGCCGAGCGCCTCGGCGATGACCTCCCAGCGGCGCAGGTTGTGCCGGGCGTCGGCGAGCGCGTCGTGCGCGTCCCGCGGCGGCGGGGGCAGCGTGGGGCGGCCCGCGTCCTCCCAGCGCTGGCGCAGCTCCCGGGTGAACCGGGGCATCGGCCGGGGCAGCGCGGGCATCGCGCCCCACAGCTGGCAGAGCGCAACGTGGTCGTAGGCGGCGATCCAGGCCCACAGCTCGACGTCGCCCGGCGCGGAGGTGCAGAACTCCAGCAGCTCGTCGCGGATCCGGGCCCGCGACATCCACGCCCGGTCGGCCGGCGAGGGGAGCTTGGGCAGCACGTTCGCGCGGACCCACCTGCCGGCGCGGTCCGGGTCGAACTCGGTGGACACGGCGTAGAACTCGCGGCCGTCCTCGCCGACGACGCCGATCGACACCAGGTCGATCGTGGTGCCGTCCTCGATGAACTCGCAGTCGTAGAAGAAGCGCATGGTGGGACCTGTGTACCCGGCCGCTCAGCTGGCGCGGGAGTCGGGCACGTTCGCGTCCGGACGACGGGGGGCGGGCCGGGCCGGCGCGGGGGGCGGCGAGCCGGTGGCGGCCCGCTCCTTGACCGAGGCGGCGTAGAGGTCGACGTAGGTCTGCCCGGACAGCTCCATCAGGTTGTACATGATCTCGTCGGTCATCGAGCGCTCGATGAACCGGTCGCCGGCCATGCCCTCGTAGCGGGAGAAGTCGATCGGCTCGCCGATCACGATGCGGACCTTGCGCGGCCGCCACATCTTCGAGCCGATCGGGTTGACCTTGTCGGTGCCGACCATCGCCACCGGGATCACCGGGACGCCGCCCTCCAGGGCCATCCGGGCGACGCCGGTCTTGCCCTTGTAGAGCTTCCCGTCCGGCGAGCGGGTGCCCTCGGGGTAGATGCCGAGCAGCTTGCCCTCGCCGAGCAGCCGGACCGCGGTGTCCATCGCGGCCCGCGCGGCCGAGCCGCCGGAGCGGTCCACCGGGACCTGGCCGACGCCGGTGAAGAACTGCTTCTTGAGCCAGCCGCGGATCCCGGGCTCGGTGAAGTACTCGCGCTTGGCGAGGAACGTGACCCGCCGCGGCAGCATCAGCGGCAGGAAGAACGAGTCGGCCACCGCGAGGTGGTTGCTGGCGAGGATCGCACCCCCGCGCTCGGGCACGTTCTCGGCGCCCACGATCTCGGGTCGGCAGAAGACCCGCATCAGCGGGCCGAGCAGCACGAACTTGGACCACCAGTACAGCACCCTGCGCTGCCTCCCTACGACTTCCGGCGACAGCCTACGGAGCCCTCGGTGCTCCCCACAACGGGGCCGTGCCCGCGCCCGGCCGGGCGTTGCCCGGCCCGGTGCGGCCCGGCGGCGGGGCGTGACAGGATGGCCCGGCATGCGCCGGTGGGGCCGGGAAGGACGGGCATGGACCCAGCACGCGGCCGGGGAGACCGACCGGAGGACGACTTCGAGTCCATCGTCGCGGGATGGCGCGACGAGGGCTCGGTGCCCGACTGGCCCGGCGAGCGCGCCGAGCCGGCCGAGCCCACGGTGCAGCCCGGCGAGCGCCCGGTGCACCGGCCGGGCCCGTCGGCCGAGACCGAGGACGACGACCACTACCACCCGCCCGAGCCGCCGCCGCTGCCGCGGCCGGGCCCGCCCGCCGTCGTCGGCGGCGGGCTGATCGGGCTGGGCCTGGTGCTGTGCATCTCGCCGGGACTGATCGGTGCGGGCGGCAGCTGGCCGCTCCCGCTGGGGCTGGTGCTGATGGCGGCCGGACTGACCTGGCTGGTGCTGCGGCTGTGGACCGGCGAGCCGGGCGACGACGGCCCGGACCCGCACGACGACGGCTCCCGGCTCTAGCCGGCCCCCGGGCCGGCGACGGCCTCCCTGGCCAGCGTCGCCGCGCCCACGACGGCCGCGGCCGCGCCGAGCTGCGCGGTGCGGATCCGGGCCAGCGGCCGGTTCCCGGCGCCGGTGGCGATCCGTGCGTAGTGCTCGCGGGCCGCGTCCAGGAACTGCGGCGCGGACGCCGACACCCCGCCCGCGATCACCACCAGGTCCGGATCGAACACGTCGGCGACCAGCGAGAGCCCCTCCCCCAGCCAGTGCCCCAGCTCGGCCATCGCGGCCCGGCCGATCGGGTCGCCCTCCCGGGCCGCCGCGCCGACCCGCCTTCCGGTGATCCGGCCCGGGTCCCGCGCGGCCTCCCTGGCCAGCGCCGATGGGCCGGGCGGGTGCGGCCCGGAGATCAGCTCCAGCGCGGTCGCGGCCAGCGCGGTGCCGCTGCAGTAGCGCTCCCAGCAGCCGCGCTTGCCGCACGGGCAGGCCCGGCCGTCCGGGACGACGCGCAGGTGCCCCAACTCGGGTGCGACGCCGTGCGCCCCGCGGTACAGCTCGCCGTCGAGCAGCAGCGCCACGCCGATCCCGGTGCCCAGCGCGATCAGCACCGCGGCGGACGCGCCCGCGGCGGCCCCGTGCCGGCGCTCGGCCAGCGCGGCCGAGTTCGCGTCGTGCTCGACGACGACCGGCAGCCCGCCCAGGCGCTCCGAGATCCGCTGCGCGACCGGGGCGTCCCGCCAGGACAGGTGCGGGGCGTAGCGGACCAGCCCGCGGCCGGCGTCGACGAACCCGGCCAGCGCGAGCCCGGCCGCGGACACCCGGTGCCTGCCGCGCAGCTCGTCGACGGCGCCGGCGATGGCCGCCTCCAGCGCGTCGTCGGTGCCGGGGGTGGGGGCCGAGACGGTGTCCAGGACCTCGCCGTCGTCGCCGACCACCCCGGCCCGCACGCTGGTCCCTCCCACGTCGACGCCGACGGTGAGGGCGCGGGTCATGTCCGGTGCACCACGATCCGCTGCACGGACCGGCCGCCGTGGGTCCGGGTGCCGGGGCGGCCGTGCCCGGGGCGGGTGTGACCGTGCTGGCCGCTCTGGCCGGGCCTGCCGTTCGGGGCGCCGCCCTCGTCGGGCCGGCCGGACTCGCCGGACCGGCTGTGCTCGCCGGGCCGGCCGTGCTCACCGGACCGGCCGGGCCCGCCGGACCGGGCGGGCGCGCCGTCCTGCTCCAGCACCGCCACCAGCACCGCGAGCAGCCCGGTCGCGTGCCCGGCCAGCGACTCCGCCAGCTCCGACCGCTCGCCGCGGAACACGGCGAGCAGCGCGCACACCGGGCAGGCGGTGCAGGAGCCGGCGGCGCCGGGGGCCGGCTCGGTGCCCGCGCCGCCGGCGACCGGCTCCAGCGCGACCCGCAGCCGTTCGAGCAGGTGCAGCGCGGTCTCCCGCAGGTCGTCCGGGAAGCCGCCGTGGGTGCCGCAGGAACCGGCCGTCACGAGGTCATCCAGGTGCCCGGATCGGGCACGAAGGTGATCACCAGCCGGGCGTGCGCGCCGGTGCCCTCCAGCCGGGCGCCGGTGGCCTCGCAGCGCCGCAGCACCGACGGCAGCGACACCATCCGCCGGGAGAACCCGATCCCGACGACCATGTCGTCGCCGACCCGGGCCAGGTCCAGCGGGGCGTCCTCGGCGCCGGGCAGCGCGACGTCCAGCTCGAACTCGGTGTCGGCGGAGACGCCCTGGCCCGCGGTGCGGCGCAGCTCCATCAGCGGCCGCGGCGCGCGCTCCTCGGGCGCCCCGGCCGGGTCCCGGTCGCCGTAGATCGAGCGGGCCAGCTCGCGCAGCGACCCCACGCCGGTCGGCTCGGCGGCGGTGTAGCGGACCGCGGTGACCGGCACGTCCGCGGCGAGCTGCTCCAGCTCGCCCAGCACCGCCTGCTGCTCGGTGGCCCGCTCGCGCAGCCAGCGGGCGGCCGGCCCGCGCAGCGACGGCGGCGGGCCGGGCATCACCCGGTTCGCCATCAGCGCGTCCACCCGCAGCTCGTGCAGGGCGAGCGCGGTCAGCGTGCGGCGGGTCTCCGCGGCGACCACCCGCTCCGGGGTGAGGACCAGCCGGACCGAGGTCCGGGAGCGGTCGGCGAGCAGCCCGCGCAGCCCGGCGAGCTGATCGGCCAGCGCACCCAGCGCGGCGACCGTGCGCTCCCAGCCTGCGCCGTCGTTCTTCGCGCCCGCCAGGTTCGCGACCAGCCCGCGGACCGCCCTGCGGTGCGCCGGGAACAGGCGCTCCAGGTAGCCCGACAGCGCCTCGGGCAGGGTGAGCAGCCGCAGCGTCTCCGCGGTCGGTCCGCAGTCGACGACCACCACGTCGTACTCACCGGAGTCGGCGAACCGCTGCACCTCGACCAGCGCGAGCAGGTCCTCCACCCCGGGCAGCACGGTCAGCTCGTCGGCCACCAGCTCGTCGACCCCGGCGCCGGCCAGCATCGTGCGCAGGTGGCCCTGCAGCTCGCCCCAGGCACCCTCGAGCAGGTGCCGGGCCTCGATGTGCGCGGCCCACAGGTTCTCCGCGACCGGGGTGGGATCGGCGCCCAGCTCGGCGTCCAGCGCGTCGCCCAGCGAGTGCGCGGGATCGGTCGAGACCACCAGCGCGGACCGGCCGGACCCGGCGAGCAGCGCGGCAGTGGCCGCGGCGAGGGTGGTCTTGCCGACCCCGCCCTTGCCGGTGAACAGCACGACGCGCACGCCGCGGAGCGTAACGATCGCTGCGACACCGGCTCCGCCTGACCCGCCGAAGCGGATCGCGGAGGCGGGCCTCAGCCCTTCTCGACGCGCCGCTTCAGTCCCTTCAGGGCGGCGTCGATGATCACCTTCTCGGCCTTGCGCCGGAGCATCCCGATCATCGGGAAGTTGACCTCGACGGACAGCTCGTAGGTGACCGTGGTGCCGGAACCGTCCGCCTCCAGCCGGTAGGCGCCGTCCTGCGCGCGCTGGATGCCGCCCTTGACCAGCGTCCACCAGACGGACAGGTCGTCGTCGGCCCAGGTGTAGTCCAGTGTGTACGAGTCCTTGATCGCGCCGGCGTCCATCGAGAACCGCACCTGGGAGGCACGGTCGCCGCTGCCCGGGTCGAGGATCTCGACCGCGGTGATCTGGTCGGTCCACTCCGGGTACGACGCGAAGTCCGCGATCACCGCCATCACCTGGTCCGGTGGGGCGTCGATGTGGATCGAGGAGGTGGTCGCGTCGGCCATGGCGGGAGGCTATCCCGTGCTCACAGGTGCAGCACGCAGGGCCGCTCGAGTGCGCGGAAGTGGCCGACGTTGACGCACTCCGTCCGGCCGAGCCGGGTGCGCCGGTGCAACGGCTGGTGGACGTGCCCGAACAGTGCGTGCGACGGCTGCTCGCCGCGGATCCGGGCGGCCAGCGGCAGGCTGGCGATCTCGCCCCGCCGGGTGACGACGTCGTAGGTCAGCAGCGGGAGGTCCGGCGGGACGTGCGTGCACAGCAGGTCGGCCGGGCCGAGCGCGTCGAGCCGGGCGGTCCAGTCCTCGTGCCGCAGGAAGTGCGGCTGCCACGGTCCGCTCCGGCGCGGATCGACGCCGGGCGGGAGCGGCACCCCGCCGAGGAAACCGATCCGGCGGCCGCCGATCTCGATCACCCGGCCGTCCGCGCGGACCACCCCGTCGACGTCCGGCCACACCTCGGGCATGTCGACGTTGCCGGGGATCGCCCAGACCGGGACGTCCAGCCCGCCGAGCACGCCGAAGATCTCGGCGTACTGCGCGGTGACCGCCTCGACGACGGCGGCGGCCGGATCGGCGAACCGGCTCCAGGACCGTTCGAGCAGGCCCTGGACCTGGGCGCGGGGCGCGCCGATCCGGCGCATCCGGCCGAACTCGGCGGCGATCCCGGAGCCGAGCAGCCGGGAGATGATGCCGTTGTCCGGGTCCCGGTAGTCGACGAACTCCAGCAGGTCGCCGAGCACGAGCAGGCCGTCCGCGCCGTCCGCGGCGCGGGCCAGGGCACGGGTGTTGCCGTGGACGTCGGAGACGACGTGCAGCCGCACTCAGCGACCCCCGTCCGGTGCGACGCCGGCCCGGCGCCCGGCCTCCAGCCGGCGCTTCAGCGCGAACGCGTGCGCCTTGAACGCGCGGTGCCGCCGGTCGGACTCGGCGCGGCTGCGAGCCGCGCGCCGGCCGTCCGGCCGGTCGGCCGACGCGCGCAGGAACCAGTGCAGGACGGTGCCGTCGAGCACCTCCTCGCACCAGACCTCCATGGTCCCGGTGAGCGCGCCGGTGACGGTCCAGCGGATCCCGGCGGGGCCGCGGTCGTGCGCGACCTCCGGCTCCAGGTCCGGCCAGTAGGACGGCCAGCGGGCCGGGTCGGCGAACTCGGCGGCCACCCGCTCACGGGGGACGGCCAGGAACGTCTCGTCGACGACGTCCACCGACGGGGGCACGGACCGGCCCGGCTGCACTGGTGACGCGCTCGGCACGACGGTCAGCGTGCCACCCTGCCCACGGTCCGCCGACAGGGGTACCGTGCCGCCGTCGATACGGCCGGACGGGTCCGTTCCGTATCCGTTATGCCCGAGTCGATGTACTCGGACCCTACTTGACGGTAGGTTCGTGTCCCAGCAGGTCGGCATGCGTGCCGCCGACCGCATTTTGCCTGTCGAGGCCGCCAGGAGGTCGATCCCCGTGCGTGAGTACAGCGTCCCCGCCACGGTGTCCGTGGGTGCCGACGAGTCGGTCTCCGATGCCGTCTTCGAGAACGCCGCGCAGCATGCCGCGGACGTCCTCTACCGCCGCAAGGGCGCCGACGGCGTGTGGAGCGACATCACCGCAGCCGAGTTCGCCGAGCAGGTCACCCGGGTCGCCGCCGGCCTGATCGCGGCCGGCGTCCAGGCCGGTGACCGGATCGGTCTGCTGTCCCGGACCCGCTACGAGTGGACCCTGTTCGACTACGCGATCCTCGCCGCGGGCGGGGTGACCGTGCCGATCTACGAGACGTCCTCGCCGGACCAGATCTCCTGGATCCTCGCCGACTCCGGCGCGGTCGGGATCGTCGTCGAGACGGCCGAGCACACCGCGTCGGTCGAGAAGATCCGGGCCGACGTGCCCGAGCTCCGGCACGTCTGGCAGATCGAGCCCTCGGGTGCCGCGCCGGACAGCCCGTCCGCGGTCGAGCAGCTCACCGGGCTGGGCTCGGACACCGCCGACGACGTCGTGCACGAGCGCCGCAACGCGGTGCGCGCCGACGACCTCGCCACCCTGATCTACACCTCCGGCACCACCGGCCGGCCCAAGGGCTGCGAGCTGACCCACCGCAACCTGCTCAGCGAGTGCCGCACGATCGCCTCGACGATCCCGGACCTGCTCGCCCACGGCGGTTCGGTGCTGCTGTTCCTGCCGCTCGCGCACGTGTTCGGCAAGGTCATCCAGTGCGGCGCGCTGACCACCCGCACCGTGGTCGGGCACAGCCCGGACGTGAAGAACCTGCTGCCCGACCTGGCCGAGTTCAAGCCGACCTTCCTGCTCGCGGTGCCGCGGGTGTTCGAGAAGGTCTACAACGGCGCGCGGCTGCGGGCGCACAACGACGGCAAGGGCCGGATCTTCGACGCCGCCGCCGACACCGCGATCGCCTACTCCGAGGCGATCGACACCGGCGGCCCCGGTCTGGTGCTCAAGGCCAAGCACGCGCTGTTCGACAAGCTCGTCTACGGCAAGCTGCGCGCCGCGGTCGGCGGGAACGTCACCGCCGCCGTGTCCGGCTCGGCCCCGCTCGGCGCCCGGCTCGGCCACTTCTTCCGCGGCATCGGGCTGCCGGTGCTCGAGGGCTACGGCCTGACCGAGACCACCGCGGGCATCACCCTGAACACCCTCGACGCCCAGCGGGTCGGCTCGGTCGGGCGCCCGGTGCCGGGCTGCGCGGTCCGGATCGCCGAGGACGGCGAGGTCATGCTGCGCGGCGACATCGTCTTTCAGGGGTACTGGCACAACGAGGACGCCTCGAAGGAGGCCCTGGAGGACGACGGCTGGTTCCACTCCGGCGACATCGGCGAGCTCGACGACGCCGGCTTCCTGACGATCACCGGCCGGAAGAAGGAGATCATCGTCACCGCGGGCGGCAAGAACGTCGCCCCGGCCGTGCTCGAGGACCGGCTGCGGGCGCACCCGCTGGTCGGCCAGTGCATCGTGGTCGGCGACCAGAAGCCGTTCATCTCGGCGCTGGTCACCATCGACCCGGAGGCGCTGCCCGGCTGGCGCGAGCGCAACGGCAAGCCGGAGGGCGCAGGCGGGTCCGCGTCCGACCTGGTCGACGACCCGGAGCTGCGCGGCGAGATCGCCGCCGCGGTCGAGGAGGCCAACCAGGCGGTGTCGCGGGCCGAGCAGATCCGCAAGTTCCGGATCCTGCCCGCCGACTTCAGCGAGGCCGGCGGCGAGCTGACGCCGACCATGAAGGTGAAGCGCAAGGTCGTCGTCGACACCTACTCGGGCGAGATCGAGGCCCTCTACTCCGGGGCGGCCGCCGAGCGGAGCTGATCCGCCGCCGTCCGTCCGGACAGATGGGCGTGCAGCCGGGCCGCCGCGGCCCGGCCACCCCAGATCCGCCGCACCCGGTCCCGCCCGGCCCGGCCCATCGCCAGGGCCCGGGCGGGATCGGTGAGCAGCCCGGCCAGCCGGTCCACCAGGGCCGCGAGGTCCCGGCCCGGCACGACGTGGCCGGTGACGCCCTCGGCGACCGTCTCCGGGGCGCCGCCGGAGTCGCCGGCGACCACCGGTAGCCCGGCGGCCGCGGCCTCCAGCAGCGCGATGCCCAGCCCCTCGACGTCCAGCCCGCCCAGGTGGGTCCGGCAGGGCAGCGCGAACACGTCCCCCGCCGCGTGGTGCGCGGCGAGATCGGCCGCAGGCACCCGGCCGGTGAAGACCACCGCGTCCTCCGTTCCGTGCCGGGCGGCGAGCCGGTGCAACCGGTCCCGGTACGGGCCGCCGCCGACCAGCAGCAGCCGGGTGCCGGGGACCCGGCGGCGCAGCAGCGGCAGCGCGGCGACCAGGGTGTCCTGGCCCTTGCGGGGCATCAGCCGGGACACGCAGCTGACGACCGGCGCCTCACCCAGCCGGTACCGCGCCCGGATCTCCGCGCGGGCCGCCGGATCGGGTGCGAACCGGTCGGTGTCGACCGGTGGCGGCAGCGGCTCCAGCGCGGCGTCCGGCCCGAACGCGGCGGCGATCCGGTCCCGGGTCCAGCGGGAGACGGTGGTGACGACGTCGGCGTCGGTCCCGATCCGGCGCAGCGCCTGCCGGGCCACGGGAAGCATCGACCAGCCGACCTCGTGCCCGTGCGTGCTCGCGACGACCCGGCCGATCCCGGCCCGCCTGCGCAGGTGCGGCCCGAGCAGGCCGAGCGGGGCGGCGGCGCCGAACCACACCGTCTCCGCGCCGTGGCCGCGGGCGAGCCGGACCGCGCGGCGGGCCACGTCCGGCACGGGGAGCATCAGCGGGCCGGGATGGCGGTGCACCGGGAACGGGGCGAGGGCGTCGAACTCCGCCGCGCCGGCCCAGTCCGGCGCGTAGACGGCGAGCTCACCGGGCGGCAGCGCGCGGGCGAGATCGTGCAGGTAGCTCTGGATCCCGCCGGTGCGCGGCGGGAAGTCGTTGGTCACCAGCAGCGTGCGGGGCACGTCCGCGACGGTATCCCGGGTGGTCGGCGGCCGGTGCGCACGGCGTCCGACGGCCGGTGCGCGTGCCCGGGCCGGGAACGGCACGGGACGGGCAGGCCCGGGCCGGGCACGTCCGGGCCGGGCAGGTCCGGGACGGGGACGGCCGGGACGGCGGCGCCGCACGCGGGGGGACGCGTCGGGGATGCGGGCCGCCGTCCGGCTCTCGGGGAGCGGACGAACCGCGCTCCGCACCGGTCCGCCGTGTCGCCCTCGGGGTGGGCTCCACGACTCGGCCGTCCGGGTGGCGGGGGACCATCCGTCGACACGGCCGGTGAGGAGGTCGTGCTGTCCAGGTGAACGAGCGGGAACGTCTCCGGTTACGGATCGGCAACGAAAAGATCTGCCGGGTCCCCGCAGCGGTCCGGTGGGCCGTTTCTGTCGGCCCCCTCCCCTAGCGTCCGCGGTGATCGATCGACGACCCACCGGTACGACCCAGAAGGAGGCGTGATGATCGTCGACTGCGACCGCTGCCAGGTGCGCGACACCGCCTGTGGCGACTGTGTGATCGGGGTCCTCATGGATGTGCCCGAGATCGACCGCCCGATCCCCTACCTGCCCGTCGACGTGCCGGGCGAGCTGCCCGGCACACCGGTCCGGGCCGAGCACGCAGGCGGCCCGGCGAGCGGGCCGCTGGAGTTCTCCGAGCCGGAGCGGCGCGCGCTGCAGGTGCTGGCCGAGCAGGGGCTGATCCCGCACCTGCGGCTGGTGGAGGCCGGCGCCGGGCGGGCGCAGCAGCCGGCCCGCCCGATGCTGCCGATGCCGGTGGTGCCGCCCCGGCAGCGCGATGTCGGCTGAGCCCGGCGCGACCGGCCCGGGCCCGTCGCCGGCGGGGCGTGCCGGTCAGCCGCCGAGCCGGCGCAGCAGCACCGCGGAGGGCACCGAGTGCGCGCCGCGGCGCCGGACCGAGCGGACGACCTCCTGGTCGGAGGTCGCGACGAGCAGCGGCCTGCCCCGCGGCTCGGCGGCGACCAGATCGCGGATCACGTCGTCGGCGATCACCCCGGCCTCGCTGAACAGCACCCGCACGCCGCGGGCGCCGCGCAGCGGGGCCGCGCTGACCGCGGCGCCGTCGAACACCACGGTGATCTCGGCGCCGGTCCGCGCGCCCAGCGCGCCGAGCTGCCCGACCAGGCGGGTGCGCTGGTCGGCCAGCGGCAGGTCCGGGTACCCGGTCTTGCTCACGTTGTAGCCGTCGACGATCAGGTGCACCGAGGGCATCGCGAGCAGCGTGTCCAGGGCCGCGAGACCGTCGACCGGCAGCCCGGCCCGGCCGCCGGTCGCGCCGGCGGCGGTGTCCGCCGTGCCCGCGACGAGATCGGCCGGTCGCGGGCCGCCCGCCCCGACGTCGAGCTCGCGGCGGAGCCCGGCGATCGCGCCGCCGACCGTGTCGAGCAGCAGCTCGAGGCGCACCTCGTCGCCGCGCCGGGCCTCGCGCGCCGCCTGCCGCGCCGCCGCGACCTCGCGCGCCGCGGCGTCCGCCCGCCTGCGCTCGGCGGCGGCCCGCTCCCGTTCCCGCTCGGCGTCCGCGCGCGCCGCGGCCAGCCGGTCGTCGGCGCCCGCGCGCAGCGTCGCCACCTCGGCCTCCAGCTCGGCCCGCGCGTCCAGCGCCGCCCGCAGCCGGGCCCCCTGCTCACTGACCCGGCGGCGCATCTGCTGGTACTCGGCCTGGTGCTCGGTCACCACCGACCTGACCCGCTCGCGCTCCTCAGCCAGCTCGGCCTGCGCGCGTTCCAGCTCGGCGGTGACCTTCTCCACCTTCGCGATGGCCTCGTCGCGCTCGGCCCGCAGCGAGGACAGGTCACCGGTCTGCTCGGCCTCGGCGACCCGCCGGGCGGCCAGCGGATCACCGGTGAGCAGGGCGACCGCCGCGGCGTCCAGCTTGTCGACCGGGGCGGGTAGCGGCGGGTGGTCCCCGTCGGCGCCCGCAGCGGAGCCCGCACCGGATCCCGCCGGGCCCGGTCCGGTGGCTGTGCCGTCGTCCGGGGCGCCGGCCGGCGGGAGCTCCAGCTCGCCCGCCCGGTTCTCGGCCCACCAGGCGACCACGGCCGCCCGGAACGCCGGATCCTGTTCGAGGTGGGCGACCAGCGCCTGGCCGCCGAGCCGGGCCCGCTTCGCCGGGGTGAACCGGGCGAACCGGCGCAGCGGGCCGGGCACGTCCGCCGCCGGCATCCCGGCGAGGGCGGTGCCGGCGATCTCCGCGAGCCGGGAGCGCAGCGGCGCCGTCAGCGGCGGCCAGTCCTCGGCGTCCGCGGGGGCAGCAGCGTCCGCGGGGGCAGCAGCGTCCGGCGCGGCCGCGGCGTCGCGGGGCTCCGGGCCCGCGCACGGGGCCCCGGCGGGCTCCGGGCCCGACGGGGCGCCGCGGACCGCAGGCCCCGGTTGCTCTCCGTCGTTGTGCGCCATCGGTCAAGGCTATCTCCGACCGTGTCGGGTCGCCGCCGCCCGCGCCGGGCCGGTGGCCGGCCGTGCCCGATCGGTGACCGACGCCCCGGCCCGCAGAATCGTCGCGGAACATCAAGCCGGAGCCGCTTCCGCCCGTCCCGATCGGATTTTTCTCCGCCGGCGCGGGGTCGACCATACTGCCGCGCGGCCACCGGGACCGGCGCACTCGAACATACTGTCGGACCCCGGCGCTACCGTCCGGCCGTGACCACCTGCTCCCCGCAGCTCACCTTCGACGAGCTGGGCACCCCCCTGCGCGACGTCACGTTCTGCGTCGTCGATCTCGAGACGACCGGTGGCAGCCACCGCACGGATGCGATCACCGAGGTCGGCCTGGTCTCGGTGCGCGGCGGCGAGCGGCTCGCCGAGCTGTCCACCCTGGTGGCGCCGGGCACTCCCGTCCCGCCGGACGTGTCCCGGCTCACCGGGATCACCGACGCGATGCTCGCCGGGGCGCCACCGCTGGGCGCGGTGCTGCCCGGCGTGCTCGACCACCTGCGCGGATCGGTCCTGGTCGCGCACAACGCGCCGTTCGACACCGGGTTCCTGCGGGCCGCCTGCCAACGCCAGGAGCGCCCGTGGCCGTCGCCTCCGGTGCTGTGCACCGCCCGGCTGGCCCGCGCCGTGCTGCCGCACTCCGAGTGCCCGAGCGTCCGGCTCGGCGCGCTCGCGGCGCACTTCGGCTGCGCCACCACGCCCGACCACCGCGCCCTCACCGACGCGCGGGCCACCGTCGAGGTGCTGCACCACCTGCTGGAGCGGATCGGCAACCTCGGCGTGCAGAGCATCGAGGAGCTGCTCCAGCTGGTGCGCGACCGCGCGCCGCACCGCCCGACCACCGCCCAGCGCCGGCGCAGGCACCTCGCGAAGGACGTCCCCGCCGCCCCCGGCGTGTACCTGTTCCGGGACGGTCGCGGCGAGGTCCTCTACGTCGGCACCAGCGGCGACCTGCACCGCCGGGTCCGCTCGTACTTCACCGCCGGGGAGCGGCGGCGCCGGGTGCGCGACATGGTCGCCCAGGCCGAGCGGGTCGACACCGTCGTCTGCGCGCACGCGCTGGAGGCGTCGGTGCGGGAGCTGCGGCTGATCGCGGCGCACCGCCCCCGCTACAACCGGCGTTCCCGCAACCCCGGCCGGGTCTGGTGGGTGGCGCCGACCGCGGAGGCGTTCCCGCGGCTCTCGGTCGTCGCGACGCCGCGGCCCGGTGCGCTCGGCCCCTTCACCTCGCGGCGCGGCGCGACCGACGTGCTCGACGCCGCGCTCGACGCGGTGCCGCTGCGCCGGTGCACGATCCGGATCCCGGCCCGCAACCCCGCGGCCACCCCGTGCGCGCTGCACGAGCTGGGCCGGTGCGCCGCCCCGTGCGCCGGCCTGCAGCCCGCCGAGGAGTACCGGCCCGCGGTGGACGCCTGGCACGACCTGGTCACCGGCCGGGACGACGCGCCGCTGCGGGCGCTGGCCGCCGATGTCGTGTCCCGGGCCGCCGAGGGGCGCTACGAGGCCGCGGCCCGCGCCCGGGACCGGCTGGCCCACCTGGCCTCCGGGATCGACCGCGCGGGCACCCTCGCGGCGCTGGCCCGTCTGGACGAGGTGGTGGGTGCCCGGCCGGACGGTGCGGGCGGCTGGCAGCTCGCCGTCGTCCGGCACGGCCGGCTGGCCGCCGCCGGGAACGCACCGCGCGGGGTGCGGCCGATGCCGGAGGTGGAGTCGCTGCGGCGGAGCGCGCAGACCGTGCTGCCCGGGCCGGGGCCACTGCGCGGCGCGCACGCCGAGGAGGTGCGGCTGCTGCACCGCTGGCTCACCGACGGCGGCACCCGCCTGGTGCGCAGCGATCCGCCGTGGGCCGAGCCCGCACACGGCGGCGGGCCGTGGCGGTCCTGGGCGGAGCAGGCCAGGGACGCGGCGCACCGCACCGGCGAGGAACCGCGATGATCGCCGCGGTGGTGCGCAGGGCCGCGCGGATCGCGGTCCCGTGCACCACCGCGGTGATCACACGCGGAAGGGCCCCGCCGGTGACGGGGCCCTTCCTGTCGTGCGTGTCGTGCGCGGGGGTCAGTCGCCCGGCTGCTGCGGGCGGCCGCCGTCGTCCGGCCGGCCGGACAGCTCCTCCCGGCGGGACTCCAGCTCCCGCCGGGCCGCCGCGCGCTCGTCGCGCTCGGCGAGCTCGCGCTCGTGCACCTCGTGCCGGGCCTGGGCGAGCGCCCTGGTCTCCTCCACCGGGTCCGGCGAGAGCAGCGAACCGGGGACCGGCTCGCCCGCCGAGCCCAGCTGGTTCATCCGCTTCGGGACCGAGGTGCCCTGGTACTCCAGCTCGATCGGGTGCCCGTGCGAGTCGACACCGGCCAGCGGCTGGTGCACCTCGATGAACTCGCCGTGCGGGAGCCGCTTGATGATGCCGGTCTCGATGCCGTGCTCGAGCACGGCCCGGTCCGACTTCTGCAGGCCCAGGCACCAGCGGTAGGTCACCCAGTACACGATCGGCGGCACGATCAGCAGTCCTAGCCGGCCCGCCCACGTCGTCGCGTTCAGCGAGATGTGGAAGAACAGCGCGATCCAGTCGTTGAACCCGCACATCACGAGCCACAGGTAGAACGAGATCGCCATCGCACCGAGCGCCGTGCGGACCGGGACGTCCCGCGGGCGCTGCAGCAGGTTGTGGATCGCGTCGTCCCCGGTGAACCTGCGTTCGATCGCCGGATAGGCGGCCGCCACCAGGAACAGCACCGGGAGGAAGCCCGCCGTCGGGATGAACGCGGCCGGGATCGTGTACGTGTCGAAGAGGTAGAACTCCCACGGCGGGAAGATCCGGGCCATCCCCTCGGACCACAACATGTAGAAGTCCGGCTGCGAACCCGCGGAGATGTGCGAGGCGTCGTACGGGCCGATATGCCAGATGCCGTTGATCTGGAACAGGCCGCTGACCAGGCAGATCACACCGGCGGTGACGGCGAAGAAGGCGCCGCCCTTGGCCGCGAACTGCGGCATGATCCGCACGCCGACGACGTTCTTCTCGGTCCGGCCCGGCCCCGGGAACTGGGTGTGCTTCTGGTACCAGACGAGCCCGAGGTGCACCGCGATCAGCGCCAGGATGATCCCGGGCAGCACGAGCACGTGGATGATGTAGAGCCTTGGGATGATCTCCGTGCCAGGGAACTCACCCCCGAACAGCGCCCAGTGCACCCATGTGCCCATGACCGGCACGGTCAGCGTGATGCCCGAGGCGATCCGCAGGCCGACCCCGGAGAGCAGGTCGTCCGGCAGCGAGTAGCCGGTGAAGCCCTCGAAGGTGCCCAGCAGGATCAGGACGATGCCGATGATCCAGTTCGTCTCACGCGGCTTGCGGAACGCGCCGGTGAAGAACACCCGGAACATGTGGATGATCATCGAGGCGACGAAGAGCAACGCCGCCCAGTGGTGCACCTGGCGCATGAACAGGCCGCCGCGGACCTCGAACGAGATCTCCAGCGCCGACTCGTAGGCGCGCGACATGTGCACGCCGCGCAGCGGGTCGTACGGGCCGTTGTAGACGATCTCCTCCATCGAGGGATCGAAGAACAGCGCCAGGTAGGTGCCCGACAGCAGCAGGATGATGAAGCTGTAGAGCGCGACCTCACCGAGCATGAACGACCAGTGGGTCGGGAAGACCTTGTTGAACTGCTTGCGCAGCCCCGCGGCCGGGTGGAAGCGCTGGTCGAGCTGGTCCAGCGCGTCGGCGGCCTTGGACGACCCTCCTCCCGGGGAGGACGTCGGTGTGGTGATCGAACTCATGTCGTCTTCGGCCTCTCCCAGAACGCAGGTCCGACGGGCTCGACGAAGTCGCTCACCGCGACGAAGTAGCCCTCATCGTTCACCGTGATCGGCAGCTGGGGCAGCGGGCGGGCGGCCGGCCCGAAGACGGGCACGGCGTCCTCCGTCGCCAGGAACTGCGACTGGTGGCAGGGGCACAGGATGCGGTTGTCCTGGGCCTGGTAAAGCGACGTCGGGCAGCCGACGTGCGTGCACACCTTCGACCAGGCGTAGTAGTCGCCGTAGTTGAAGTCCTCCTGACCGGGGCGCGCGTTCACCACGGTGCCGGGGCGGAGGCGGATCAGCATGACCGGCGCGTCCGAGGCGCGCTGAGCGTGCAGCAGCTCCTCCTCGTTCCCGCGCTCGCTCTCCCGGTACGGGAAGACGGTCATCATCGATCCGGGCTCCATGTCCTCGGGCCGCACGCGTGCGATCTCGCTGAGGATACCGGTATCGGTGCGCAGGTACACGGTCTCGCCGTTCTCCGGGCGCCATCCGGTGTGCCACAGCGGGGCCTCGTCACCCTCGGCCCACGGATTCCGGATGATCCCGCCGAGCGCGACCACGCCGGTGCCGATCCCGACAACCGTGGCGGCCAGCCCGGCGCTGCGGATGATCAGCTTCCGCCGCCCGAGGGTGGTGCCCTTCCCGGCGTCGGTCAGCTGGGCGATCACGGTCCGGCGGTCCAGCTCGTCGGACGGCCCGTCGTGCCGCTGCTGGACCGACACCTCGTGCGGGAACAGCTGCTTGACCGCCTGGATCACCGCGATGCCCAGCGCCAGGATGGAGAACCCGAAGGTGACTCCGATCACCGGCGTGTACATCGAGTAGATCGTGTAGCCGGGCTCGCCGACGTTCACGTACTCCCACGGCCACCAGATGAAGGCGACCACGAACGCGAGCCCGGACAGCGCCGAGATCACGAACCACAGGGCGACCGACCGCTCGGCCCTCTTCTCCGCCCGCGTCCCCGGGATCGGGAACGCCGGCGTGTTGTGCACGACCTCGACCTCGTCGAGCTCGCCGGCCAACCGGGCCAACTGCTCGGGCGACATCTCGTCGAGCTCCTCACGGGTCGGACGCCTGTCCGCTCCGGTGCTGACCTCGCTGCTCAACTCTTCGCCCCCAACCAGATCGCGAAACCGACCAGCCCGGACATGACGAACACGAACACGAAGATGCCCTCCGCCGTCGGGCCGAGGCCCAGCAGCGAGTAACCACCCGGGTCGTTGGTCTCGTTGACCGCCTTGATGTACGCGATGATGTCGCGCTTCTCCTCCGGCGTGAGCTGCTGGTCGGAGAACCGCGGCATGTTCTGCGGACCGGTCTGCATCGCCGTGTAGATCTGCGACTCGCTGGCCGGGGCCAGCGCCGGGGCGTACTTGCCGGACGACAGCGCGCCGCCGACACCGGTGAAGTTGTGGCAGGACGCGCAGTTCAGCCGGTAGAGCGTGCCGCCGCGGCCCGGGTCGTCCCCGCGCAGCGCCTCGCCCCGCTCGGCCGGCGTGATCGGCCCGCCGCCGTTGACCTGGATGTAGGCGCCCAGCGCCTCCAGGTTCGCGCGGCCCTCGGCGGTGTCCGGGTCGAAGATCGGCAGCGGGTGCTTGCGGGCGGCCTGCGCCTCCTGCCGGGCCATCGGCATCCGGCCCGACGAGACCTGGAAGTACACCGC
This sequence comes from Pseudonocardia sp. DxW, assembly GCF_058448985.1. Lineage (NCBI taxonomy): Bacteria > Bacillati > Actinomycetota > Actinomycetes > Pseudonocardiales > Pseudonocardiaceae > Pseudonocardia > Pseudonocardia sp. DxW. The sequence goes on along the minus strand of NZ_JBZFLK010000005.1, from coordinate 67,362 downwards.
CGCGTCGCCGACGCCGATCAGGCTCGGCCCGCGGTCCTGCTCGCCCTGCAGGTTCGCACCGTGGCAGGTAATGCAGGTGTTGTTGTAGAGCTGCTCGCCCTGCGCGATCAGAGCGGCGTCCGGCTGCGCCTCGGCGACCTGCGGCTGGGGCGCCAGGGCGGTGTAGAGGAAGCCGACGGTGACCAGGCTGAGGCCGATGGCCAGAGCACCCGCGATCCTGCGGTGGGTCTTGCCGTGCGGGCGGGAGCGGCGTCCGGCCTTCTGCTCGGGCCGGCCGCCCGGTGGTGGGTTCTGGGCTGCGCTGTCAGCGCCCTCGGGATTCTCGGTCATCGCTGGGGGTCTTCCAACCTCGACGTCGTGGCGGGTGCGGTCAGGGGGTCAGCCGGCTAGCGGATGAAGTAGATGACGGCGAACAGCGCGATCCACACCACGTCGACGAAGTGCCAGTAGTAGGACACGACGATCGCAGCGGTGGCCTGTGCCGGGGTGAACTTGCTCAGCTTGGTCCGGATGATCAGGTAGACGAACGCGACCAGACCGCCGATGACGTGCAGGCCGTGGAAGCCGGTCGCCATGAAGAAGACCGACCCGTAGGCGCTGGACGAGATCGTCGTCGCGTGGTGGGTGACCAGCACGTAGTACTCGTAGGACTGGCCGATGACGAAGAAGGTGCCCATCAGCAGGGTCACGACGTACCAGCGGCGGAGCCCGAACACATCGCCGCGCTCGGCGGCGAACACACCGAACTGGCAGGTGAACGACGACGCGACGAGGACGATCGTGATCGTCAGCGCGTACGGGACGTCGAGCTCCGTCGGGGGTGGGGGCCACGGTCCGTCGTTCTGCGCCCGCGCGGTGAAGTACATCGCGAACAGCCCGGCGAAGAACATCAGCTCGCTGGCGAGCCAGACGATGGTGCCGATACTGACCAGGTTCGGGCGGTTCAGCGAATGGATCCGCGCGCTGATGTTGGGTGCCGCTGTCGTCACGCCGGGCATTATGACCCGAGCCGAACTTCTACGGCTTGTCGGGATACCCATCCGCGCATCACGATCGGCGAACGGTGCCCGTGATCAGCAGATCCTCGGCCGGCCCGGGCGGCAGGAGTGTCGCGCCCGGTGCCGCAACGGTGGAACGAACGACGACCCCCGCCGGGTTCCCGGCGCCCGGCCGCCCGGCCGGAACGCCCGCACCGTCTACTATCCGACGGGTGGCGAGCGGAGCAGCGGCAGAGATCGGCGGCGCGACCGGCGGAACGGCGGGCGGCACCAGCACCGTGCTGGTCTACAGCCACCGTCCCGAGGTGCGCGAGGGCATCATCAACGCGGTCGGGCGCCGGCCCGCCCCGGACGTCGGCCGGGTGACCTACCTCGAGGCGAGCGGCATCGCCGAGGTGCTCGCGGCCTGCGACGCCGGCGCGGCGGACCTGCTGGTCCTCGACGGCGAGGCGCAGCCGACCGGCGGGATGGGCGTCGCCAAGCAGCTGCGGCACGAGATCGTCGACTGTCCCCCGATCGTGCTGACCGTCCGGCGCCGCGACGACCGGTGGCTGGCCACCTGGTCGGAGGCCGACGCCGTGCTGGTGCACCCGCTCGACCCGATCGAGTCCGCCGAGGTCGTCGCCCAGGTCCTGCGCGAGCACCGCGCCGGAACCCTGACCGCACAGAAGTAGAAGGACACATCGCGTGAGCGCACCCACCTGGCCCTCCGTGATCGGCCGGCTGGTGAGCGGCCGGGACGTCAGCGCCGAGGAGGCCACCTGGGCGATGGGTCAGGTGTTCGCCGGCGAGGCGACCCCGGCCCAGCTCGCGGGGTTCCTCGTGGCGCTGCGCGCGAAGGGCGAGACCCCCGCCGAGATCTCCGGCATGGCCGACGCGATGCTGGCGCACGCACTGCGGGTGGACGTGCCCGGCCGCGCCCTCGACGTCGTCGGCACCGGCGGCGACCAGGCGCACACGGTGAACATCTCGACGATGTCGGCGATCGTCGTCGCCGCCGCCGGTGCGCCGGTGGTCAAGCACGGTGGGCGGGCCGCGTCGTCCCGGTCCGGCACGGCGGACGTGCTGGAGACGCTCGGCGTCGCGATCGAGCTGACCCCGGCCGCCGTCGAGCGGTGCGTCGCCGAGCTGGGCATCGGGTTCTGCTTCGCGCAGGCGTTCCACCCGGCGATGCGCTTCGCCGGCGGGGTCCGCCGCGAGCTGGGCGTGCCGACCGCGATGAACCTGCTGGGGCCGCTGTCCAACCCGGCCCAGCCGGCGACCGGGCTGATCGGCTGCGCCGATCCGGTGCACGCCCCGACGATGGCCGAGGTGTTCGCCCGGCGCGGCAAGTCGGTACTGGTCGTCCGCGGCGACGACGGCCTCGACGAGCTGACCACCACGACGTCCAGCTCGGTCTGGATCGCCGACGGCGGCGAGGTCCGCCGGGCCCGGCTGGATCCGGCCGATCTCGGCGTGCGCCCGGCCACCGCCGACGACCTGCGCGGCGGGACCCCCGAGGTGAACGCCGCCGTGGTGCGCGACCTGCTGGCCGGGAAGACCGGCCCGGTGCGGGACGCGGTGCTGCTCAACGCGGCGGGTGCGCTGGCCGCGCACCGCGGGATCGGGGACGACCTCACCGCCGCGATCGGCGACGCGCTGGAGACGGTCGCCCGGGCGATCGACTCCGGGGCCGGGGCCGATCTGCTGGCCCGCTGGGCGGCGCTGTCCACCGAGCTCGCCGCGGGCTGACGCCCGGCCGGTCACTGCGGCCCCGCGCCGGCCGGTCAGTGCGCCCCGGCGCCGCCCCGGACCGTCGTGCGGACGAGCTCGGCGACCGCGGCCGGGTCCTCCAGCGGCATCGCGTGACCGAGACCGGCGAGCTCGACGCAGCGCGCGTCCGGGAGCATCCCCTGCAGCAGGGCGGCGGTCTCGGCGTAGGCGCCGGTGCGCTCCGGGCTGCGGGCCCCGTGCACGATCAGGACCGGCCGGTCCAGGCCGGCGGCGGCGCCCGGATCGAGGTGCCACTCGATCGCGGCCCGGATCTCGTCGTCGAAGAAGTAGGTCGCGTCCGCCAGCAGCTGCGCGTCGGCGCCGTCGCCGTTGCGCTGCACCGGCAGCGGCGCCCAGTGCGCACCGCAGACGCCGTCCAGGAAGATCCTCGCGGCGGCGCCGGGCCCGCCGGCGCCGAGCGCGGCCATCGCCGGCCCGACGACCCGTTCACCGAGTTCGGCCCCGGCCGGACCGGACGGGCTGGGTGCCGGTTCGAGCAGGATCAGCCCGGCGACCAGGTCCGGCCGGTCGAGCGCGGTCTGCAGCGCGATGGCGCCGCCCGAGGAGTGCCCGACGATCCAGGACCGGCCGGCGCCCAGCCGGTCGAGCACGGCGGCGCAGTGCCGGGCGTGGTCGGCGATCGTCAGGTGCCGGTCCACCCGCGGGCTCGCCCCGTAGCCGGACCGGTGGGTGCGGACGATCCGGTGGCCGTCGAGGGCGGGCTCGCGCAGCAGCGGGGCGAACCAGTCGCCGTAGAGGCCGGCGTGCACCAGCAGGACGGTGTCGCCGCTGCCGCGCTCCTCGTAGTGGATGCGGACGCCGTCGCCGACGTCGGCGAGGCCGGAGATCGCGGTGTTCGATGTGCTGGTCATGGCCACGACGATCGCGGTCGGGGCACCCGCGCGGATCCGGGAGCCTCACGGATCTAGTCGGGCCGGGGCGCGAGCCAGTGCGGGAGGGAGCCGCGGCCCGGTTCGCCGGTCTTGGCGAGCAGCCTGCTGACGTGCGTCTCGACGGTGCGCCGCGACAGGTGCAGGCGGCGCGCGATGCCGGGATTGTCCAGGCCCTCGGCGACCAGGCCGAGCACCTCGAACTCGCGCCCGGTCACCCCGCGGGCGCGCAGGTGCACCGGGACCGGTCCGTTGTCGCGGGCGGGCCGGGGCACCGCTCCCCCGGCGCGACGCAGCAGCACCCGGCACCGGCGGACCATCCGGACCTCGCCGGTGCCGGCCAGCCAGGCGAGCGCGGCGTTCAGGGTCGCGATCGGGTCGACGAGGCCGTCCGCCGTGCAGAGGAAGGAGTCGAACAGGGCCCGGTGGAACGGGCTGCGCACCAGCAGGTCGCGGCCCTGCGACAGCAGCCGGGCGGCCCCGGCGGCGTCTGCGCCGTGGTGCGCGGCGACGGCGTCGGCCAGCCGCAGGGCCGCCCGGTTGATCACCTGCACGCCGACGTCGGAGCGCCGGAGCTCCGCGCGGGCCCGGCCGTCGGCGGGATCGGCGATCGTCGTCAGCAGCGCCCACTCCCCCCAGATCGGGGTGGCGTTGGCCCCGGGCGCCCCGCGCAGGACGCCGACGGCGCGGCCCAGCCCGGTGACCGCGCGCTCCGTGTCGCCGTCCAGCCAGGCGTCGAGGCCGGCCAGGTGGTGGCGGGTGGCGTGGATGTGCACCGGGCTGACCGAGTAGCGCAGGGCCTCGTCGAGGATCGGGCCCGCCTCGTCCGGGTGGCCCGCGAGGACCCGGCCCCGGGCCACCCACATCAGCGCGTGCCCGCGCACCCCGTCCAGGCGCAGCCGGGCCGCCCGGTCGGCGCACCGCCGGGCGCGGGCCGCCGCGCCGACCATGCCCTCGGTGCCCGCGGCCAGCGCCGTCTGCTGCAGCTCCAGCCCGAGTGCGGTGCCGAGCATCCCCGCCTCGACGGCGAGCGCCTCGGCCTCCCGCAGCGCCGCGCCGTCGCCCGCCTCGAACAGCTCCTCGACGCCGAGCTCGGACAGCGCGCGGATCCGCTGCGGGACGAGCCCGTGCTGCTCGGCGGTCCGCAGCGCGGCCCGCAGCGCCTCCCCCGCCCGGCGCGGGTCGGAGCGGCGCCGGGCGCGACCCGCGATCTCGAGCGCCGTGCAGAGCAGGTCCGGCCGGCCGGCCCGCCCGGCCGCGGCGGCGGCGCGGTCGGCCAGCCCGGCCGCCGCGCCGGGATCGCCGCGGCCCAGTGCGAGCTGCGCCGCCAGGCCGAGGGCGCGCGGACCGGCCGGGTCGGCGATCTCGTGCAGGTAGCGCTCGGCGTCGTCGAACCGCTCCGCGGCGAGGCAGGCGTCGGCGAGCGCCGCCGCGAGGTCCGACCGGCCGGTCCCGGTGGCCCGGCGCAGCTCCTGGTCACCGCCGGCCAGCGCGTCGCCGACCCGGGCGGTGAGCGCGAGCGCCCGGACGTGGTCGACCCGGACCGCGACGGCCAGGGCGGGATCGCCCGCGGCCAGCACGACGGCGCGTTCGAGGACGTCGATCCCGGCCGCGAGGGCACCGGCGCGGACGTGGTCGGCGGCCTGCCTGCGCAGCAGCGCGGCGGCGCGGTGCGGGCGACCCGCGCGGGCGTGCAGGTCGGCGAGCAGGGCGGGTTCGTGCTCGGCGGTCCCGGCGCCGGCCAGCCGGTCGGCGACCGTCGCGGCGAGATCGGCCCGTTCCGGCGCGGACAGCCGGGCGAGCACGGCGTCGCGGGTGAGCGCGTGCCGCCACCGCGGTGTCCCGGCCGGATCGAGGGCCAGCAGCCCGCCATCGGCCCCGGCCCGGATCGCGGCGGCGACGAGCGAACGCCCGGTCCCGGTCGCGGCGGGCAGGAGCTCCCAGCGGACGTCCTGCCCGAGCAGCGCCGCGACGACGATCACCTCCCGGTGCCCGTCGGTCAGCAGGGCGGTCCGGTGCTGCACGATCTCCGCGAACCCGGGCGGGACGGTGCCGGCGAGGTCCCGCACGGCGGGCCGTCCACCGGGGCCGTCGCCCGGCGCCCCGCTGCCCAGCAGGTGCGCGACGAGCTCCTCGAGGAGCAGCGGCAGCCCGCCCGCCGCGTCCACCAGGTAGGTCTCGAGCTCCGGGGCCAGCTCCCCGCCCGCGCACATCCGCGCCAGCCCGGCCAGCTCGGCGCGCCCCATCGGGGGGACGGCGACGTGGGCGGCCTCCCGGCCGTTCAGCAGCCGGGTGAGGCCGTCCGGTCGTTGCTCGTCGCTGCGGGCGGCGCCGACGACCCGCACCCCGGAGCCGGGCAGCGACGGCGCGACGTACTGCAGCAACGCGAGGGTGTCCTCGTCCGCCCAGTGCAGGTCGTCGAGCAGGACCAGGCACCGGCCACCGTCGCGGACGACGTCGAGCAGCTCCAGGACCGCCTCGCCCAGCACCAGGGCCGGATCGACGAGATGCGTCGACGGCGCCGTCCCGGCCGGCCACGACGGCAGCACCCAGGCGAGCACCGACCGGAAGGCCGCCAGGCGCCGGTCCGCCGCGAGTGCGGGCGGCGCGGCGCGCACCAGCGCCTCGGCCAGCGGCCGGAAGGCGCCGCCGCCGGGGACCGCCCGGCCGCGGAGCACCCGCGCCCCGGCCGCAGCCGCCCGGTCGCCGAGCTCGGACAGCAGCCGGGTCTTGCCCGATCCGGCCTCGCCGGTCAGCAGCGTCAGCCCGCCGGCACCGCCGATCGCCTGCCGGGTGAGGGCCGCCAGCTCGGCCTCCCGGCCGATGAACGACGCCGTGCCGCCCGGCCGTTGCACCGGGGCAGTATGGGGCGCGCAGGCACCGGCGCACCAGGCCGGACGGCCGTCGCCTCGGCGCCGGGCACCGCACCGTCTAGCCTGGACGCGACCACCGGTCCCGACCCGAGGGGGAGTCCCCGTGATCACCGCGATCGTCCTGGTGCACACCGCTGCCGACCGGATCCCGGAGACCGCCCAGGCGATCGCGGACCTGGACGGGGTCGCCGAGGTGTACTCGTGCGCCGGGGACGTCGATCTCATCGCGATCGTCAAGGTCCGCGAGCACGAGCAGCTCGCCGACATCATCGCCGGCAAGCTGGGCCGGGTCGACGGGGTGATCGGCACCGACACGCACATCGCGTTCCGCTCGTACTCCAGGGCCGACACCGACGCCGCGTTCGCGATCGGACTGGACTGACCGTCCGCGGCACCGGGCCGGTGTGGCGCAGGCCGCACCCGCTTGCTACTGTGATCGTCATGCGCCCCGTCGAGCACATCCTTGCTCCGGCCGCAGCGCTGCCCGCAGCACGACTTACCGCGGCAGTAGCACTGCGCGTCGGCTGATCCAGGCCGCCGACGCGCCGCGCCCCATCCAGGCGCACCCCTCCCGTCCACTGTCACGACGGTCGAGACCTGGCTCGCGTTCTGAGCCTCACTCGCGCAACGCACGGAGCCCTCCCATCATGAGCATCACCGCCGACCGCCCCACCACCTTCAGCTTCCCCGCCGCCTCCGGTGGCCCCGCGGACATCGCGGCCCGGATGCCCCGCCGGCACACCGTCGTCACCGGCGACGGGATGGACGGCGTCATGCAGCTCGCGACCGCGCTGCAGACCTGCGGCCGCCCGCTGCGGGAGTTCTCGGTCGACGTCCGCGAGGGCGTCGCCTACAGCTCGGTCACCTGCACCATGTCGATGACGCCCGCCGAGGCCGACGAGTTCGAGAGCCGGATGCTCGCGATCCCCGGCGTCCTGGCGGTCGACCCGTACTGAGCGCCGCACCGCCCGGCGGCCCCTCGGCGACCGCCCGGGACCTGCTCGCGGTCGGCGGCTCCGTCGTGGTCGCGGCGGTGCTCGGCGGGTTCTGGATCGCGATCGGGCCCGGCCATCCGGTGTTCGCCGTGGTCGCCGCCACCTGGACCCTGCTGCTCGGCGCGCTGGTGGGCGAGCCGCTCACCCGGCGCACCCCCGACGGCCGGTTCCGGGTGCCGCCTGCGGAGCGGATCTGGCACCGCAGGCTCGGCGTCGCACGGTTCGACCGGCTGCTCGACCGGATCCGCTGGAACCGCGTCGTCGCCCGGATGCGCTCCTACGACGGGACCCGGGCCGCCCTCCCCGCCCTCGACCGGGCCGTCCGGGAGAGCCTCGTCGCGCACACCGCGGGGTTCGCGGTGCACGCCGGGCTCACCGTCGCCGCCGCGGCCGCCGGGTACGGCTGGGGCGCGCTGTGGCTCCTGCTCGGCGGCCTGGCCGTGCACGCCTGGCCGGCGCTGCTGCAGCGGTCGCTGCGCCTGCGGCTCCAGCCGCTGCTCCCGCGCACCGGCTGACGCTCAGGACCGGGCGCCGGTCCCCCGGGCCGCGTCGAGCATCAGTGCCCGGTCGGCGATCTTCACCCGCTCGGTGCCGCCGCGCCGGGCACCCAGCTCGATCTCGGCGGCGTCCAGGCGCAGCCAGTCGTCCCACAGCACCGGCTCGATCCCGTGGTCGCGCAGCCGGTCCAGCACCGCGTCGCCACCCGGCCGGGGCGGCGTGCCGAGATCGGGCAGGTCCGCCAGCACCGACGCCGCGGTCTCCGCGCCGTCGGCCTTGTTCGTGCCGATCACGCCGGTCGGGCCGCGCTTGATCCAGCCCGCCACGTAGCTGCCGCGCAGCGGCTCCCCGCCGAGCACGGCCCGGCCCGCCTCGTGCGGCACGGTGCCGGTCGCCGCGTCGAACGGCAGGCCGGCGATCCGCTCGCCGCGGTAGCCGATCGCGCGCACCACCAGCCCCGCGGCGAGCACCGCGGTCTCCCCGGTGCCGCGGATCCGGTCGTCCGCGGTGATCTCGTTGCGCTCGACCTCGACGCCGGTGACCCGGCCGCCGGTGCCGAGCAGCCGCACCGGGGAGCGCAGGAAACGCAGGTGCAGCCGCCGGCGGCCGCCCCGCCCGGGCGGCTCGGCCGCCCACTCGGTCAGGGTCTCGACGACCTGGCGCATCCGCCGCTCGGCCGGTTCCGGGACGCCCGCGGCGAGCACGCCGTCGTCGTGCACCCGGATCTCGACGTCGTCGAGCGTGGCGAGGGCGCGCAGCTCGGCCGGGGTGAACCGGACGTGCTGCGGGCCGCGCCGGACGAGCACGTGCACGTCGGTGACCGAACCGGCGCGCAGCGCGTCGAGCACCGCGTCGTGCGCGTCGGTGGCGGCCAGGTCCTCGGCCGGGCGGGCGAGCACCCGGGCGACGTCGATCGCGACGTTCCCGGCGCCGACCACCACCGCGCCGGGCCGGTCCAGCGCCGGGCCGGGGCCGCTCGCGTCCGGGTGACCGCAGTACCAGGACACGAACGCGCCGGACCCGACCGACCCGGTCAGCTCCTCCCCCGGGACGCCGAGATCGCGGTCCACCGCGCTGCCGGTGGCGTGCACGACGGCGTGGTAGTGCTCGCGCAGCGCCTCGCCGGGGATGCCGCCCTCCCCCACGTGCACGTTGCCGAGGAAGCGGACCCGGTCGGCGTCGTCGAAGGTGGTGACCAGCGCGCGGATCACCGACTTCATCTTCAGGTGGTCCGGTGCGACGCCGTAGCGGACCAGGCCGTACGGCGCGGGCAGCCGGTCGATGATGTCGACGTGGACGCCCGGATCCCCCTCCAGCAGGGCCTCGGCCGTGTACAGCCCGGACGGACCGGAGCCGATCACCGCGACCCGGTACGGGCGGGGGGTGGGCACCTGCGCGGACGTCACGATCGCACCTCCGTGAGCGGTTGGTGACGACGCTAACAGCCGCCCCCCGTCCGGGCGATCACGCAGCGGGACGCAGTCCGGATCCGGTCGCGCGGACCGCGACGCGGCCGTCGGGCAGCAGCAGCTCGGTGCGCATCGCCCAGAACCGCCTGCCGTCGCGGACGGTCGTGGTGCGCGCCCGCAGTGCGACGTCGACGTGCGCCGGGCGGAGGAACTCGACGGCCAGCGACAGCGGGCGGGCCGCGGGGTCGCCGAGGTGGGCGGCCTGCGCGGCGGCGGCGAAGCCGCTCAGCACGGCGCCGTGCGTGGTGCCGTTGAGGTTCACCGTGGACGGGCCGGGGGTGAGCACCGCGTCGGCGCCGTCGAACTCGAGCCGCTCGGGCCGCAGCCGCTGCGGGTCGAACGGCGGGATGGCGGACCGGAAGTCGGTGCCGGGACCGGATCCGCCGTCCCGGGCCCCGCCGGCGGCGGGATCGATCGCGCCGCCGGGCCGGGCGAGGCCGCCGGGCCGGTCCGGGACGGCGGTGACCGCCATGCTGACGACGGCGTGCGCGACCAGGACCCCGGTGTCGTCGCGCATCTCGGCGCGGCCGACGCCGATCTCGTCGTCGAGGTGCAGCAGGCTCAGCTCGGCGGTGAGCCAGGCCGCCTGCGGTGCGGGCGTCCCGGCGAGATCGAGCCGCAGGTCCACGGTGGGCGCGCCGGCGGCCAGCTTCCCGGTGGAGAACACCAGGTAGCCGATGCCGGAGTCGGCGAGCAGCGCCGGGAGCAGCGGCAGCACCCGCCCGGTGGCGTCCAGGACGCCGTCGTGCAGCGGGATCCGCAGCCGTACGTCCTCCCGGGTGGACGCCGGATCGGGCGCCATCCCCAGGCCGGTCTCGACCGGGGCGCGGCGCATCCGCTCCCGGGTGGTGGTGGTCGTCGGTGCCGGTCCGGTCATCCCGTCATCGTGCGATACGGACACGTTTCGCAGGCCCGCGAAGGGCTGTGCGGTCGGTCACGCGGGCTCGACGGCCCGGTTGCAGCGGAAGGTGCTCCGGTAGTCCGCGGGTGAGACGCCCAGCGCCCGCCGGAAGTGGTGCCGCAGCAGGGCCGCGGTGCCGAATCCGGCGCGGGCGGCGACCGCGTCCATCCCGAGCTCGGTCTCCTCCAGCAGGGTGCGCGCGTGCAGCACCCGCTGCGCGGAGATCCACCGGTGCGGGGTGGTGCCGGTCTCCTCGACGAAGCGGCGGGCGAAGGTCCGCTCGGACATCGCCGCCCGCCGGGCGAGCGCGGCGACGGTGTGCTCGGCGTGGAGGTGCTCGAGCAGCCAGGCGAGCAGCGGGGCGAGCGAGTCCGCGGTGCACTCGGGCACCGGCAGCTCGACGAACTGGCGCTGGCCGCCCTCGCGCTGCGGCGGGACGACCATCCGGCGGGCGATGCCGTTGGCGACCGCGCCGCCGAGCTCGCGGCGGACCAGGTGCAGGCATGCGTCGATCCCGGCGGCGGTGCCGGCGCCGGTGACCAGGTCGCCGTCGTCGACGTAGAGCGCGTCGTCCTCGACCAGTGCCTCGGGATGGGTGGCGCGCAGCTCGTCGGCGTGCTTCCAGTGCACCGTGCAGCGCCGGCCGGTGAGCAGCCCGGCGGCGCCGAGCACGAACACGCCCGAGCAGACGGACAGGATGGTGGCGCCGCGGGCGCGGGCCTCGCGCAGCGCGTCCAGCGCGGCCGGCGGGAACTCGCGCAGCGCGGTGGCGGCGACGCAGACCAGGTCGGCGCCGGGCAGCGCGTCGAGCCCGCGATCGGGGGTGATGGTGAAGCCGTTCTTGGTGGTGACCGGGCGGCCGGCCTCGGGGCCGCAGACCACCCAGTCGAGGACGGGCAGGCCGTCGTCGGAGCGGTCCAGCCCGAACACCTCGCAGAGCACGCCGAACTCGAAGACGGCGAGCTCGTCGAGCACGAGCACCGAGACGCTGCGCAGCATGCACCGACAGTAGGACGGCAGGAACGCCCGGTCCAGCAAGATCCTGCCAGTCGGCGTCGGTTTCCGGCCGGGGCGGCGTCAGGTTGCGTGCCAGGCCGCCAGCCGCTCCGCCTCGTCGGCCACCGCGCGGGCGTCGGCGGCGCGCAGCGGCGCGAACGGGACCGTCTCGATCCGCCCGTCCCGGTGGGCCCAGGTGCCGGCGACCCGGCCGTCGACCAGGAAGGTCGGCGCGGACCGGGGCCGGGTCGTCGCGAAGACGTGATGGCGGTGCGCGGCCGGCAGGATCCGGGCGCGCGCGGCGTGCCCGAGCAGCAGCACGGCGTCGAACGGGCCGAGGAAGCGCACCGGCGCCGGGATGCGCGGATCGGGCAGCGGTGCCCGGGGAACGTCGACCAGCTCGGCACCGTCCTCGCCGGTGAACCGGCGCAGCTCGGTCCCGGCCAGTGCGGTCCGGGCGACGCCGACCGGCCAGCCGGCGAACCGGGCGACGTCCGGTACCGACGCCGGGCCGAACGCGCGCAGGTAGCGGCGCGCCAGCCCGGTCCGGGCGGCGCCGGACGCGGTGCCGGACACAGCGCCGGGCTCGCGCGCGGTGCCGGCCGGGGCGAGGCCGTAGACGTGCGCCCGCGGCGAGTCCCAGGTCCCGGCGGGCGGCACCCGGACCAGGTCGATCCACTGCTGGACGCCGGGGAAGGCGGCGGCGGGCAGTCCGCGGGCGGTGAGCCCGGCGGTGATCTCGGCCTGTCGCAGCGGCCCGCCGGCGAGCAGCCCGGCCACCGCGGCCGCGGCCGCGGTCATGTCGCCGGCGGTGAGCTCGCGGCGCAGCCGCAGCCAGCCCGCCCGCTGCTCGGCCCGCACCGCCGCGGTGAACGGGGCGTGATCGCGGCGGGCCAGCATGTGGATCGTCGAGCGCATCGCCCACGCCTGCACGACCCGGCCGTCGTGCAGCATCGCGGTCAGCTCGCCGCGGTCGAACCGGGCCAGCCGGGCGTGCAGGCCCAGGTAGCCGGACGGCGCGTGCTGGGTCTGCAGGCCGCACAGCCGTTCCAGGGCGCGCGGCACCGGCAGCTCGGCCCGGTCGAGCAGCAGCTGGCGGGCCAGCAGCGCGCGCAGACTCTGGTCCGCGGTGAGCTCTCGCACCCCGCGGAGTCTGCCGGTCAGGCGACCGGGGCGGTGTACCGGTTCGCCGGGCGGGGCAGGCCGAACCGGTCGCGCAGGGTGCCGTCGTAGGGGGCGGGCGCCCAGGTGTCGCCGAGCGCGGGCAGCAGGCCGTCCACGATCTCGTCGATGCCGGTGGGCAGCGCCAGCGGGACCAGCACGAACCCGTCCGCGGCGCGCTCCTCGGCGGCGTCGCGCAGCAGCTCCGCCAGCTCGGCCGGGTCGCCCACGTGCCGCAGCGTCGACGGCGCGATGTCCGCCCCGGCGGGGGCGAGCCGGTCCAGCTCGGCGAGCCGGTCCGCGGCGCCGGGCCCGAGCAGCGTCTCCACGTCGAGCAGCACGGCGACCTGCTCGGGATCGCGGCCCGCGTCGGCGACGGCGGCGCGCACGCGGTCCCGGGCCTCGGCCGCGGCGGCGATGCCGTCGGCGGTGACCCGGACGACGTCGGCGTACCGGGCGGCGACCGCCAGCGCCGCCGGCTCGTCGCCGCGCAGCACCGTCAGCGGGTGCCCCTGCGGCGGCCGCGGCGTGATCGAGGGCCCCTTCACCGAGAAGAACTCACCGGCGAAGTCGATGTGGTGCAGCTTGGCCCGGTCGGCGAACCGGCCGGTGGCGGCGTCCCGGATCTCGGCGTCGTCCTCCCAGGAGTCCCAGAGCCGGGCGACGACCTCGGCGACCTCGCCGGCCTCCCGCCACAGCGAGCCGGGCTCGCGCGGGTCGGTGGTGCGGCCGAACAGGTCGGCCTCGGCGCGGGTGCGCGACACGTCCGGCTGCCAGCCGGCCCGGCCGGTCGCGACGAAGTCGAGCGTCGCGATCGCCTTCGACAGGTGGAACGGCTCGGTGTGGGTGACCGTCACGGTCGGCACCAGCCCGATCCCCGGCACGACCGGCGCGACCCGGGCGGCGATGCCGACCGCGTCGAGGGTGCCGGGCAGCGCCGCCGGGTCGTCGGACGGCGGGAGCAGCGAGTCGGGCAGCGCGACCAGGTCCAGCCCGCCGCGCGCCGCGGTGCGGACCAGCTCCACGTGGTGCCCGGCGCCGAAGAGCCGTTCCGGGTCGCCCGCGAGCCGCCACCCGCCGGGATGCCGGCCCGCCGCGCCGAGTTCGACCGCCAGGTGCAGACGTCCGCTCACCGTGCCTCCGTAATGCTCGTGCCTCGTCCTGGCCAACCGGCGCCGCCGTCCCGATGTTCCCCGGCCCGGCCGGCCGGCGTCACCCGGAGGCGCGCAGGTCCAGCTCGATCGCGGCCGCGCAGCCCCGCAGCTCCGGCAGCACCTCGGCGCGCAGCGCGGCGGCGTCCCGGCGGGACGCGTGGGTGGACACGTTCGCCGCCGCCGTCACCCGTCCGGAACGGTCGTGCACCGGCACCGCGATCGACCGCAGCCCGGCCTCCAGCTCCTGGTCGACGACGCAGTGCCGGTCCGCGCGCACCCGGTCCAGTTCGGCGCGCAGCGCATCGGCGCCGGCGACCGTGTGCTCGGTGAGCGTCTCCGGCCGCAGCCCGTCCAGGTAGGTGTCCAGTGTGGAGTCCGGGAGCGCCGCGAGCAGCACCCGGCCCATCGACGTCGCCCAGGCCGGGAACCGGGTGCCGATCGTGATGGTGACCGTCATGATCCGGGCGGTCGGCACCCGGGCGACGTAGACGACGTCGTAGCCGGTCGCCGGGTCGCCGTCGAGCACCGAGACCGACGCCGAGTCGCGCACGGTCGCGACCAGCCGTTCCAGGTGCGGCGCGGCGACCTCGGGCAGGCCCATCGCGGACAGGTAGGACCAGCCCAGCTCCAGCACCCGCGGGGTCAGCGCGAAGAGCCTGCCGTCGGTGCGGACGTAGCCCTCGTCGGCCAGGGTGAGCAGGAACCGGCGGGCGGCGGCGCGGGTGAGACCGGTGGACCGGGCGACGTCGGCGAGCGTCTGCTGTGGATGGTCGGCGTCGAAGGACCGGATGACGGCCAGCCCGCGGGCCAGCGAGCGGACCTGCTCGCGGCGCTCCTCGCTCATCCGGGCCGCCCGGCGAGCACCCGGTCGACCAGCTCGGCGGCGTGCCCGCTGCCCGCGCCCTGCGCGCCGGCGGCGAGCGCGAGAGTGCGGGCCATCGCGTCGGGGTGCACCTGCAGTCCGCTCAGACAGACCCGTAGCCGGGCGGCGGCGCCCGCGGTGACCCGCAGCAGCTCGGTGAGCGTCCCCCACTCGGCGTGCCAGGCACCGGCGGCCCGCTGGAACTCGTGATCGGCGTTCGCCAGCAGGGTCGCGACCAGCCCGGGTGCCCGGCGGGCCGATCCGCGCGCGGTGACGGCGGCCGCCGGGTTGCGCTTGTGCGGCATCGACGACGAGTCGCCGGGCGCGGCCTCGGACACCTCGCCGAGCTCGGTGGCGGACAGCAGCACGACGTCGGTGGCCGGCTTCGCGCACGCCCCGGCGGCGACGCCGAGCGCACCGGCGAGCTCGCCGATCCGGGTCCGCTCGGTGTGCCACGGGACGCCCTGCGCGGCGAGCCCGAGCCGGGCGGCGAGCGCGTCGGCGACGGCCGGGCCGTGCGGGTGCGACGCGGCGAGGGTGCCCGCGGCCCCGCCGAACTGGACGGGCAGCGCGTCGAGCAGCGCGCCGAGCCGGACCCGGGCCCGGTCCAGCCCGGTGCACCAGGTGGCGGCGACCAGGCCGAACGTGGTCGGCAGCGCCTGCTGGCCGAGCGTGCGGGCGGCGCACGGGGTGTCCCGGTGGGCGGCCGCGAGTGCGGCGGCGGCGTCGGCGCAGGCGGTCAGGTCCTCGACGATCCGGTGCCCGGCCCGGCGGGTGAGCAGCACCAGGGCGGTGTCCAGGACGTCCTGGCTGGTGGCGCCGGGGTGCACGGCGCGCTCGGCGCCCGGCTGGATCCGGGCCGCGGCCGCCTTCAGCCGCTTCACCAGCGGGATCACCGGATTGCCGCCCTCGACCGACTCGGCGGCGAGCGCGGCCGGGTCGAGCCCGGCGACGGCCGCGACCGCCCGCTCGACGCCGTCCGCGTCGTCCGGGTCGACGGCGCCCTGCTCGGCCGCGACGGCGGACAGCGCCAGCTCGACCTCCAGCAGCGCCGCGATCCAGGCGGCGTCGTCGAGCACGGTGTCGACGCGTGCGGTGCCGGACAGCGGACCGAAGAGACTGTTCGACATGCGGACGAGTGTACGGAGGCCGCACGAACGGGATGGGCACAATGGGGACGTGCTGACCCACATCCTGCTCGATCTCGACGGCACCCTCGTCGACTCCGCCCCCGGCATCCTCGGTTCGATGCGCCGGGCCATCGACGAGGCCGGCCTGGAGGTTCCCGACTCCGCGCTGGGCACCCACCTGCTCGGCCCGCCGCTCTACCGCTCGCTGCCGCCGATCCTGGGCGACGAGGGCACCGCCCGGGTGCTCCCGATCTACCGGCGGATCTACGGCGACGAGGACGGCTGCCTGGACTGCGCCCCCTACCCCGGTATCGAGGACCTGCTCCGCGCGCTGTCCGACGCCGGCGTGACGATGGCGCTCGCGACCAGCAAGGCCGAGCCGTCGGCGCGCAAGATCCTCGCCCACCACGGCTGGACCGACCTGTTCGCCGAGATCGTCGGCGACACCCGCACCGCGGACCGGCCGACCAAGGGTGCGGTCGTCGCCGAGGCGCTGCGCCGGCTCGGCGGGCCCACCGGCGCCGACGAGCCGCTGATGGTCGGCGACCGCCTGCACGACGTCGAGGGCGCGGCCGAGCACGGCCTGCGCTGCGTCGGCGCGGGCTGGGGCTACGCCGAGCCCGGCGAGCTGGAGGCCGCCGGCGCCACGACGGTGTACGCATCCGCGGACGGACTGCGCACCGCACTCCTCGGCTGAGGAGGTGCTGGGCGGGGCCGGTTCGCGACCGGTAGACACACCGCCATGACCGTCGTCTCCCTGCACCGGTACCCGGTGAAGTCCATGCTCGGCGAGAGCCTCGACCGGGCGGACGTGTCCGCCCGCGGCCTGCTCGGGGACCGGGCGCTGGCCGTGTACGACGTCGAGTCGGGCACCGTCGCCAGCGCCAAGGTCCCCCGGCTGTGGTCCGGGCTGCTGGACTTCTCCGCCCGGTTCGCCGCCGATCCCGAACCCGGCCGGCCGCTGCCCGAGATCGAGATCCGGTTCCCGGACGGGTCGATGCTGCGCTCCGACGATCCCGGGATCGACACCGCGCTGTCGGCCGCGCTGGACCGGGAGGTGCGGCTGATCGCCGAGCCGCCGGAGGGCAGCCAGTTCGAGGAGGTGTGGCCGGAGATCGAGGGCCTGCCGGTCGACCAGCTGGCCCCCGAGCAGCTGATCGCGGGCACCACCGCCCGGCACGAGGAGACCGGCGAGCGGGTCAGCCGGTTCGACGTGTCCATGTTCGGCGCGCCCGGCACCTTCTTCGACCTGTCCACGCTGCACGTGCTCACCGAGTCCACCCTGGACCGGTTGCGCGAGCTCGCGCCGGAGGCGACCTTCGACGCCCGCCGGTACCGGCCGAACGTCGTGCTGCGCGGGGCCGACGCGGGCTTCGTCGAGAACGACTGGCCGGGCCTGGAGTCGCTGATCGGCGGCGTCCGGGTGCGGTACTCGTTCGCCACCATGCGCTGCGTGATGACCACGCTCGCCCAGGGCGACCTGGACCGGGACCCGAACACGCTGCGGGCGATCGCGAAGCACAACCGGATCGAGATCCCGCAGATCGGCGGGATCTGGGCGTGCGCGGGGGTGTACGCCGACGTGGTGTCCGACGGCGCGATCGCGGTCGGCGACGAGCACTCCGGTCCCGTCGCCGGGTAGGTGTTCGCACAGCGAACGTTTGTGCGTGAATCGAACACCGCGGTACCGTGGCGCCCGACGGAGGTGCGTGATGGACAAGGTGGTGGCATCCGCCGCTGAGGCGGTCGCCGACATCGGCGACGGCGCGTCGCTGGCGGTCGGCGGGTTCGGCATGTCCGGGGTCCCGACGGTGCTGATCGCGGCGCTGCTGGAGCAGGGCGCGACGGACCTGGAGACGATCTCGAACAATCTCGGCGTCGACGGGTTCGGCCTGGGCACGCTGCTCGCGGCCGGCCGGATCCGGCGCACGATCGGCTCCTACGTCGGCAACAACAAGGAGTTCGCCCGGCAGTACCTGGCCGGCGAGCTGGAGCTGGAGCTGACCCCGCAGGGCACCCTCGCCGAACGGCTGCGCGCCGGCGGCGCCGGGATCCCCGCGTTATTCACCCCCGCCGGGGTCGGCACCCTGGTCGCCGAGGGCGGACTGCCCTGGCGCTACGCGCCGGACGGGTCGGTCGCGGTGATGTCACCGACCAAGGAGGTCCGCGAGTTCGACGGCGTGTCCTACGTCCTCGAGCGCGCCCTCACCCCCGACTTCGGGCTGGTCCACGCCTGGAAGGGCGACCGGCACGGCAACCTCGTCTACCGGCGCTCGGCACGCAACTTCAACCCCGACGCCGCCGCCGCGGGCCGGATCACCATCGCCCAGGTCGAGCACCTGGTCGAGCCCGGCGAGATCGATCCCGATCACGTGCACACCCCCGGCATCCACGTGCAGCGCGTGGTGCACGTGCCGGACGTCGACAAGCCGGTGGAGTTCCGGACCGTCTCCACCACGACCGGGACGGAGCAGGGCTGATGGCGCGCACCCGCGACGAGATGGCGGCCCGGGTCGCCGACGAGCTGCCCGACGGCTCGTACGTCAATCTCGGCATCGGCATGCCGACCCTGGTCCCCGGCCACATCCCGGCCGGCCGCACGGTGATCCTGCACTCCGAGAACGGCATCCTCGGCGTCGGCCCCTACCCCACCGACGACGAGGTCGATCCGGACCTGATCAACGCCGGCAAGGAGACCGTCACCGTCAACGACGGCGCCGCCTACTTCGGCTCCTCGGACAGCTTCGCCCAGATCCGCGCCGGGAAGCTCGACGTCGCCGTGCTCGGCGGGATGGAGGTCGCGGCCAACGGCGATCTCGCCAACTGGGCCGTCCCCGGCAAGATGATCAAGGGCATGGGCGGGGCGATGGACCTCGTGCACGGCGCCCGCACCGTCATCGTGATGATGGACCACGTCTCCCGGGACGGCACACCCAAGATCGTCGAGCGGTGCAGCCTGCCGATCACCGGGCTGGGCTGCGTCACGAAGATCGTCACCGATCTCGCCGTCGTCGACGTCACGCCGGACGGCCTGACGCTGGTCGAGACCGCCCCCGGCGTGACCGCCGACGAGGTGCGGGAGAAGACCGGCGCCCCGCTGCACTGACGTACGGGAACCGAAACACCCCCGTCACGGACGGCCCCCACCGTCTGTTGAACCGCTCGGTTCAACAGACGGTCGTGATGGATGTCGGTTCCGCCGCACTGGTCCCCCGACGGGTGTCCTCGCCCGCCGAGGCCCGCGAGGTCGTCGAGCAGGAGGGGGCCGCGCTGGTCTCCGGGATCGTCGACGAGGACGCCGCGATGGACTGCGGTCGCGCCATGCTCGGCGACGAGCTCGTCCGCATCGGACGGCAGATCGAGGCGACCAGGGCCCGCGCCGAGACCGAGGGCGCGGTGGTGGAGCGCCAGCCGGTCGACGCCCGCGGCCGCAAACGGCAGCTGAGCCGGGACACCACCGTCCCGATGCCGCCGCACAACGACGGGTTCGCCTTCGGCGACGAGGCGCCCGACCGGCTGTTCCTGCTCCAGGCCCGGCCGGCCCGTGACGGCGGGGACAACTTCCTGATCGACGGGCTCGCGCTGGCCGATCTGCTGCCCGACGATGTCGCCCGGTTCGTCCGGACCGTGCCGGTCGACCACTCCGAGCCCGGGTTCCCGCAGCCGGGTGCTCACCGATCCTGCGCACCACCCCGGCCGGACGGCCGCAGGTCCGCCACCACCCCTACCTCGCCCCGGCGCTCGGACCGGACGAGGCGGCGCACTGGCCGATGGTCCGGGCCTGGCTGGACGCCGTCGTCGCGGCCCGCGACACCGGCGCCCGGTTCCGGATGGAGGCCGGCGAGATGGCCGTCGTGGACAACTACCGGGTGTTCCACGGCCGGCACGGCTACACCGACCCGGACCGGCTGCTCTACTCGATCTGGGGCTGGACGACGTCCGCGGTCGCCGTCCCGCACCGGGTGCTCGACATCGTGAACCCCGTTCAGCCCGCGGTGTGAACGCCCGCACGGGCGCACCGCTCGGCGAGGGCGGCGGACGCGGCCGAGTGGATCCGCGCCACCTCGGCCGCGTCCCCCGTCGAGAGCAGGTCGAACTGCAGGCCCCGCCACAACGCGACGATCTCGCGGCCGAGCCGGGACGCCTCCGGGTCCGGCACGCCCTCCGCCCGCAGGCGCTCGGCCACCAGTGACGCCCACTGGGCACCGACCGAGGCGAGGAAGCGGTCGAACCGGCCGGGCTGGTGCAGCGCGGTGCCGAACACCTCGAAGAACAGCCGGTGGAACGGGTGGTTCCCGGCGGCGGCGATGCCCGCCCAGCAGTCGTCGAGCCGCTCCTTCAGCGGGCCGGGGCCGCCCAGCCGGTCCAGCGCCCCGGCGAGCTCGGGGAACGCGCCGGACGCGGTGAGCAGGGCCTGCTCGATCAGCCGCTCCTTGGACTCGAAGTAGTACAGCAGCATGCGGTTGTTGGACCCGATGGCCGCGCCGAGCCTGCGCAGGGTCAGCCCGCCGACCCCGTGCTCGACCACGTACGCCGCAGTGAGGCGGAGCAGCCGCTCGCGCTCCGATTCCCCGGACGGACCCATGCGCCCACCGTAGCCAGCGGCCCGGTCGTCGGTTACGCGGGAGCGCCCGGGCAGCAACACCGTGGCAATCATCCGTTCCTACCGTTCTGAACCGAACGATTCATCGCCCGTTTCGTACCGGGGAGATCCATGCCGGAACCCGCCATCACCCTGCACGGCGTCGTCAAGGACTTCCCGCTCGGCCGCGGCACCACCGTGCGCGCCCTCGACCACCTCGACCTGGACGTCGCCGACGGTGAGTTCGTCGCCGTGCTCGGGCCGTCCGGCTGCGGCAAGTCCACCGTGCTGCGCCTGCTCGCCGGGCTGGAGCAGCCCACCCGGGGCAGCGTCTCGGTCGAGGGCGCGAGCCCGTCCGAGCTCATCGCGGGCCACCGGCTCGGCGTCGCCTTCCAGGAGCACGCGCTGCTCCCTGGGCGACCGCCCCGGGAGAACATCGCGCTGCCGTGGAAGGTCGCCGGGCGCCGGGTCGACACCGACCGGGTCGACGCGCTGCTCGGCCTGGTCGGCCTCGACGGCTTCGCCGACGCGCGGCCGCGCCAGCTCTCCGGCGGCATGCGGCAGCGGGTGGCGATCGCCCGGGCACTCGCCCTGGAACCCGACGTGCTGCTGCTCGACGAGCCGTTCGGCGCGCTGGACGCCGTCACCCGCCGGCGGATGAACCTGGAGCTGGCCCGGATCGGGTCCGAGCAGCGGATCACCACGCTGCTCGTGACGCACGACGTCACCGAGGCCGTGCTGCTCGCCGACCGGGTCGTCGTGATGCCCGGCCGGCCCGGCCGGATCCGGCAGATCCGCACGATCGGGCTCCCCCGCCCGCGGGGCACCGGCGCCACCCGCGCCCCGGAGTTCCACCGGATCGTCGACGAGCTGACCGCGCTGCTCGACGGGCCGGACCCGGCCGCCGAGGAGCCCGCCGCATGACGACCGTCGCACCGCGCCGGGACCGCCGGGGCGTGCTGCTCGCCGCGACCGGGATCGCGCTGCTGTGCTCGCCGCGGACCTCGTCGGCCGGACCGGGCTGGCCGGGCCCGCCTGGCCCACGGCCACCGACCTGCTCGCGTTCCTCGGCGGGCCCACGGCCGGACCGCTGCTGCTGCGCGCGATCGGCGCCACCGGCACCGCCGCCCTGCTCGGGTTCCTGCTCGGCGGCCTCGCCGCGCTCGCGGTGGCGGTGCTGGGCGTCGTGCACCCGGGCCTCGACCGGCTGGCCGCGGTGCTGCACGCCGTCCCGCTGATCGCGCTCGGGCCGCTGCTGGTGACCACGGTCGGGCGGGAGGGCACCTCCACCGTGGTCGCCGCGATCGCCGCCGGGTTCGCCGTGTTCGTGGCCGCCACCTCGGGGCTGGCCACGCCTGGCGAGGCGCAGCAGGACGTGTTCCGGGTGCTCGGCGCGTCCCGCTGGACGACGTTGCTGCGGCTGCGGTTCCCGGCCGGGCTCCCGACGATCGTCGACGGCCTGACCCTCGCCGCACCGGCCGCGGTGCTCGGCGCGGTGATCGGGGAATGGTTCGGTGCCCGCCGCGGCATGATCTCGGCCCTGCGGGACGCGCCGCCGGAGCAGGCCGTCGAGCTCGCCCGGCTGGCCGCCCGGTTCGCCGGCCGCGGCGTCGTGTCGAACGGCTCGCCGCCGACGAGTCGCTGTTCGGCCCCGAGCCGTTCGCCGAGGCGTTCGCGATCGCCCGGGACGCCGGCCTGATCAGCGCGCCGCACGCCGGCGAGCTGGCCGGGCCGGAGTCCGTGCTGGGCGCGCTCGGCGCGCAGCGCATCTGCCACGGCGTCCGCTCGGTCGAGGACCCGGCGCTGCTCGACCGGCTCGCCTCCGACGGGATCGTGCTCGACATGTGCCCGACCTCGAACGTGATGCTGGAGGTCGTCCCCGATCTCGACCGGCACCCGCTGGTCCGGCTGCTCGACGCCGGCGTGCGCTGCACGCTCAACGGCGACGACCCGCTGCTGTTCGGGCCGGGCCTGCTCGCCGAGTACGAGCTGGCGCGCACCTCGTTCGGCCTGGACGACGCCCGGCTCGCCGCCATGGCCCGCACCTCGGTCGAGGCGTCCGGGGCGCCGCCGGAGATCGTGCGCCCGGCGCTCGACCGGATCGGGGCGTGGACGGCGTGAGCCGCTACCGGCTGCGCGGCCCCATCGTGACCGGCATGCTCGTCAGGCCGCGGACCAGCGTCGACTCCCGGTAGGTCAGGTCGTCGAGCCCGACCGCGAGCGCCAGCTCCGGGCGGTCGGCGAACAGCCGCCCGATCGCGACCCGGCCCTCCAGGCGGGCCAGCTGGGCACCGAGGCAGAAGTGGATGCCGTGCCCGAAGAACACCCCGCCGGAGGCGTCCCGGGTGATGTCGAGCCGGTCCGGCTCGGCCGCCCAGTCGCCGTCCCGGTTGGCGGCGGCGAGGCCGAGCATGACCATGTCGCCGGCCGGGATGGTCACCCCGGAGTAGGTGACGTCCTCCGCGGCGAACCGGATCGGGGCCTGCGAGACCGGCGAGTCGAAGCGCAGGAACTCCTCGACCGCCGAGCCGATCAGCGACGGGTCCTCGGCCAGTAGCTTCCGCTGGTCGGGGTTGGTGAGCAGGGCGAGCACGCCGTTGCCGATCAGGTTGACCGTCGTCTCGTGCCCGGCGATCAGCAGCAGCATCGCCATCGCGACGAGCTCCTCCTGGGAGAGCCGGTCGCCGTCCTCGTCGGACACTGCCAGCAGCGACGACAGCAGCGCGTCGTCAGGTTCGGTGCGCTTGCGCTCCAGCAGGTCGGACAGGTAGCCGTGCAGCTTGCCCATGGCCGCGTTCTTGTCGTCGGCCGGCGAGTCGTCGACCAGCACCGACGACCATGCGGAGAAGTCGTCGCGGTCCTCGGCGGGCACCCCGAGCAGCTCGCAGATCACCTGTACCGGGATCTGGAACGCGTACTCGCGCATCAGATCGACCGGGCCGTCGGCGGGCAGGCCGGCGAGCAGGCCGTCGGCGATCTCGGTGATCCGCGGCTCCAGCTCGTTCATCCGGCGGACGGTGAACGACCTGCCGACCAGCTTGCGCAGCCGGGTGTGGTCCGGCGGGTCCATCAGGATCATCATCGGTGTCGGCGTGGCCGGCATGTCCGCCCGCTGGCCCTCGGGCAGCGTGTGGCGCCAGTCCTTCGACAGCCGCGCGTCGACGAACGCCTCGCGCACGTCGTGGTAGCGAGTGAGCAGCCAGACGGGGCCGTCCGGCAGCGCGAGCCTGCGCACCGGCTCCTCGGCGCGCAGCGCGGCGTAGGCGGGGTGCGGGTTCTGCCAGAAGGTGCCCGAGAACAGATCGTGCCGCTCGGAGCCGGTGGTGGTCAGCGCCATGGGCCCATCGTGCCAGCGTGACGTAAGCAGGCGCTTACATCAGGCCAGACGAGTGACCGAGCACACAGCCGGGTCGAGCGCGACGTCGTCCGGGACCGCGGTGCCGACGATCACCGACGCGGCCAGTGCGGCCAGTGCCGGCGACGACTCGATGCCCGACCCGCCCTGGCCGGCGACGAAGTGGAACCCGGGATGGCCGGGCCACTCCCCCAGCACCGGGGCACGGTCGGGCGCGAACGTCCGCAGCCCCGCCCAGGCCGTGCGGACCGAGCGCAGGCCCAGCGTGGTGACCTCGCCGACCCGGTCCAGCCCGCGCGCGACGTCCAGCTCGTCGGGCCGGGCCTCGCCCGGCGGCTGCGGGGTCTCGTCGGCGGGCGACACCAGCACCGTGTCGGCCTCCGGCTTGAGGTACCAGCGCTCGGCGGCGTCCGCGATCAGCGGGAGCGGGGCGCCGGCCACCCGCAGCGCGGCCGGGTCCGGCACCGGGCAGGCCGCGATCGTCCGGCGCAGCGGGGTGAGCCCGGCCCGGGGCACCCCGGCGAGCCCGGCGATCTCGTCGGCCCACGAGCCGGCCGCGTCGACGACGGCGGCGGCCCGCACCCGGTGCCCGGCCGCCGTCGCCACCCGCCAGCCGGCGCCGTCCCGGGTCACCGCGGTCACCCGGGCGCCGCGCAGCACCGTGCCGCCGCGGGCCCGCAGGCCGCGCCGGTAGCCGTCGTGCAGGGCGATCGCGTCGATGTCGGCCGATCCGGCGGTCCAGGCGGCGGCGCGCGGCGCCCGGCGCAGCACCGGTGCCCGCCGCAGCGCCTCGGCCGGGTCCAGCTCGACCGGGGCGTGCGGCTCGCCGCGCTGCTCGTCGAGCATCGCCGCGATCCCGGCGGCGCCCGCGTCGTCGTCGCCGAGGTGCAGCACCGGGCGCGGGGACAGCAGCGGCGGCGTGTCCAGCTCGGTCTGCAGCGCGCCGAACCGCGGCCCGGACGCGTCGATCAGCGCCCGGAACGGGCCGGACCCGTGCCCGGGGATGTAGGTCGCCGCGGATCGTGCGGTGGAGTGCACCGGCATGTCCGCCTCCGCCTCGAGCAGCACGACGCGGCCGTGCGCGGCCAGCTCGTACGCCACCGAGACGCCGGCGATGCCGCCGCCGACCACCACCAGGTCCGTGTCATGCGCGTCCACCGGGCCGACGGTAGCTGCGGAAAACCGGTGGACCGCCGGCCGGGCCCGGCCTACCGTCGCCGTCATGCTGATCCGGTTCCTCTGAGCGGCCCGCGGACGACCGTCCGCGCTCCCGCCGGCCCGTGACGTCCCACGCACGCAGGCCCGGAACCGATGCTGCGCCGTCCCTCCGGCATCCCTGCGTCCGGCAGTGCGTCACCGGCCCCCGGTCCGTGCGACCGACCCTGCCCGACCCGATCCGTTGGAGGCCCGTATGCGCACCACCCCGTCCCGATCGTCCGGCACCGACCCGGCGCCGCAGCCGGCCAACCGCGCCGAGCGCCGCGCGGCCCGCCGCGGCCGCCCGGTGGAGGACGCCGGCACCGGTCCGGCGGCCCCCCGCATCACCGGCCCGGCACCGCACGCGAGGCCCGCGCACGTCCGCACCGACTTCGCCGCCCGCCGCTCCGGCTGATCCGGCGGTGATCGCGGATCGGGAACCGGAACGGTCGGCAGGCGACCGTCCGGGTTCCCGATCCGTGATCAGCCGGCGCGTGCGAGGCTGGACGCCGTGACCGTGACCGTGTGGTGGGCCGCTCCGACCGATCCCGGTGGGCGGCCCGATCTCGTGGCCCTGCTCGACGCGCACGAGCGGGAGCGGATGGCGGCGCTGCGCCGCGCCGAGGACCGCGCCCGCTACCTGGCCGCGCACGCGCTGGCCCGGCTGGTGCTGGCGGAGCACCTGGGCACCGATCCGGCGTCGATCGACATGGACCGCAACTGCCGCTGCGGGAAGCCGCACGGCAAGCCGCGGCTCGCCGGGCACCGCGACGGCGCCCCCGGCTTCTCGCTGACCCACTCCGGCACGCTGGTCGGGGTTGCGCTGGGGCCCGGCCCGGTCGGCGTCGACGTCGAGCAGCACCGCGAGCTGTCCGGGCTGGACGGGCTGGCCCGGCACGCCCTCTCCCCCGCCGAACGCGAGCTGGGCGTCCCCGGACCGGCCGGGTTCCTGGTCACCTGGACCCGCAAGGAGGCCCTGCTCAAGGCCACCGGCGACGGCCTGTCCGCCCCGATGGACGCGATCACCCTGTCCGCGCCCGGCGACCCGGCGCGGGTCCTGCACTGGCCGGACGCTACCGGCTCGTGGTGGCTCGCCGACGTCGATACCCCGCACCCGGATCATCCCGGCGCCGTCGCGGGTGCCGGTGCCGACGTGCCGCCGATCACGGTCGCCGACGGCGACGCGGTCCTGTCGGTGGTCCGGGGCACCATGGGCGGGTGAGCTCGCCGGACCGGCCGGGCGCGACCGGAGCGCGCTGGGTGCTGCACCTCGACATGGACGCGTTCTTCGCCTCCGTCGAGCAGCTGACCCGGCCCACCCTGGCCGACCGTCCGGTACTGGTCGGCGGGGCGGGGCCGCGCGGCGTCGTCGCGGGCGCCAGCTACCAGGCGCGGGTGTTCGGGGCGCGCTCGGCGATGCCGATGGGGCAGGCCCGGCGGCGCTGCCCGCACGCCACCGTGCTGCCGCCGCGGTTCCCGCTGTACAAGGCGATCTCGGACGAGGTGATGGGTGTGCTCGCCGAGTTCTCACCGGTGCTCGAACCGGTCTCGGTGGACGAGGCGTTCATCGAGCCGCCGGCGCTGGCCGGCGCCTCCCCGGACGCCGTGCGGGAGTTCGGCACCCGGCTGCGCGCGACGGTCCGGGAGCGGACCGGGCTGCCCGCCTCGGTCGGCGCCGGCTCCGGCAAGCAGATCGCCAAGATCGCCTCCGAGCTGGCGAAGCCGGACGGGCTACGGGTCGTCGCGCACGCCGAGCAGGGCGCCGTGCTCGATCCGCTGCCGGTGCGCTCGCTGTGGGGCATCGGACCGGTGTCCGGCGAGGCGCTGCGCCGGATCGGGATCGAGACGATCGGCCAGCTCGCCGCGATGGACGGCCGGGAGGTCACCGGGGTGCTGGGCACGGCGATGGGCACCGAGCTGCACCGGCTGGCCCGCGGGATCGACGACCGGCCGGTCGCACCGCGCGGGGCGGCGAAGCAGATCAGCGCCGAGACCACCTTCGACACCGACCTGACCGCGATGTCCGCGGTGCACGCCGCCGTCGAGTCGATCTGCGTGGCGGTGCACCGCAGGCTGGTCGCCGACGGCCGGGCCGCGCGCACCGTCACCGTCAAGGCGCGCACCGGCGACTTCGTCACCCACACCCGGTCGGAGACGACGCCGTTCCCCAGCCGGGACCTCGCCACGCTGGTCGCGGTGGCCCGCCGGCTCGCCGACACCGCCCTCGGCGAGGGTGGGGTGCGGCTGCTCGGGGTGTCGGTGTCGGGCTTCAGCGAGGAGCCGCCGCTGGCCCTGTTCGACGCGGTGCCCTCGGCGCGGGGGTGGCGCGCGGCCCCGGTGGACCCGGACGGCGCGGGACCGGGCACGGCGGACCCGGGCGACCCGGGCGGAGCTGCGACCGGGCGGATGGGCACGCCGGTGGCGGTCGAGGAGCCGGCAGGGCCCCCGGCGGTGCCCGGGGAGGAGCCGGTCGACCGGCCCGCGGCTCCCGGGGAGCCGCCCGGCGACGACCGGCCGTGGCGGGCCGGTGACGACGTCGATCATCCCGAGCACGGCCACGGCTGGGTGCAGGGCGCCGGGCACGGGCGGGTCACCGTCCGATTCGAGACCGCGCTGACCGGGCCGGGCCGCACCCGCACGCTGGACGCCGCCGATCCACAGCTGACCCGCGCCGATCCGCTCCTGAGCTGGCGACCTGCCGGGTGAACCGGCCGGACCGGACCCAGCCGATCAGCGGGCTCAGCCGACCAGCGCTCAGCCGATCAGCGGGCTCCGGTGCGGCGGGGCGACCCGGGTGCCCGCGGCGACCCGGATCCCGAGTCCGGGTGCGGTGCGGGCGAGGCCGTCGAGCACCGCGCCCAGCGCGACGTCGGCGGCGGGCTCGCCCGCCACCAGCAGCACCCCGTTGCCGGCCGGGTGGTCCGCGGCCCAGGCGGTGATCCGGCCGACCGCGTCGCGCGGCGAGATCCGTTCGACCCGCCACGCCTCGGCGTAGAACAGGGCCACCGACTCCGGCCCGCGGGGGAACGTGAAGACGGTGTCGGCCTCCGCGAGCAGGCCCTCCAGCCCGTGCCCGGCCGACTCACCGGCCGGCTCGGTGCCGAGAACGACCAGGGTAGGGAGCGGGTCGACGCTCATCGCAATGTCCTCCTCGAGGGTCCGCGCCCTCAACAGTGGGAACTCCTGCGACGACGGCCAGTCTCCTGGCTCCCGGATCGACGCGCTCCCCCGCCTTCCCACCCTCGCCGGGCAGTGGCTGCGGGGTGGGGAGCGCTCCCCGGTGACAGTGGCGGGACCGCGCCGGACTCGCACCGGCTTCCTGCACCGTCGTCCGGGTCAGCCCATCACGAGCCGGTCGGGGGGTCAACAACGGGTGACGGTGACGCCTGTCCGGCGGCGAGGTCCCGCACCACCGGGGCCCAGCGCCCCGGCCAGCCGCCGGTGTGCCTCCGCGTCGAGATGGCAGCCGTCGATCCCGGTCCGGGTGATCGGGGCCGCATCGAAGAACGCGTGACCACCCGCGGCCGTCGGCGCACGCAGCGGCCCGGCGAGCCGTCGTGACGCGGCGGCCGAGGCCGCGTCGTAGACCCCCGGGGGCGGGCATCGACGCGACGAACCGCTTGGCGGCCCCGTCCATCGGCGACGGCGCGAGGACCACGAACCGCGGCACCGGCAGCCCGAGCGCCGCCGCGAACCCGGCCGGATGGTCCGGGTAGCGACCGAGCGCGCGGGCAACGTCGTCCGGGGTGCGGCGTAGCGGGTCCGCAGGTCGTTCGTCCCGAGCGCGCCCAGTTCTCCATGCCGGTGCGGACGGCGGCCATCGCCATCGAGGCGATCAGCACCGGGAGCTGCGGATCGACGTCGGGGCCCATCCGCAGCGCGGCGGCGTCGGCGAGCCTGCGGGGGGAGTTCTCGCTCAGCGACATCAGGGCACCGGTGACACCGGGGACGGTGCGGGCGAGCGCGAAGACCTCGTTCGCCTCGTCGCGGTCCGGTGGGTCCTCGCCGAGCTGGTCGAGCAGCAGCCGGCTCAGGTCGGCGAGGACCTCGCGGGGCGGGCCGGGCGGGCCGGCCACGAAGTTCTCCACCAGGTCCGGGGACAGCTCGGCCAGGGACAGCTCGACGGCCGCGGCCTCCTTGCCCGGGAAGTAGTTGAAGAACGTCCGCGGCGAGATGCCGGCCTCGGCGCCGATCGTTTCGACGGTGACCTTCTCCAGGCCGTGCTCCCGGGCCAGCCGCAGCACCACGAGATGGATGCCGCGCCGGGTCTCACTCCGCCTGCGGTCGCGCAGGCCCTCTCCTCGTTGCGCCACGACAACGATCTTTGCGCTCCGCGCAGAGTTTGCACACTGTGCACGTAACCGGCGTCACGGTCCGACCGGGGCCTCCAGCCCGGCGACAGGGCCGATCACCACGATCGCGGGCGGGCTGACCTCCTCCGCGGCGGCGACCTCGGCGGCCGTCGCCAGGGTCGCCCGCACGGTCCGCTGGATCCGGGTAGTGCCGTCCTGCACGATCAGCACCGGTGTCGACGGGTCGCGGCCGTGCTCGACGAGGACCTCGGCGAACCGGCCGAGCCGCTCCACCGCCATCATCAGCACGATGGTGCCGGCCATCCGGCCGAGCGCCGTCCAGTCGGTGAGGCTGCGCGGGTCCTCCGGCGCGACGTGCCCGGAGACGACGACGATCTCGTGCGCCACCCCACGGTGCGTCACCGGTGTCCCGGCGACGGCGGGCGCGGCGAACGCGCTGGTGAGGCCCGGGACGACGGTGACCGGCACCCCGGCCGCGGCGCACGCCTGCACCTCCTCGAACCCGCGGCCGTAGACGAACGGGTCGCCGCCCTTGAGCCGCACCACGAACTTCCCGCCCCTGGCATGCTCGACCAACAGCTCGTTGATCTTCTCCTGGGTCATCGCCCGGCCGTACGGGATCTTCGAGGCGTCGATGACCTCGACGTCCGACGGGAGCTCGTCCATCAGGTCGCGCGGGCCGAGCCGGTCGGTGACCACGACCTGGGCCCGGGACAGCAGCCGCCGCCCGCGGACGGTGATCAGCTCCGGGTCGCCGGGGCCGCCGCCGACCAGCGCGACGCCCGGCTGCGGCGGCTCCGCGCTCTCGTCGACGACGCCGGACTGCAGCGCCTCGACCAGCGCGGTGCGGACCGCCGCCGAACGCCGGTGCGCGCCCCGGGCCAGCACGCCGACGGTCAGCCCGTCGTGCGCGCCGGTGGCCGGGGTGACGGCGGTGCCGCGGGCGCCGTCGTCGGCGCGGACGCAGAACACCCGGTCCCGCTCCGCCTCCGCGGTGACCGCCCCGTTCACCGCCACGTCGTCGGTCGCGGCGATCGCGTACCAGGCGCCTGCCAGGTCCCCCTCGGCGTAGCGGCGGGCGGTCCAGGTGATCTCACCGGCTGACACCATGCCCTCGACGGCCGGGGTGACCTCGGGCGACACCACCTCGACCAGCGCCCCGGCCGCGATCAGCCGGGCGACCCGGCGCTGGGCGACCTGCCCCCCGCCGACCACGACGACGCGCCGGCCGGACAGGTCCAGGCCGACCAGGTACTGCTCGTGCTGCGCGCTCAACGACGTTCCTCTCCCGGGCGCTCCGTGCCCATCCCCCGGCGGCCCGTGCCCGGTGCCCCGTGCTCGTGCCGGGCGGTGCGTGCCCGGACCGGTGAACCCCCGGCTCCCGTGCGGCGGCGGCCGAGGATAACGAGCCGGACGCCCTCGGCAGGCCCCGCGGAGGCCAAACCCACACCAGACCCCCCAAATCCCGCCCCCCGCCCCGGCCCCGGCAGCCGCGCGGGCACGGGGCACGGCGCACGCGGCGCGCAGCACTCGGCGCGCGACACGGCACGCGGCGCGCAGCACTCGGCACGGCGCACGGCGGATGGGGCACGGCGGATGGGGCACGGCACGGAGCACGCGGCACGGCGCACGGCACGGACCACCGGGCACCAGGCACCGGGTACCGGGCACCGGGCACCGGGCACCGGGCACCGGGCACCGGGCACTGTTCGCACGGGGTCGGCGCGTTCGCACGAGGTCCGATCCCGTGCGAACGCTGCGATCCCGTGCGAACGCAGCGAACCCGTGCGGCTGTCGGAGCGAGGCGCGGCGCCGGGAGCCGGGCGCCGGGGCGGAGGGCCGGGCAGGTGGCGGCGCCGGGGTCGAGAGACGGCGCCGGGGTCGAGAGACGGCGCCGGGGGCGAGGGCCCGAGCGCGGGGTTCAGGGGCGGCGCGGGATTCGAGGCAGGAGGTGGTCAGGGGGCCGGGGACCGTGCCACCGCCACGGTCACCCCCTGGCCCGCGGTCTTGGGCACCAGCAGCACCGCGCCGGGGCCGGCCGCCAGCAGCGCCGCGGCCTCGGCGACCGCGGGCGTCCCGGTGGCGGCGGCGACCTGGTTGCTGGGGGTCGGCACCGGCACCCGGGCGAGCTGCTCGGCGGTGAAACCGCGCGGGATGCGCGGTGCGACGGCCCGCAGCAGCCCCGGCTCGGCGATCCGCCGGTCCAGCGTCGCGACGACGGCGGGACCGAGCTCCAGGCCGTGCTCCGCCGCCACCCGGCGCAGCAGCCCCTGCACCTCAGCGGCCTCCACCCCCGGCCGCATCCCCACCCCGACGGTGATCACCGGTTGTGGAGCCGGAGCCCCACCACGCGGGCGTTCCGCTCCAGAACCGGTGATCATGCGCCGGCGACCAGGCGGGCGACGGCGTCCGGGTTGCCCGCGGGATGGGTGTGCAGGAAGGAGGCGTGCACTCCGCCGGCCACGTGGCCCTCCGACTCCCCGCCGCGCCACGCCCAGGCGGGCTCCGCGCCGGCCCGCGGGGTGACCGCGCAGCGGTGGAACTCGTGCGCCCCCACCCGCGCCCCGGCGTCGAACAGCGGCGACGCCGACACCGCCACCGCGTCCCGGTAGCCGAGGGTGAGCCGGTCGGTCATCGCGGCCGAGGCGTCGAGCACCCCGCACATGGGAGTGCCGTCGAGTTCCCGGCACAGGTAGAGCAGCCCGCCGCACTCGGCGTGCACCGGCGCGCCGGACCCGGCCAGCCGGGCCACCGCCGCCCGCAGCGAGCGGTTCTCCCCCAGCGCGCCGACGTGCTCCTCGGGGAAGCCGCCGGGCAGCACGAGCGCGGACGTCCCGTCCGGCAGGTCCGGGTCGCGCAGCGGATCGACGACCACGACCTGCGCCCCGGCGGCGGCGAGCAGCTCGACGTGCTCGGCGTAGCCGAACCCGAACGCCGGGCCGCCGGCCACCGCGACCACCGGCCGGCGGGGCCCCGGTGCCGCGATCACCGGCCGCGCGCACCCCGGATCGGCGGCCACCGGCTGGGCGGCGCCTGGCACCCCACCCACCGGCGGGACAGCACCGGGATCCGCCCCCACCGGCCGGGCAACACCCGGGGTCGCACCCACCGGCCGGGCGGCGTCCCGTACTGCGAGGGCGGCGGCGATCTCGGCGTGCGGGTCCCAGAGCGGGCCGTCGGGCAGCGGCCGGGCGAGGGCGAGCACCGCGTCGAGATCGACGTGCGCCGCGACCAGCCCGGCCATCGCGTCCACGGCGGCGGTCGCGGCGGCACCGTGCTCCGCGGCGGTGACCAGCCCGAGATGCCGGGAGGGCACGGCGAGCTCGGCCCGCCGCGGCACCGCGCCGAGCACCGGCAGCCCGATCTCGTCGGCGGCGGCGCGCAGCACCTCCTCGTGCCGCGCCGAGCCGACCCGGTTCAGGATCACCCCGGCGACCGTGACCGACGGGTCGAACGACCGGAAGCCGTGCAGCAGCGCGGCCAGCGAACGGGACTGCCCGCGGACGTCCACCACCAGCACGACCGGCGCGCCCAGCGCGGCGGCGACCTGCGCCGTCGAACCGGAGCCGTCCGGGATGCGGCCGTCGAACAGGCCCATCACACCCTCGACGACGGCGACGTCAGCGTCCCGGGAGCCGTGCCGGGCCAGCGGGGCGAGCCGGTCCGCGCCCTGCAGCACGACGTCGAGATTGCGGCCGGGCCGTCCGGCCGCCAGCGTGTGGTAGCCGGGATCGATGTAGTCCGGGCCGACCTTGAACGGCGCGACCCGGGTGCCCCGGCGGCGCAGCGCGGCCATCAGGCCGGTGGAGACGGTCGTCTTCCCGCTCCCCGACGACGGCGCCGCGACCACCAGGGCGCGCGCGGTCACCACTCGATCCCCCGCTGCCCCTTCTGGCCGGCGTCCATCGGGTGCTTGACCTTCGTCGTCTCCATCACCAGGTCGGCGGCGTCGACGAGTGCCTGCGGCGCGTCCCGGCCGGTGATGATCACGTGCTGGTGCCCTGGGCGGTCGGTCAGCTCGGCGACCACCTCGTCGACGTCGATCCAGCCCCACTTCAGCGGGTAGGTGAACTCGTCGAGCACGTAGAGGCCGTGCCGCTCGTCGCGCAGCCGGCGGCGGATCTCGGCCCAGCCCTCGCGGGCGTCCTCGGCGTGGTCGGTCTCCGAGCCCTGCTTGCGCGACCAGGACCAGCCCGAGCCCATCTTGTGCCACTCGACGGGGCCGCCCTCCCCGGTCTCGTCGTGCACCCGGCCGAGCGCGCGGAACGCCTCCTCCTCGCCGACCTTCCACTTCGCCGACTTCACGAACTGGAAGACCCCGATCGACCAGCCCTGGTTCCAGCCGCGCAGGGCCATCCCGAACGCGGCCGTCGACTTCCCCTTCATGACGCCGGTGTGCACCACCAGCAGCGGCCGGTTGCGGCGCTGCCGGGTGGTCAGCCCGTCTGCGGGGGTGACGCTCACCTGTCCCTGCGGCACGGCGGGCCCTCCTCTCAGGCGGCGCGGGCGGACCGGACGAGGTCCCCCACGCTCTCGGCGGTCAGCTCGTCCAGGGTCACCAGCTCGCCACCGGCGGACGCGGCGAGCGGCCCGGCCAGCCCGAGCCGGACGTGCCCGGACTCGCAGTCGACGACGACGGTGTGCACGCCGTCGTCGGCCAGCAGGCCGGCCGCGCGGCGGGCGTCGGCCACCGGATCGCCGCCGGGGCGGGCCGGCACGGTGGCGCGGCCGTCGGTCAGCAGCACGACGAGCGGGCGGCGGCGCGGGTCGCGGCGGCGTTCGGCGGCGAGCACCGAGCGGGCCCGCAGGATGCCCTCGGCCAGCGGGGTCCGGCCGCCGGTGCGCAGCGTCGCGAGCCGCTGCTGCGCGGTCGGGACCGACGACGTCGGCGGCAGCGTCAGCTCGGCCGCACGGGCCCGGAAGGTGACCAGCCCGACCTTGTCGCGACGCTGGTAGGCGTCCCGGAGCAGACCGAGGACGGCCCCGGAGACGGCGGTCATCCGCTTCCGCGCGGCCATCGACCCGGACGCGTCGACGACGAACAGCACCAGGTTCCCCTCGCGCCCCTCCCGCTCGGCGCGGCGCAGGTCACCCCGCTGCACGAGCAGCCCGGGGCCGCTGCGGCCGCGCTGCGCCTGATGCGGCGCCGCCGCCAGCACGGTGGCCGGCAGGTGCAGGTCGGCGGCCCGGGTGGTGCCCCCGTCGGTCGGCCGGACGACCCGGCCGGTCTCGGTGCGGGCCCGCGACCGGCGCCCGGGTGCGCCCGCGCCGAGCCCGGGGACGGCGAACTTCCGGATCGTCGCCCGGCGCAGCCGCGCGGCGGCACCGACGACGACGGCGTTCCCCGGCCCGCCGTCGCCGCCCGGCCGCCGGTCGGTGTCCCCCGGTCCGTCCGGACCGGGGTCCTGCTGCGGGTCCGTGCCGGCGGGATCGCCGGGGCCTGCGTCGTGGCTCGGCTCGTCCCCGGCCGGGCCGCCGTCCGCGCCGGGCCGGTCCGGCCCGTCCTGCGGGCCGCGCCGGTCGTGCGGGCCGGAGCCGCCCGGCGATCCGGCCCCGTCCGGGCCGGCCCCGTCCGGGCCGGTTCCGTCCGGGCCTTCCCCGTCGGAGCCGGATCCGTCGTGCGGATCGGATCCGTCGGGACCGGACCCGCCGTCCGGGCCGCCGGAGTCCGGGTCGTCGGGGTCCGGGCCGTCGGGGTCCGGGTCGTCGTCGGGGCCGAGCTGGTCCTCGGCGTCGCGCAGGGCCTCCTCGAGGTCCTTCTCGTCGATCCCCGGCTCGTCGAACGGGTCGCGCCGGCGCCGGTGCGGCAGCGCGAGCCGGGCGGCGACCCGGACATCGTCCTCGACCACGGCGGTGCGCCCCTCCCAGGCCGCGTGCGCCGCGGCCGCCCGGCTGATCACCAGGTCGGCGCGCATCCCGTCGACGTCGAACCGGGCGCAGACGAACGCGATCCGGCGCAGCTCCCGGTCCGGCAGCCGGACCGCGGCGACCCGCTCCCGGGCGGCGCGCAACCGGGCGGCGGTGTCGGTCTCGGCGTCGGCGAACCGGGCGGCGAACCCGGCCGGGTCGTCCTCGAACGCCAGCCGCCGCCGGGTCACCTCGACCCGGGTGTCGACGTCGCGCGAGGCCCGCACCTCCACGGTCAGACCGAACCGGTCGAGCAGCTGCGGGCGCAGCTCGCCCTCCTCCGGGTTCATCGTCCCGACCAGCAGGAACCGGGCCGCGTGCGCGACCGAGACCCCGTCCCGCTCGACGTGTGCGCGGCCCATCGCGGCCGCGTCGAGCAGCAGGTCCACCAGGTGGTCGTGCAGCAGGTTGACCTCGTCGACGTAGAGCACCCCGCGGTGCGCGTCGGCGAGCAGCCCCGGCTGGTACGCGCGCCTGCCCTCGGACAGCGCCCGCTCCAGGTCGAGCGACCCGACGAGGCGGTCCTCGGTGGCACCCACCGGCAGCTCCACCAGCCGGGCCGGGCGCCGGGCGCTGGGCTCGCCGAGCAGGTGCGGGCCGTCCGGGCAGCCGGGGTCCGGGGCGCCCGGATCGCAGCCGAACCGGCAGCCCTCGACGACGTCGAGATCCGGCAGCAGCGCGGCCAGCGCCCGCACGGCCGTCGACTTCGCGGTGCCCTTCTCACCGCGCACCAGCACGCCGCCGACGCCCGGGTGCACGGCGTTGAGCAGCAGCGCCAGCCGCAGGTCGTCGTGCCCGACGACGGCGGAGAACGGGAACCGGAGGGACGTCACCGCAGCGCTCACCCGGCCGAGGCTGCCAGACCGGACGTCAGCACCGGGAGGTCGGCGGGTCCATCGTGTCGGATCACATGTTCAAGTGACGACGTGTCCAGGTGTCGTTCCACCAGGTCGGCCAGCAGATCGGCCTGCCGGGTCCGCTCGGCGGCGAACGACGTGTCGTCCGCCACCCGGAAGCCGTCCCGGCCCGCCTCGGCGGCCAGCCGGGTCAGCAGCGCGCGCCGGAAGCCGTCGTTCTCGGCGAGCCCGTGCCAGTGCGTGCCGAGCACGTGGCCGCGATCGGAGCCCTCGTCGCCGACCAGGCCGGGATCGCCGGAGCGCACGACCCGGCCGTGGTGGATCTCGTACCCGGTGACCGGATGCCCCCAGGCGGTCGACGACGGCGTGCCCAGGTGCTTGTCCCGGTCGAAGGCGATCTCCAGGTCGAGCAGGCCGAGCCCGTCGACGGCGGTCCCGGCGGGCGCCTCGACGCCGTGCGGGTCGGTGATCGCGGCGCCCAGCATCTGGTAGCCGCCGCAGATGCCGAGCACCGGCCGTCCGGCGGCGGCGTGCGCGAGCACCGCGTCGGCCATCCCGGACGACCGCAACCATCCGAGATCGGACACGGTGGACTTCGACCCGGGCAGCACGACGACGTCGGTGTCGGCGATCCGGGACGGCTCGGTCACGTACCGGACGGCGACGCCCGGCTCGCAGGCCAGCGCCTCGGCGTCGGTGGCGTTGGAGATCCGCGGCAGCCGGACCACCGACACCCGCAGCCACTGGCCGCCGCGCGGCGGTGCGGGCCGGCCGAGGATCCCGTCGGCGACGGCGGACAGCGAGTCCTCGGCGTCCAGCCACAGACCGTCGGCGAATGGCAGCACCCCCAGGGTGGGACGCCCGGTGAGCGCCCGCAGCTGCTCCAGCCCGGGTTCGAGCAGCCGGACGTCCCCGCGGAACTTGTTGATCACGAATCCGGCGACCAGCGCCTGGTCGGCCGGTTCGAGGACGGCGAGGGTGCCGAACAGGTGCGCGAGCACCCCGCCGCGGTCGATGTCGCCGACGACGAGCACCGGCAGGTCGTTGCGCCGGGCGAAGCCCATGTTCGCCAGGTCGGTGGCGCGCAGGTTGATCTCCGCGGGGGATCCGGCGCCCTCGCAGACGACGACGTCGTAGCGCTCCCGCAGCCGGGCCAGCGAGTCGGCCACGACCTCGGCGAGTGCCGCGGTGCGGTGCCGGTAGGACAGTGCGGACACCTGCCCGTCGGCCCGCCCCCGGACGACGACCTGGGAGGTCCGGTCGCTGCCCGGCTTCAGCAGCACCGGATTGAGATCGACGCCGGGGGCGATCCCGCAGGCGTGGGCCTGCATCGCCTGGGCCCGTCCGATCTCCCCGCCGTCCGGCGTGACCACCGAGTTGTTGCTCATGTTCTGGGCCTTGAACGGCGCCACCGACACCCCGCGCCGGTGCAGCCAGCGGCAGATGCCGGCGACGACGGCGCTCTTGCCCGCGTCCGAGGTCGTCCCGGCGATCAGCACCGCGCCCGAGAGGTCGACTGCCACACCGGTCAGTATCCCTGTGCGGCACGACTACCCTGGACGGCGTGCGTTTCCTGTTCCGGCCCGGCTGGCTCGCCTTCATCGGCGTCGTCTGTGCGTTCGTGGTGGCCTGCTACACGCTGCTCGCGCCGTGGCAGTTCGATCGCGAGGCCGAACGGGAGGCGCAGAACGCCGCCATCGCCGCCGCCGACGGCACCCCGGCGGTTCCGTTCGCCGTGCTGGTCCCGCCGGGCGAGGCCGTCTCGCCGGACGACATCTGGCGCCGGGTCGACCTGACCGGCACCTACGAGCAGGACGCCGAGGCGCTGGTCCGGCTCCGGGTCGTCGACGGCGCGCCCGCCTACGAGGTGCTGACGCCGCTGCGGCTCACCGACGGGCGGCTGGTCGTCGTCAACCGGGGCACGGTCGCCGGCGGCGAGGGCGGCGTCGTGCCCGAGTTCGCGCCGGCCCCGACCGGCACCGTGAGCGTCGAGGGGCGGCTGCGGCTCAACGAGAACGACCCGCAGGGCAGGCCGCCGCTGCTCGACGGCGGCACCCGGCAGATCTACGCGGCCGACTCCCGGGCCCTCGCCGAGGCGACCGGGACGGATCCGGTCGAGGGCGTCGTGTCCCTCGACGAGGACCAGGCCGGGGTGCTGAACCCGATCCCGATCGCACCGCCCGGCGGCGGGGCGCCGTTCAGCAACTTCTCCTACGCGCTGCAGTGGCTCACGTTCGGCGTGGTCGCGCTGGTCGCGCTGGTGATCTTCATCCGGCTGGAGATGCTGCAACGACGCGGCGGCCGGGACACCCGCGGCAGCCTGCGCGAGCAGCTGTCCGGCCGGGACGGCTACGGCTCGGACGGTCCCGGCTCGGACGGTCCCGGTTCGGGCGGTCCCGGTTCCGACGGTCCCGGTTCGGGCGGTCCCGGTTCCGACGGTCCCGGTTCGGGCGGTCCCGCGATGGCGACCGGCGAGGGCGCCGAGGGTCGCGCGGACCGGTGACGGCCCGGCGCTAGGGTCTCGCGCGCACACATCGGCGCTCCCCGAGGAGAGACATAGACCGCGCGACCGCATTCCGGGCCCTTCGTGACGTCGGCGCCGCCGCCTGGTTCGGCGGCTCGCTGATGGGGGTCTCCGGCCTGAACGCCGCGGCCGACGCCGCCGGCGGGCCCGCCGACCGGCAGCGGGTCGCGCAGGCCGGCTGGTCCACCTGGACGCCGATCGCGCGGGCCGCGCTCGCCGCGACCCTGACCGGGGGTCTCGGTCAGCTGGCGACCCGTCGCGGGAGCGGTGACGCGGTCGGGATCGGGCTGACCGTCGCCGCCGCGGGTGTCACCGCGGGCACCGCCGTGCTGGGCGGCCGCGACGACACCCCGGCGTCCGCGATCCGCGCCGCCGAGTGGGCCGTCCCGGCGCTGCTCGCAGGCGTGATCCTGAGCGGCGCGCGCCGGTAGGCCGCCACCGGGTGCGGGCACCCGGGCGATGTCCGCCCACCTCGCGGGTGGGTCCGGGCAGTGCCGTCACGCCCCGGCGCGGGACCCGGCCGCGCTGCGGGCTGCGCCGACCGTGCAGGCTGTGCCGACCGCCAGCCCCCCGGCGGCCGCGGCCACCAGCCGCGACAGCCGTGCGGCCCGCGCCAGGTCGGCCCGGCGCGGCGGGTGGCCGTCGCCGAGGGTGGGCCGGTTCTCGGTGCCGTACGGGTAGGTCGTCGGCCCGCCCAGCCGCAGGCCCAGCGCGCCGGCGACGGTCGCCTCGACCGGGCCGGCGTTCGGGCTGGGATGGCCGGCGGCGTCGCGGCGCCAGGCGCGCAGCGCGTCCCACGGCGATCCTCCGACGACCGGGGCGAGCGCGACGGTGAGCAGGGCGGTGATCCGGGACGGGACGAGGTTCGCCAGGTCGTCGAGCCGGGCCGCCGCCCAGCCGAACCGTTCGTAGCGTGCCGACCGGTAGCCGACCATGGCGTCGAGGGTGTTCACGGCGCGGTAGCCGAGCAGCCCGGGCACGCCCGCGACGGCGCCCCAGAGGAGCGGGCCGACCACCGCGTCCGAGGTGTTCTCGGCCAGCGACTCGACGCCGGCCCGGGCCATGCCGTCGGCGTCGAGCAGTTCCGGGTCGCGGGCGCACAGGTGGGTCACCCGGGTCCGGGCCGCGGCCGTGTCGCCCGCGTCGAGCGCCGCGGCGAGCGCGGTGCCCTCGCCGACCAGGGACGTCCCGCCCAGCACCGCCCAGGTGGACGCGGCGGTGACTGCAGTCCGGGTGACCGGCCCGCCGATCCGGCCGGCCAGCACGCCGGCGGCGACCGTCCCGCCGACCAGCACCGTCGTGTACACCACCCCGGCGGCCCGGGAGTCGCGGTACAGCCGCCGCTCCAGCGCGGCCGCGAGCGTGCCGAACGCCGCGACCGGGTGCCCGCGCCGCGGATCGCCGAGCATCGCGTCCGCCAGGATCCCGATCATCAGCCCGGCCGCCCGGGCACCGTCGCGCATGCGGGTGACGGTAGGTCGGCGCGCCGATCACCGAGCAGGCAGGATCACCCCATGCGCACCGACCACACGCCG
This sequence comes from Pseudonocardia sp. DxW, assembly GCF_058448985.1. NCBI lineage: Bacteria > Bacillati > Actinomycetota > Actinomycetes > Pseudonocardiales > Pseudonocardiaceae > Pseudonocardia > Pseudonocardia sp. DxW. Next base: position 27,413 of record NZ_JBZFLK010000005.1, on the reverse strand, counting down.
GACGAGCTGGGCGCCGGCCCGTTCTACAAGCTGCTGACCAGCGTCGTCGTCCCCCGCCCGATCGCGTGGGTGTCCACCCGCTCGGCCGACGGCGTCGACAACCTGGCACCGCACTCGTTCTTCACGGTCTCCTGCGTCGATCCGCCGATGGTCCAGTTCACCTCGGTCGGGAAGAAGGACTCGCTGCGCAACGTCTCGGAGACCCGGGAGTTCGTGGTGTGCCTCGCCGGCGAGCCGATGTTCGAGAAGATCAACGCCACCGGCACCGACTTCCCGGCCGAGATCAGCGAGTTCGCCTCGGTCGGGCTGACCGCCGAGCCGAGCACCGCCGTCACCCCGTGCCGGGTGGCGGAGTCCCCGGTCGCGCTGGAGTGCGTGCTGCACTCGGCGATCGAGCTCGGGAACTCCACCGTCGTGATCGGGCGGGTGGTGAACGCGGCGATCGACGACGACGTGTTCACGACCGACGCGCACGGCCACACACTGCCCGACGTGCGCCGGCTCGCCCCGCTGGCCCGGCTCGGCCGCAACGAGTGGTCCCGGCTCGGCGAGATCGTGGAGATCACGCGGATCCCCTACCGCGACTGGCCCGGCCACTACGCGAACGACACCGACGGCTGACGGCTGACGGCCGGGCCCGCTAGAGCGTGTACTCCGTCCCGACCGTGGCCTGCGGGTCGGAGTGGATCTCGCTCTCCCGGCCGCGCAGCTCCACCCGGCGGATCTTGCCGGAGATCGTCTTCGGCAGCTCGAAGAACTCGAGCCGGCGGATCCGCTTGTAGGGCGCCAGGTTGTCGTAGGCGAACCGCAGGATGTCGGTGGCGGTCGCCTCGGTCGGCTCGTGCCCGGCGGCGAGCACGACGTAGGCCTTCGGCACGGCGAGCCGCACCGGGTCCGGCGACGGCACCACCGCGGCCTCGGCGACCGCCGGGTGCCCGATGAGCACGCTCTCCAGCTCGAACGGGCTGATCCGGTAGTCGCTGGCCTTGAACACGTCGTCGGCGCGGCCGACGTAGGTGATGTAGCCGTCCGCGTCCCGGGACCCGACGTCGCCGGTGTGGTAGAAGCCGCCGGCCATCGCCTCGGCGTTGCGCTCCGGGTCGTCGGCGTAGCCGACCATCAGCCCGGTCGGGCGGTGCTCCAGGTCCAGGCAGATCTCGCCCTCGTCGCCGACCTCGCCGGTCGCCGGATCGACCAGCGCCACGACGAACCCGGGGATCGGCCGGCCCATCGAGCCCGGCTTCACCGGCTGCGACGGCGAGTTCCCGATCTGCACCGACGACTCGGTCTGCCCGAACCCGTCCCGGATCCGCAGCCCCCACGCCTTCTCGACCTGCTCGATGACCTCCGGGTTGAGCGGCTCGCCGGCCCCGACCACCTTGGCCGGCGGCGTCGCCAGCACCGACAGGTCCGCCTGGATCAGCATCCGCCACACCGTCGGCGGGGCGCAGAAGCTGGTCACGCCGCAGGAGTCGAGCACGCCCAGCACCGACTCGGCGTCGAACCGGGCGTAGTTCATCACCAGCACCGTCGCCTCGGCGATCCACGGCGCGAAGACGTTCGACCAGGCGTGCTTCGCCCAGCCCGGCGAGGAGATGTTGAGGTGCACGTCGCCGGGCTCCAGCCCGATCCAGAACATCGTCGACAGGTGCCCCACCGGGTACGACGTGTGCGTGTGCTCCACCAGCTTCGGCTTCGCCGTGGTGCCGGAGGTGAAGTAGAGCAGCAGCGTGTCGGACGCCGCGGTGCGGCCGTCCGGGGTGAACTCGGCGTCCGCGGCGTACGCCTCGCCGGTGTAGTCGCGCCAGCCGTCGACGGTGCCGCGCACCGCGATCCGGGTGAAGTCGCCGGTGACGTCGTCGAACTTCGCGGTGTCCGACGCGGCCGCGACGACGTGCCGGGCCGCGCCGCGGTCCACCCGGTCCTGCAGGTCGGCCGGGGTGAGCAGGGTCGTCGCCGGGATGACGACGGCGCCGAGCTTCATCGCCGCGAGCAGCGTCTCCCACAGCTCCAGCTGGTTGCCCAGCATCAGGATGATCCGGTCGCCGCGGCCGACGCCCTGGGCGCGCAGCCAGTTCGCCACCCGGTTCGACCGCTCGGACAGCTCGGCGAAGGTCCAGTGCGCCTGCGACCCGTCCTGCTCGACGATCCAGAGCGCGCGCCGTGCGCCGCGCTCCGGATCGGCGGCGACGACGTCGAAGTGGTCCAGCGCGAAGTTGAACTCCTCGAGCTCCGGCCAGCGGAAGTCCCGGTAGGCGGTGGTGTAGTCCTCGCGATGGGTGAGCAGGAAGTCGCGTGCTGCGATGAACTTCTCCGTCGCCGCGGTACCGGACGCCATTCTCGTGCACCTCGTCGGGCTCGTGCCGGGGCCGCTCCCCGTCGTTCACCGGCGACCCTAATCACTCCGGCGGAAACCGGCACCGTTCGTCCCGCCGGGTCGTCCGCCGGGCGTCGATCACCGGAACGGGATGGCGTCGCCTCCGCGGTCCGGCGCCGTCCCGGTCGTAGGGTGCCCGCGTGACCGCACCGGACCTCCCGCAGGTGACGCCGGCCGGGGCCGCACCGGGCCGCCCGGCCGGGATCCGGGTGGGCCGGTTCGGGCCGCGGGTGATGCTGCGCGGCGCGTTCGTCGGGCTGGCCCTGCTGGTGCTGGTGGTGCTGCTCGTCGGGTGCGGGAACGCCGCGCTCCCCGGGGCGCCGCAGGCACCCGGCCCGCAGCCGTCCGCAGTGCCGTCGCCGGGGCCGACCTCCGGATCGTCGTCCGGATCGTCGTCCGGACCGCCGGAACCGTCCCCGGGGACCGGGACCGCAACCGGCTCCGGACCAGGATCCGGGCCCACCGGCGGCGCGCCCGGACCGGCCGGGGACACCGCGCGGCCCGCGCCGCCGCCCGGCGGCGGGCACCCCGGGCCGCCGCAGGCGATGCAGGCACCGCGCGCCGAGCAGGACGTCCCGATGTGGCCGGCCGGCGACGCCGGCACCGCGCAGCGGATGCAGCAGCAGGCCGACCGGGGCGGCGACCCGTGGCTGCTCGACCCGCAGGAGGTCGCGATCTCCTACGTCGGTGCCGAGCTGGAGTACCGCAGTCCCGAGCTGACCGAGCTGGCCCCGGGCAACTACGACGTCGCCGACGGCCGGTCCGCCGCCCGGGCGACCGTCACCCTGGAGCAGACCGTCCGCCGGGGCCCCGGCGGGATCTGGGTGGTCACCGCCGTCACCCGGCGCTGAGCGCCGCACCGGAGCGGCCGTGCCGCCGCCGGGAACTACCCGGTGTCACCGGATCCGGCGACCCACCCGGGCCGTCCCCTCCGGCCCAGCCGGTCGTTGGACCTGCTGTGCCACTTCCGTATCGTGACGTGAACGACAGATGGCGCGAACGGGTGAATCCTCGCCCGAGGTGCAGCGCCGAGGGGCTCCCCGGCGATGTTCCTGGTGAGACCGCGGCACACACGGCGGTCCGGGGCACGGTTTTCGGAGGGCGAGCAGGATGACCAGCGACTCGATCCAGCAGGACGTCTTCACCGTGCTGCACGGCCAGGCGTCCCCGATCGTGAGCCGCTGGGCGTTCCGGGCGGCCGACCCGTTCGCGATCTCCTTCTCGGTGCGCCGCTCCGCCGACCGCTGGATCGAGTGGCTGGTCGCCCGCGACCTGGTGATCGAGGGGCTGACCACGCCGACCGGGATCGGCGACATCCGGATGGCGCCGCGCCGGGTCGACGGCTACGACGTCGTCGAGATCGAGATCCGCTCGGACGGCGGGTCCGCGGTCCTCGAGGTCGACCGCGACCTGCTCGCCCAGTTCGTGGAGGCGACGCTGGAGATCGTCGACCTCGGCGAGGAGAACGATCACCTCGATCTCGACGGTGCGATCGCCCGGCTCACCGGCAGCGCGGCCTGAGCGGCGCACCCTGAGCGGCGCCATCCGAGCGTCGCCGTCCGAGCAGCCCTGTCCGAGCAGCCCTGTCTGAGCGTTGCTTTCCGAGCAGCGCAGTCCGAGCAGCGCTGTCCGAGCAGGGCCGGCACGGCGCCCGGCGCCGGTCAGCCGCGGTCGGCCCAGCCCGGATGGTTGTCGGCGTCCCACTCGGCGTGCGCGGCGGCCTCGTCGGCCCGGTCGGCGTCCTCCACCAGCTGGGCGCTGACCTCCGGGTCACCGGCCGGGGACTCGTCGACCACCGGCACGATCCGGCGGTCCGCCTCGTGCACGGCGGCCTCCTCCGCACCGGCCGCCCCGCCGTCGATACCGACGTCGTGCGCCGCGCCGTCCACCGCAGGCTGCCCGGCCGGCGAGTCGGTCGCGTTCACCAGCCGCCCGGAGCGGTCGGTCCCCGCCGTGGACAGCTCGTCCGGGACCTCCTTCGCGAGCCGCTCGTCGAGCGTCTCGCCGGCCCGCTCACCGGCCGGTGTCACCGCCTTGTCCTCGACCCCGTACGGACGGTCCGGCGGCACGTAGCCGGCGTCCAGCGGGTCGCTGTCCGACGGGCCGGTCAGCGCCTCGTCGGTGTCCAGCTGCAACGCCGACGCCAGGTCCGGCGCCTCCGGCTGCAACTCGTTCTCCTCGCCTGCGGCCATGGGTCCCACGTCCTCCTCGGTTCGGGTCTCGCACTCACCGGTCGCGGTGTCGCACTGCAGGTACCCGGGCACCGGGAGTGCCATGCGCCGCCGGACGGGCGCTACCGTCCACTCACCTGATCACCGTGACCCGCAGGAGAGGAGCCCGCCCGTGAGCGCCGACTCCGGTGCCCCGCCGGTGCGTTCCGGCGACGCCACCCGGCGCGCGCTGCTCGCCGCGGCCGCGGACCTGTTCGCCGAGCACGGCTACGACCGCACCCCGGTCCGGGCGATCGCCGAACGTGCCGGGGTCAACCAGGCGCTGCTGTTCCGCTACTTCGGCAGCAAGGACGCGCTGTTCGCCCGGGTCGCCGCGGAACGCGCGCTGGCGGTGCTGCACGGCGGCCCGCCGGAGGAGCTGCTGGAGCGCACCATCCGGTCGATCTTCGACGGCGGCAACGGGCCGGAGCACGACCTGTTCGGCTCGGTGGTCCGCTCGGCGGGCACCTCGGAGGCGGCGGCGGCCGTGCGGGTGGAGCTGGCCGGTGCGTTCACCGCGGCGTTCGCGGCCCGCGCGACCGGCGCCGCCGACCACGCCGACGCCGAGCTGCGGGCCGAGCTGCTGCTGGCCTGGCTGCTCGGGCTGAGCCTGGTGCATCCGCTGCTGCCGGACGGCTCGATCGGCCGGTCCGACCCGGACGACGTGCTGGTGCACGTCCGGCGGACCGCGGCGGCGCTGCTCGACGGGCCGCTCACCCGGTGAGCCGGTCCACCTCCCGGGCGAAGCGCTCCCGGTCCGCGGCGCTCTCCCGGGTCCGCGACAGGTAGTGCTCCGGGCGCGCCGCCCGGTCGTGCCAGAACCGCCCGGTCCCGATCTCCGACGACGGCGCCGCGGCCAGCCACACCGCGGTGTCCGCGCCCTGCGCCGGGGTGCGCAGCACCGGCCCGAGCAGCGTCCCGAACAGCGGCAGCGACCCGGTCACGCCGGGCGTCGCGGCCCATCCGGGGTGCAGCGCGTGCACCGTGATCCGCCGGGGCGCCAGCTCGTCGGCGAGCAGCCCGGTCATCACGACCTGCATCCGCTTGGTCCGTGCGTAGGCGGCCGTCCCGCCGTAGCTGCCCTGCTCGAACTGCAGGTCGTCGGTGCGCAGCGGCTGGGCGTACATCCCGCCGGACGACATGACGATCACCCGGGAGGCGGTGCCGGACCGCTGCGCGCCGTCGGCGAGCCGATCGGCCAGCAGCCGGGTGAGCAGCAGCGGGCCGAGGACGTGCACGGCCAGCGTGGTCTCGTTGCCCTCGGTGGTCTCGCCGCGCCGGTCGGGCAGCAGCCCGGCGTTGTGCACCAGCAGGTCGAGCGCGTCGACCTCGGTGGCGAACCGGGTCGCGAACGACCGCACCCGGGCGAGCTCGCCGATGTCGCAGATCTGCACCGGCAACCGGTCCCGGGACAGGCCGGGGACGGCGGCCAGGATCCGGTCCTGCGCGGCGCGGCCCTTGTCCGCCGAGCGCACCAGCAGGTGCACCGTCGCGCCGAGCCGGACCAGCCCGGTCGCGACGGCCTCGCCGAGCCCGCCGCCCGCACCGGTGACCAGCGCGGTCCGGCCGGTCAGCGCGCCGCGCGGCGGATCGGCCCGCGGGCCGGTCCAGCCGCGCCGGCGCAGCAGGTACCCGATCCGCGAGTAGCCGGGGACCACGGCACGGTCGAGGACGGTGTCCAGCACGCTGCGCACGGGTCCGATCCGACCACAGCCGGGCCGGTCCCGCCCGCCGACCCGCGCCCGGCTCAGCCCGCGCCGCCCCGGCGCCTGCGGTGGCGCACCGCCCCGGCCAGGCATCCCCCGGCCGCGGCGGCCACGAACAGGGCCTCCACGACGCCGCCCCAGCGGGTGGCCGGGGTGATGTCGGTGCGCAGCGGCACCTGCTCGACCAGGGTCGCCGGGGTGTACATCGCGGTGGAGCGGGCGACGCTGCCGTCCGGCCGGACGACCGCGCTGACCCCGCTCAGCGCCGGGACGACGGCCGCCCGGCCGTGCTCGACGGCGCGCAGCCGGGCCATCGCGAGCTGCTGGTAGGTCATCTCGCCGGGGCCGTACCAGGCGTTGTCGGTGGGGACGACCAGCAGCTCGGCGCCCTGCGCGGCGGCCTCGCGGAGCACCCGGTCGTAGGCGACCTCGTAGCAGATCCCGACGCCCAGCCGGGTGTCCGCGAGATCGATCCGGCCCGGCCGGTCCCCGGCCACCAGGTCGGGGACGTCGACGAACGGGGTGACCAGGCTGGCGATCGGCCGCAGCGGGATCCGCTCGGCGAACGGGACGAGCTCCTGCTTGGCGTACCGCTCCCCCGGCCCGGTCCGCGGGTCCCAGGCGACGACGGCGTTCTCGGTGCCGCCCGCGTCCCGGTACATCGCGCCGATCAGGGTGGGCACCCCGAGATCGGCGACGGCGCGGTCGATCGCCGGGTCGGTGCCGTCGGTGCCGGTGGCGCCCTCCGGCCACAGCACCAGGTCCGGGCGCGGCACGGTGCCGGCCCGGATCTCGTCCGCGAGCTGCGCGGTGACGGCGAGGTGGTTGCGGCGCAGCAGGTCGCGCGCACCGAGCAGGCCCAGGCCGAGATCCGGCGCGTTGCCCTGGACGAGCGCGACGGTGCGGGTGCCGTCCTGCGCGTCGGTCGGCGGCGCGGGCACCCCGATCACGGCCACCACCAGCACCAGCACCGGCACCGCCCGCAGCACGCTCGGCCGGGTGAGCAGCGCGGCCACCGTGAAGCCGGTCGCGACCACCGCGAAGGTCACCAGCGGGGCGCCGCCGAACGCGGCCAGCGGCAGGTACGGGCCCTCGACCTGGCCGAACGCGACCCGGCCCCAGGGGAACCCGTTGAGCGGGATCCGGCCGCGCAGCGACTCCTGCAGCACGAACGCCGCGGCCGCCCACAGCGGCGCCCCGGGCAGGCGGCACAGCAGCGGGACGACCGCGCCGAACGCCGCGGTGAACACCGCCATCAGCGCGGACAGCCCGATCCACGGGGCGGGCCCGAACTCGCGGCCGAGGAAGTCCTGGATCCACACCAGGTGCGGCAGGAAGAACGCCAGCCCGAACACGAAGCCGACCAGCGCGGCGCGGCGCACGGTCGTCCGCTGCAGCGCCCACCACAGCAGGGCGAACGCGATCGGCGCCGTCCACCAGAGCAGCCGGGGCGGGAAGGACAGGTGCAGCAGCACCCCGGCCGGGAGCGCGGCGGCGTGCCGCAGCGGGACGTGCCGCAGCGCGCGCAGGCGCTCCCGCCACGGGCCGTCCGCACGCCCGGTCACGACACCGCTCATCGGCTCATCCGTTCCTCCGGGGGTCCCCCGGGATCGACGCCCCCATGATCCGGGACGTCCGGGCCGGACGGGCGCACCGGGGTGCGCATCACACCGCCGGCCCGGCCGGAGCATCACACCGCCGCCGGCCCGGCCGGCGTCCGCTCCCGGCGCAGCAGCACGGCCAGGGCCACCCCGGTGACCAGTGCGGCCGTCGCGTAGGCCGCGACCAGCGTCCCGGGCCGGTCGCCGTGGTCCCCGGCGAGCGGCGGGAGCAGCACCGCGAACACCCCGGACAGCACGGCGACCCCGGCCCGGGCCCGGGTCGTCAGCGGGGACGCGGCCAGCGGCAGCACCGCCCACAGCAGGTACCACGGGTGCAGCACCGGCCCGAACAGCACGATCAGGCCGAACACGGCGCCGCAGGCCGGGACCGGCTCGATCCGGCCGCGCAGCTGCCGGTGCAGCACGAACGCGATCCCGGCGACGGTGAGCACCGTGCCGGCCGCCCGGCCGGCGGCGATCACCGGGCCGGTGAGGTCGGCGCCGGCGAGCGCACCGATCCCGCCCGCGGCGAAGCCGGCCCAGTTCGTCGGCGCCATCCAGCTCCACAGCGTGCCGGGGGTGCCGACCGACCGGATCCACCCGGTCCCGGCGCCGGTGAGCACCGACGTCACCGCCGCGACGACGGCGAACGCGACGGTGGCAGCGAGCCCGGCCGCCAGGAACGCCCACGGCGTCCCGCCGCGGCGGCGGGCCAGCGCCGTCCCGACCACCGCGAGCGCCGCCAGCACGGGCAGCTTCACCAGCGCGCCCAGCGACACCAGCAGCACGCCCGCACCGAGCCGGGCCAGGCCGATCCGCTCCCGGTCCGCGTCGAGTGCCTGCAGCGCGAGCGCGGTCCCGGCGAGCCCGAGCCCGAGCATCAGCGCGTCGTTGTGCACCCCGCCGACCAGGTGCAGCAGCACCAGCGGGTTCCCCGGGCCGAGCCACATCGCGACCGCGGGCGGCGCACCGGACAGCGCGCACAGCCGGGGCACCGCGACGACCACCAGCACCAGCCCGGCCACCGCGGCGAGCCGGTGCAGCGCGACCCCGGCGACCGGGTCCTCCCCGGCGACCGCGGCGACCGCCCGGGCGAACGTGGTGAACAGCGGCCCGTACGGCGACGGCGTGTCCACCCAGTGCCCGTCGACCAGCGCCCCGATGCCGGATCCGGTGCCGAGCGCCGCGCGCGGCCCGACGAGATGCGGATCGAGCCCGCGGTGCGCGATCTCGCCCTGCGCGAGGTAGCTGTAGACGTCCCGGCTGAACAGCGGCGGCGCGACGAGCAGCGGCGCCGCCCAGAGCAGCAGCGTCCGGAGCGACCAGCCGGCGGGCGGCGGGCTGCCGCGCAGCAACCGGCGGCCTAGCACCGCCCAGGCCGCCACCAGCAGGCCGGTGCCGGTGACGCCGGCGGCGAGCGCGGGGCCCGGCGGCGCGGGGCCGAGCAGCGCCCAGGCGCCGCCGGTCAGCAGGACGGCACCGGCGAACCCGGTCCACCGCAGCGGACCGGCCCCCGTCGCGTCGCCGCCCATGCCCGCCGGTCTCAGCGCTCCTCGGCGCCCCGCCGGAGCAGGTAGGTGTCCATGATCCAGCCCTTGCGCTCGCGGGCCGCGGCGCGCACCCGCAGGATCTCGTCGCAGACCTCGTCGAGCGGGCCGGCGACCAGCAGCTCGTCCGGGGTGCCCAGATAGGCGCCCCAGTAGACGTGCAGGTCGGCGCGCTGCTCCGGCGGGAGCGTCGCGAACGCGGTGCGGCCGTCGAGCATCACCACGACGTCGTCGACGTCGGCCGGCAGCCCGTCGGCGATCCGGCGGCCGGTGGTGATCAGCACCGGCCGGCCGACCCGGTTGAGGATCAGCCGGTGCGCGGCGGCCAGCGCGGCGACGCTGGAGATCCCGGGGATCGACCGGACCTGCCAGTCGCCGTCCGGCGCGTCGGCCAGCACCCGGTCCAGCAGCCGCAGCGTGCCGTCGTAGAGCGACGGATCGCCCCAGACCAGGAACGCGCCGGTCGCGCCGTCGGCGAGCTCGGTCTCCAGCATCGTGCGGTACAGCTCGGCCCGCCGGTCCTGCCAGTCGACGACGACGTCGCGGTAGCGCGCGTCGTCGTGCACCACGTCGGCGCCGCGTTTGCGGTCCACCTCGGGTGCGACGACGACCCGGTGCCCGCCGTCCGGGCGGTGCTGCTGCAGGATCCCGGTGCGCAGCGCGAGCAGGTCGTCCTTGACGTCGCCCTTGTCGATCACGAACACGACGTCGGTCCGCCGCAGGGCGTCGACCGCCTGGAGCGTCAGGTGCTCCGGGTCGCCCGCCCCGATCCCGATCACCAGCACCGTGCGCACGCTGCGACGGTAATCGACGGACCGGTCCCGCCCGGCTCCCCTCCCCTGATACGCGCAGCGTCCCGGCCGTCACGGACCGCTGTCACTCGGTAGTGTCGGTGCCCCGCCGACCGACATCCCAGATCCATCCCGGGAGGCCGAAGCACGATGAAGATCGGACACCTGGTCGAGTCGCTCGACCCGCGCGGCGTGGCGGCCGCGCTCGCCGACCTGGCGGCCGCGGGCCCCGCGGCCGGGTACGGCCTGGTCGTGGTCGCGCTGACGCCGACCGACCAGCCCGGCATCGCCGCCCGGCTCGACCGGACGGCCACCCCCGTCGTGGAGCTGAACGTCGCCCCGTGGGACCCGCGGGCGGTGCCGAAGGTGCTCCGCGCGTTCCGCGAGCACGGGGTGGACCTGGTGCACACGCACGGGCTCCGGCCGGACGTCGTCGGCTCGGCCGCCGCGGCCCGGCTGCGGGTGCCGGCGATCTCGACGCTGCACCACATCCACGCCCAGCCCGCGGACCGCGCCGACCACCTGCGGCGGACCGCGAAGACGTTCGCCCGCAAGCGGTTCATGACCCGCACCATCGCGACGTCGATGCTGCAGCGGGACTGGTACCGGGCCGCCGCCGGATCGACGGCCGGGCTGTCGGTGATCCCGGACGGTGCCGCCGATCCCGGCGTCGGGACGCCCGAGGCGGCGCTGCGGTTCCGGCGCGGGCTGGGTGTCGGCGAGAACGAGGTGGTCGCCGTCTCGGTGGCGCCGATGCGCCGCGGGCAGGGCCAGGACATGCTGCTCGACGCCGTCGCCGAGCTGCCGCCGGACGAGCCGGTGACCGTCGTGCTCGGCGGGGACGGCCCGCTGCGGCCGTGGCTGGAGTCCCGGGTGGCCGGCGACGAGCTGCTGTCCGGGCGGGTCGCGTTCCGCAAGGACACCGACCCGGTGGAGCTGCTGCAGGTCGCCGACGTGCAGCTGCACACCACCCGGCACGACACGATGCCGCGCCGGCTGGTGCTCGGGCACGGCACCGGGACGCCCGCGGTGGCGACCCGGGTCGGCGGGATCCCGGAGATCGTCACCCGGGAGACCGGCGCGCTGACCCCGGTGTCGGCGTCCCGGATCGCCGAGGAGCTGGTCCGGATGGCCCGTGAGCCGCAGCTGCGGGCCCGCCGCGGCGCCGCCGCCCGGGCCCGGTTCCTGGACCGGTTCGAGGCGTCGGTGTGGGCCCGCGCGCTCGGCGAGGTCTACCGCAGCGCGCTCGGGCACGCCGACGCCCCGGCGCCCGCCGAGCTGGACGCGCCGGAGCCGGTGCTGCCGCTGGGCGGCGGCTGAGCCGTCGCGGCGGGATCAGCGCCGGACGACCGGGTTGGTGAGGGCGCCGATCCCCTCGATCTCCACGGTGACCCGGTCCCCGGGCGCCATCGGCCCGACCCCGGCCGGGCTGCCGGTGAGCACGACGTCGCCGGGCGACAGCGTGATCCAGCGGGTCACCCAGGCCAGGATCCGGGGCACGTCGAAGATCATCGCGCCGGTGTCGGAGCGCTGCACGGTCCGCTCGCCGAGCCGGGTGGTCAGGGTCAGCGGCCCGGGGCCCGGGTCGGTCTCGATCCACGGCCCGAGCGGGCAGAAGGTGTCGGCGCTCTTCGCCCTGGTCCACTGCCCGTCGGCCCGCCAGTCGTCGGCGGTGACGTCGTTGGCGCAGGTCAGGCCGAGGACGTGGCGCATCGCGTCGGACTCGTGGACGTCCCGGGCGAGGGTGCCGATCACCACCGCCAGCTCGCCCTCGTACTCCAGCCGGGTCACCTCGCGCGGGTGCCGCACCGGCTCCCCCGGCCCGACGACCGCGTTCGGCGCCTTCAGGAACAGCGCCGGCCGGTCCGGCCAGGGCCGCCGCTTCTCCTCGACCTGGCACGGGTAGTTGCTGCCGACGCAGACGATGGTGCGCGGCTCGCAGGGCGCGGCCAGCCGCAGCTCGTCGAGCCGCCCGGCGACCGCTCCCGGGCCGGACCGGCCGAGCTCCCGCACGATCCCGGCCGCCGGACCAGCCGGGCCCGCCGGACCGGGTTCGACGCAGCCGGTGCGCACCGGCCCGCCGTCGCCGTCGAACCGGACGATCCGCACCCCGTCAGCCCTGCCCGCGCAGCGCGTCGCGCACCAGCTCCAGCGGATGCCACGCGGTCCGCCCGACGCCGTGGAAGATCTGCTGCCGGCAGGACACCCCGGTGGCGGCGACCAGGGTGTCGGCGGACTCGGCCTCGATCGCCGGGAACAGCCGGTCCCGGCCGACCTCCATCGACGTCGCGTAGTGCTCGGCCTCGAAGCCGAACGAGCCGGCCATCCCGCAGCAGCCCGAGTCGATCTCGGCGACGTCCAGCCCGGGGATCCGGCGCAGCAGCGCCAGCGTCGCGGCGGTGCCGACCTCGGCCTTCTGGTGGCAGTGGCCGTGGTAGACGACCCGCCGCCCGCTCAGCCCGGACCGCTCCGGCAGCACCAGCCGGCCGTCGTCGATCGCCTCGACCAGCAGCTCCTCGACCTGCCGGACCCGCTTCCCGACCTGCGCGGCCTCGGCCGAGTCGCCGAGCAGCGCGATCGTCTCGTCCCGCAGGGTGAACACGCAGGACGGCTCGCAGCCGACGATCGGCGAGCCCGGCGGGGTGTCCCGGGCGAGCGCGGTGACCAGCCCGGACGCCTTGCGGCGGGCGTCGTCGAGCAGGCCCTTGGACAGGCTGGACCGGCCGCAGCAGCCACCGGAGGCGAGCTGCACGGCCCAGCCCGCCGCCTCCAGGAGCTCGATCGCGGCCTTGCCGATGTGCGGTTCGGTGTAGGTGGTGAAGGAGTCGGCGAGCCAGGTGACGGTGCCGGCGCTGCCCGGCGCCGGGCGCCGCCCGCGCTGCCAGCGGACCAGGTCGTCGCGGACGAACCGGGGCAGCGGCCGGGCCGCGGCGATCCCGACGGTGCGCTCCATGATCCGGCGCAGGAACCCGATCCGGCCGGGCAGGTTGGACAGCGGGGCGGTCGCCGCGCCCAGCCGGTTCAGCGTCCGGCTCGCCCCGAACAGCCGCGACCGCAGCGGGGTGCCGTGCCGGACGTGCTGCTGGTGCAGCGCCTCGGACTTCAGCGACGCCATGTCGACGCCCATCGGGCACTCGCTCTTGCACGCCTTGCACATCAGGCAGAGATCGAGGATCTCGTGCAGCCGCTCGTCGCCCAGCGCGGCCGCCGGGTCCGGCTCGGACAGCGCCTTGACCAGCGCGTTCGCCCGGCCCCGGGTGGAGTGCTCCTCCTGCAGCGTGACCTGGTACGACGGGCACATCACCCCGGCCGTGGTCTTGCGGCAGAGCCCGATGTTCATGCAGCGGTCGGCGGCGTCGCGCATCCCCGACGCGGAGCCGGAGCCGATCACCTCGAACGACAGCGCCGTGGTCAGCGGCGGGGCGGGGGGCAGCGCGTCCCGGTCGCGCAGGTTGTCGGTCATCGGCGGGGCGTCCACGATCTTGCCGGGGTTCAGCACGCCCGCCGGGTCGAACAACGCCTTGACCTGCCGCATCGCCTCGTAGAGCCGGTCGCCGAAGATCTCCCGGTTGAACTCGGAGCGGGCCAGGCCGTCGCCGTGCTCGGAGGAGTTCACGCCGCCGTACTCGGCGACGAGGTCCTTGATCTTCTCGGCGACCACCCGCATCGTCGCGACCTGCTCGGGATCGGTGAGATCCACGAACGGGCGGATGTGCAGGCAGCCGACCGAGCAGTGGCCGTAGAACCCGGCCTCCAGGCGGTGCTCGTCCAGGATCGCGGCGAACCGCTCCGTGTACCCGGCCAGGTGCTCGGGCGCGACGGCGGTGTCCTCGACGAACGCGAGTGGGCGCCGGGTGCCCTCGCCGGCCGCCATCAGCAGGCCGAGCGAGGACTTGCGGACCTTCAGCAGCGCGGCCTGCTCGGCCGGGGTGACCAGCCGCAGCGTGTGGTAGCCGTGCCCGTGCCGTTCCCACAGCGCGGTCAGCGCGTCCAGCTTCGCGACCAGCTCCGGCTCGTCGTCGCCGGAGAACGACACGAACAGCAGCGCCGCCGGGTCCCCGACCAGGTGGTTGCCCAGGTCGGCGTACTCGATCTTCTGCCGGGACAGGTCGAGGATCGTCCTGTCCATCATCTCGACCTGGTGCGGCGCGCAGCTCAGCGCGTCCAGGGTCGCCGAGATCGCGCCGTGCACGGTCGCGAAGTGCCCGACCGCGTACACCGTCCGCCTCGGCTTCGGCACCAGGTCGACCACGGCGCGGGTGGCCACCACCAGCGTCCCCTCCGCGCCCACGACGAACTTCGCCAGGTCGAACGGGTTCGCCCCGCCGTGGCCGGCCAGCCGGTCCAGCCGGTAGCCGCAGGCCCGCCGCCAGAACAGCGGCATGCCGTCGGCGATCGCCTGCTCGTTCGCCGCGACCAGGGCGGGCAGCTCGCGGTGGATCCGGCCCTCCAGGGTGTCGGCCGCGGCCCGGCGCAGCCGCTCGGCCTCGTCGACCGGTTCGAGGCGGGCGGTGGACCCGTCGGCGAGCACCACGTCGAGCGCCCGGACGTGGTCGATCGTCATCCCGAAGGTCAGCGAGCCGCTGCCGGCGGAGTTGTTGCCGACCATCCCGCCGATGGTGGCCCGGTTGCTGGTGGAGGTGTCCGGCCCGAACATCAGCCCGTGCTCGGCGGCGGCCCGGTTGAGCTGGTCCTGCACCACCCCGACCTCGACGACGGCGGTGCGGGCCGCCGGGTCGATCTCGACGATGCGGTTCAGGTGCCGGGAGGTGTCCAGCACGATGCCGGGGCCGACGGTCTGCCCGGCCAGGCTGGTCCCGGCGCCGCGCGGGACGACCGGCACGCCGAACTCGCCGGCGATCCGGACGGCCTCGGCGACGTCGTCGTGGGTGCGCGGGAAGACCACGCCGAGCGGCGTGATCGCGTACATGCTGGCGTCCCGGGAGAACAGGTGGCGGCTGTAGTCGTCGAACGCGACCTCCCCGGCGAGCCGGGAGCGCAGCGTCTGCTCCAGGCCGGGGACGGCGGTGGCGGGCCGGGTGGTGGTGCCGGTCAGCTCGGCGGTCATGCGGGGCGTTCCTCTCGCGACGGTGCGTGTGCGGGCGGGCCGGCCCGGGTTCAGGACTGCTGCAGGACCTCCAGCGCGGCGTCCAGCCCGCGCCCGTCCACCTCGACGCCGGCCAGGCCGAGCCCCATCTGGACGCCGGCGAGGGTCCCGGCGAGCGTCAGGTCGTTGAACGCGCCGAGATGCCCGATCCGGAAGACCCGCCCGGCGAGCCGGCCCAGCCCGGCGCCCAGCGACATGTCGAACCGGTCCAGGATCACCGCGCGCACCTTGTCGGCGTCGACGCCGTCCGGGACCAGCACCGCGGTGAGCGCGGCGGAGTACTCGCGCTCGTCGAGGGCGAGCACCTCCAGTCCCCAGCCGCGCACGGCGGCGCGGGTGGCCTCGGCGTGCCGCAGGTGCCGGGCGAAGACGTTCTCCAGACCCTCGTCGTCGAGCAGCCGCAGCGCCTCGCGCAGGCCGTAGAGCAGGTTGGTGTTCGGTGTGTAGGGGAAGTACCCGCGCTCGTTCGCGGCGAGCATCGGGCCCCAGTCCCAGAACGTCCGGGGCATCCGGGCGGTGCGCGAGGCGTCGAGCGCCTTGGCGCTGATCGCGTTGAAGCTCATCCCGGGCGGCAGCATCAGGCCCTTCTGCGAGCCCGCGACGGTGACGTCGACGCCCCACTCGTCGTGCCGGTAGTCGATCGAGCCGAGCGAGGAGATGGTGTCGACGAGCAGCAGCGCCGGATGGCGGGCGGCGTCGATGGCGGCCCGGATCTCCGGGATCCGGCTGGTCACGCCGGTGGAGGTCTCGTTGTGCACCACGCAGACCGCCCGGATCCGGTGCGCGGTGTCGGCGGCGAGCCGCTCGGCGACGACCGCCGGATCGGCGCCGTGCCGCCAGTCGCCGGGGACGAAGTCGACCTCCAGCCCGAGGCCGCGGGCCATGTCCTGCCAGAGCGTGGCGAAGTGCCCGGTCTCGAAGGTGAGCACGGCGTCGCCGGGGCTGAGCGTGTTGACCAGCGCGGCCTCCCAGGCGCCGGTGCCGGTGGCCGGGTAGATCACGACCGGGCCGGTGGTGCCGAAGACCGGCCGGACGTCGCGCAGCAGCTGGGCCCCGAGCTCGCCGAACTCCGGGCCGCGGTGGTCGATCGTGGCCGCCGACATCGCGCGGAGCACCGAGTCCGGCACGTTCGTCGGCCCCGGGATCTGCAGGAAGTGCCTGCCGGCTGCGTACGTCATGGTTCCCCTCCACGCTCGGTGCCCGCGGTTCCGCATCACGGAAACCGGGTCTCGCGCAATCGACGGTATACCGTCTACAGTCTGCCGTCGATACGGATCGTCCCGAACATCCCTGAACCCTGACTGCGTCAACGCCGACCACAGAGGATCAAGATGTCCATCGAACTCATCACCGTCGTGGCCCTCGGCCTGGTGTTCCTGATAGCGACGGTCCTGCCGGTGCACATGGGGGCGCTGGCCTTCGTCGCGGCCTTCGTGGTCGGCACGGCGTTCGTCGGCGAGGACACCGACGACATCGTCGGCGGCTTCCCCGGGGACCTGTTCGTCATCCTGGTCGGGGTGACGTTCCTGTTCGCGATCGCGAAGGGGAACGGCACCGTCGACCGGCTCGTCCAGCTCGCGGTGCGCGCCGTCGGCGGCCGGATCGCGCTGATCCCGTGGGTGATGTTCGGCGTCACCGCGGTGCTGACGGCGGCGGGTGCGGTGGTCCCGGCGGCCGTCGCGATCATCGCGCCGATCGGGATGGGCTTCGCCCTGCGCTACCGGATCAACCCGATGCTGATGGGCCTGCTGATCATCAACGGGGCGAGCGCGGGCGGGTTCTCGCCGATCAGCATCTTCGGCAGCATCGTCAACGGGGTGGTCAGCCGGAACGGGCTGCCCAGCAACCCGGGCCTGCTGTTCGTGTCGTCGTTCGTGTTCAACCTGGCGCTGAGCATCGTGGTGTTCTCCCTGTTCGGCGGGCGCGAACTGCTGCGCCGCTCGGCGGAGAACGCCGCACTCGGCGGCTCCGGCCGGATCGCGGTCGCGGCGGAGCCCGGGACCTCGGTGGCGCTCGGCGGCGGGGCCGTCGGGCACCCGCGGACGTCCACCACCGCCACCGGCGGCAGCAGCCGCACGAGCGGCAGCAGCGGCACCGGCGGGACGGCGGGCAGCGGCGGCACCGCGGGCTCTGGCGGCACTGCCGGCTCGGTCGGCTCGGTCGGCTCGGTCGGCTCTGGGGGCACTGCCGGCTCTGGGGGCACTGCCGGCTCCGTCGGCACTGTCGGCACTGTCGGCACTGTCGGCACTGTCGGCTCTGTCGGCTCTGTCGGCACTGCCGAGCCGGAGCACCTCCCGCTGGAGCGCGACCACGTGCTGACCGTGCTCGTCCTGGTGTTCCTGGCCGTCGGCGCACTGGCCTTCGGCCTGGACGTCGGGTTCACCGCGCTGACCGTCGCGGTGGTGCTGTCCCTGATCTCACCGGCCTCGGCGAAGGCGGCGGTCGGCCAGGTCGCGTGGCCGACGGTGCTGCTGATCTGCGGGATCGTCACCTTCGTGGCCCTGATGGAACGGGTCGGCACGATCGACTGGCTCGGCAACCTGGTGACCCAGATCGGGGCGCCGCTGTTCGCGGCGATCCTGATCTGCCTGATCGGCGCGGTGGTCTCCGCGTTCGCCTCGACCACCGGCATCCTGGGTGCGCTCATCCCGCTGGCCGTGCCGTTCCTGCTGGCCGGCGAGATCGGCCCGATCGGGCTGATCATCGCGCTGTCGATCTCGTCGTCGGTGGTGGACTCGTCGCCGTTCTCCACCAGCGGCGCGCTGGTCGTGGCGAACGCGCCGACCGAGCAGACCGACCGGGTGTTCCGCGGCCTGATGATCTGGGGCTTCAGCATGTGCGCCGTCGCGCCGCTGCTCAGCTGGCTGATCTTCGTCGTGCCCGGCTGGGGCTGATGGCGGGCGGGGTCCAGTCCGTCGCCCGCGCGTTCGGCATCCTGGAGCTGCTGGCCGGGGCGGGCGGCGGGCTCTCGGTCAGCGAGCTGGCCCAGACGTCCGGGCTGCCGCTGCCGACCATCCACCGGCTCGTCCGGACGCTGGTCGATCTCGGCCACGTCCATCAGCTGTCCGACCGCCGCTACACCCTCGGCCCGCGGCTGATCGGGCTCGGCGACCGGGCGTCGGAGGTGCTGGGCGCGCGGGTGGGGACCGATCTGCGGTCGCTCGCCGAGCGGATCGGCGAGACGGCGAACATGGCGGTGCTCGACGGCGAGCGGGCCGTCTACACCGCGCAGGTGCCGTCCCCGCACTCGATGCGGACGTTCACCGAGGTGGGGCGGCGGGTGTTCCTGCACAGCACCGGGGTGGGCAAGGCGCTGCTCGCGCAGCTGCCCGTCGTGCAGGCCCGGCGGCTGCTGGAGACGGCCGGGATGCCGGGGCAGACCGGGCACACCGTGGTCGACGTCGGGACGCTGCTCGACGAGCTGGACGTGGTCCGGCTGATCGGGCACGCGGTGGACGCCGAGGAGCAGGAGGACGGCGTGTTCTGCGTCGCGGTGCCGGTGCCGGGCGCGCCGAGCCCGTCCGCGCTCTCGGTGTCCGGGCCGACCAGCCGGTTCTCCGCCGACCGCACCGACGAGGCCGCCGTGCTGCTGCGCGCGGCGGCGGCCCGGCTGGCCGGGCGGTTCCGGTGAGCCCGGCCGGGTCAGCCGGTGCCGCGGCGCCGGGCGAGCCACTCCTCGGACTCCGGGCTGCCGCCGTCGAGCTGGTCGACGACGTCGAGCAGGAACGACCCGTGACCGTGCTCGGTGAGCGCCCGCTGCACGGCCTGCGGGTCGCCGTCCTCGATCACGGCCAGCAGCTCGCGGTGCCGCTCGACGTTCTCCAGCAGGCTCTCCCGGTCCCGGCGGGCGGTCCGGTTCAGTGCCATGCAGAGCTGCAGCTGCGAGGACAGCGCGCGGTAGGCGTCGGTCAGCCGGGAGTGCCCGGCGAGATCGACGACGGCGAGATGGAAGTCGAACTTGCGCTGCAGGAACCGGCTCTCGTCGGCCTCGCGGGCGGTCCCGTCGAAGGCGCGCAGCGCGTCGTGGCAGCGGGCCAGCCGGGCCGGCGAGCGCACCGGGATCCCGAGCCGGACGGCGATCGACTCCAGCTCCTCGCGCAGCGTCACGATCTCGTAGACGTCGTGCCTGCTCAGCGTGCGGACGGAGGCGCCGCGCCGCGGGTGCGACACGACGAGCCCCTCGTGGCCGAGCCGCTGCAGTGCCTCGCGCAGCGGCGGCCGGGAGACGCCGAGCCGCTCGGTGAGCCGGGCCTCGACCAGCCGCTCACCGAGGGCGAGCTCGCCGGAGAAGATCATCGCCCGGATCGCGTCGGTCGCCAGGTCGGCCATGCTCGGCGGCGCGACGATCCGCCCCGACAGCCCGGACTGCACCGCGGTCATGGTCACCACCTCGAATCGGACAGTTCTCCGTATACCGTATAGCAGGTCGTCGCGGCGGCCCGCAGGATCCAGGAGTACCCAGCATGACGACGGACCCTCCCCTGACCGGGGTACTCGTGCTTGAGGTCGGCGCCTTCATGGCGGCGCCGTTCGCCACCATGCAGCTGGCGGATCTCGGCGCCCGGGTGGTCAAGATCGAGCCGCCCGGCACCGGCGACCCCACCCGGTCCGCCGGGCCGTTCCTGGACGGCGAGAGCTCGCCGTTCCTGCGGCTGAACCGGAACAAGGAGTCGGTCGTCCTGGACCTGAAGGACGAGCGCGGCCGGGACGCGTTCCTCGACCTCGCCGACCGGGCCGACGTCGTCGTGGAGAACCTGCGGCCGGGCGCGATGGACCGGCTCGGGCTGGGCGCCGGGACGCTGCGCGGGCGCCGGCCGGAGCTGGTCTACGCCTCGGCGTCGGGCTGGGGGCAGGACGGTCCGGCCGCCGGGCGCGCCGGGCTGGACATCATGGCGCAGGCGGCGAGCGGGCTGATGAGCGTCACCGGGGAGCCCGGCGGCGATCCGGTCAAGGTCGGCGTCCCGGTGTGCGACCTGGTCACCGGGCTGTACCTGGCGCTCGCGGTGACCGCGGCGCTGCGCGAGCGGGACCGGTCCGGGACCGGCCAGCAGATCGACGTGTCGCTGCTGGAGTCCGGGGTGTCACTGGCCGTGTGGGAGGCCGGGATGTACCTCGGCGACGGCGAGGTACCCGTCCGGCACGGGTCGGCGCACCAGCGCTACGCGCCCTACCAGGCCGTCCGCACCGCCGACGGGTACGTGACGGTCGGCGCGAACACCGAGCGGTTGTGGGTGTCGCTGTGCGGGGCGCTCGCGCCGGCGCTGCGCGACGACCCGCGGTTCGCCGGCAACACCGCCCGGATGGCCGCCCGCGCGGAGCTGGTCGGGCTGATCGAGGAGACCACCACGACGATGACGACGGCCGACGTGGCGGCCCGGCTGGACGCCGCCGGTGTCCCGTGCGCGCCGATCGCCGGCTACGACGAGGTGTTCGACGATCCGGTGCTGCGCGAGCGCGGGTTCTTCTGGGAGGCGCCGCACCCCCGTCTCGGGCCGGTGCGCCAGCTCGGCTCGCCGATGCGCTTCTCCCGGACCCCGGCCCGGCGCGGCGACGCCGGTCCGCCGCTCGGCTCGGACACCGCGGCCGTGCTCGGCGAGCCGGCCGGCCCGTCGCAGCGGCCGGGGGTCTGAGCCGACCCGGCGGCCGGGTGCGGCCGCCGGGTCACCGGGTCAGTTCCGGTCCGGCGCGGTCAGCGGCGGGCAGCTACCGCCCTCGGCGAGCACCTGCCGCCGGGTGCGCAGGTACAGCACCGGGCCACCGGCCAGGCCGCGCAGCTTCCGGGCCGCCGCGCCGTCGGGCAGCGCGACCGTCTCGTGCCGCCGCTCCTCCGGGTCCGCCGGCACCTCGGCCACCTCGGCCACCGCGACCGCCGAGGGCCCGGCGCCCGGGGCGGCGTCGGCCGCCCCGGCGTCGCCACCCGCCGGGGCCGGCCCCGGGACGACCGCACCGGCGGCGGGTTCCGGCTCGGGAGCATCCCCGGCGCCCGCGGACTCGCGGCGCACGATCTCGCGCAGCCGGGCGATCCCGGCCGGGAACCGGCGCAGCGCGAGCCGGCGGGCCCGCCCGTCCAGCGCGACCTTGCCCAGGAACGCACCCAGCCCGAGCGCGTAGCCGCCGAGCTGGTCGCGCAGCTCGCCGTCCGAGGGCCGGTGGTGGTGCCAGACGTAGGCGGCGGGCAGGTAGCCGAGGGTGCCGCCGTCGAGCACGATCCGAACCAGCAGCTCGATGTCCTCGCCGCCGCGGGTCGGCCGGCCCGGGCCGAGCGCCTCGTCGAAGCCGCCCAGCTCACGGACCCGCCGGGCGCGCACCGCGAGGTTCGCGCCGATCCCGAACAGGCCCGGTGAGAACGGGAACACCGGCGAGTCCGACGGCGGGTCGTCCAGCCGGAACCGGCGCGGGGCGAACCCCTTGTTCCAGGCCAGGGCGACGTCGGCGGCCCGCTCCTGCGGGGTGTCCAGCCGGGCGGCCAGCACCGGCCCGCTGAGCCCGGTGAGCCCGGGATCGGCGGCGAACGCGCCCGCGATCCGGGACGCCCAGCGCCGGTCCGGCTCGGTGTCGTCGTCGGTGAAGGCGACGACCTCGGTCCGCGCCTCGGCCAGCCCCCGGTTGCGGCCGACCGACACGCCGCGCCGCAGCTCGTGGACGTAGCGCACCCGCTCGTCGCCGAACGCGGCGACCACGTCGCGGGTGCTGCCGTCCGGCGGGTCGTTGTCGACGACCAGCACGGTCACCGCCGCGTGGTCGCCGGCCAGGATCGCCGCGAGGCAGCGGCGCACGCTCTCCGGGCGGCCGCGGGTCGCGACGACGACGGTCATCGGCTCGTCCGAGGTCGGGGGCGGCTCCGGCGGGGTGGCCGCGACCACCGCGGCGGTCGCCCGGCCGATCTCCCCGGCGGAGGCGCGGCCGCCGGTCAGCGGGACGTCGACCTGGCCGACGGGCAGACCCGCGTCGGTGACCAGGAGACGGGCGGTGGTGAACCGCGGGGGGACGTGCAGGCCCGCCCCGGGCGGCCCGCCCGGGCCGCGCCGGTGGGCGGTCTCCCCGACCCAGATCGGGCCGGGTGGTCGGTCCGGCACTGCGGGGACCTCCGGTGTGTGTCGTCGACATGTGGTGGTGGATTCGTACCGGATGCCCGGTCCGGTTCGGTCCCGGCGGCCCGCCCGGACGGGCGGGTGCGGGACGGCACGTCGGTCGTGGTTCAGGTCGCGGCCGCCGTGGTGCGCGTTTCGGCACCGCACGGGTCGGTGCGGCCACCTGATCGTGGCAGAGCACCCGGTTTCCGACACCGTCGCACCGGCACCGGCGGCCGGAGCGGCCGTGCGAACGACATCCCTGCGCCGTCCGGCCCACCGGCCGATCCGGCACCCGGACCGTCACCCACTCGTACCGACCGTTCGTCGCAGAATTGGCTTCGGCAACCTCGAACGGCGCAGTGCATCCACCGTTCGGCGGCCGTTCTGTGCGTGAATCGCGCGGAAAGCGCCGCTCGTCGCACACGCGGCGGGGCTGACAAGCATGTGAGTCACGGAGCGGTTACGGTCCTTCGTGCTGGCCGACGAAACGTCGGCTGGTGCGCCTGGTCGGCCGTCCGAGCCCCGCCTGCCGACACTCCCCCTGGCGCCCACCAGCACGCGGCGGGGACGGGTTCGCGACCGGCCGAGGGCCGGGGTGGGCCCGTGGCGGCGAGGAACCACGTA
The DNA here is from genome assembly GCF_058448985.1 of Pseudonocardia sp. DxW. Taxonomy (NCBI): domain Bacteria; kingdom Bacillati; phylum Actinomycetota; class Actinomycetes; order Pseudonocardiales; family Pseudonocardiaceae; genus Pseudonocardia; species Pseudonocardia sp. DxW. The sequence goes on along the minus strand of NZ_JBZFLK010000005.1, from coordinate 4,377 downwards.
TGACCACTGCACTGAATCCGGTCGACTCCCCCGCGACCGAGCTCCCCGACATCGGCGCCCCCCGGCGCCGCCGCGATCGCGACTCCGGCGCCGGCATCTCGGCCGCCGAACTGCTCTCCCGCTACGCCGAGGCAGGCTTCGACACCCCCGCGTCCGGCGGCCGTCGCGCCGCCCGGGCCGCCGGTACCGGCGCGTTCGGCCCGGCGATCGAGCAGATCGACACCCCGCCCACCGGGTTCCCCGGCCTCCCCGGCACCGGCCTCCCCGGCACCGACGACTCGATCGTCTCCCGGGACCTCCCGGCCGGCGTCACCTCCCGGTCCGCGATCGGCCTGGTGCGCGGCACCTCCGACACCGGGCCGTTCGGCCGCAACCCGCGAGCGGTCGCCGCGACGATGTCCGCGACGCTGGTCGGCGCCACCGCGGTGATGGGCGTCGTGACGGCCATCAGCACCCCCGGCGAGCAGGCCGCCGAGGAGCAGGCGGCCGGGGTCGACCTGGCAGGCGCCAACAACGAGGCGACGATGACGCTGTCGCTGCCCGCCGCAGGCTCCGAGCAGGGCGGCGCGGGCACCAGCGAGGCCGCGACCACGCTCGGCAGCGGGCTGGAGCAGGCCACCGCCGCGGTACCGCAGGCGTTCGAGCAGGCCGACGCGGCGCGGATCGCCGCGGTCGCCCAGCAGGAGGCGCAGGAGCGCGCCGAGCAGGAGCGCGCCCGCGCCGGTGAGCGCGCCGCGAACAACGCGGGCCGCGGCGCCGGATCGGGTGCCGGCGACATCGTCGGTGACCTGACCGGGTCCTCGGCCGGCATCCAGGCGCTCGCCACCGCGAAGACCGCCCTCGGGTCGCCCTACAAGTGGGGCGCCACCGGGCCGAGCGCCTTCGACTGCTCCGGGCTGATGGTCTGGGCCTTCGAGCAGGCCGGCATCGACCTGCCGAGGACGTCGAGCGCGCAGTCGCAGATGGGCGGCCAGTCGGTCTCCAAGAGCGAGCTGAAGCCCGGCGACATGGTGTTCTTCTACTCGCCGGTCAGCCACGTCGGCATCTACGCCGGCAACGGCCAGATCCTGCACGCGTCGACCAGCGGGGAACCGGTCAAGTACTCCGACATCGACGCAATGCCGTTCCACAACGCGATCCGGGTCTGACCCGGAACACCGCACGACGGCCGAGGCCGGGTCCCTGGGGAGGGGCCCGGCCTCGACGCATGTCCGGGTCGGGTCAGCGGGTCGGTGCCCTGGGTCCGGTGCCGCGGCCCGCTGACCTCGCACCCCTACACGCGCACCCCGCACCCCGGCTCCGGTCCCGCACCGGGTGGAGACGGTGCGCGAACGACCCCGGGGTGCGACACGACCCCAGACACCCCACACCCGCCTCCACGAGTCCACGAGTCCACGAGTCCACGAGTCCACGGCGGATCCCACGGCAGACCTCGCACCCCAGCCGGCGGACCCCCACACCGGCCCGCGGACCCCGCACCCCGGCTCCTACGTCGCACCTCCCACACGTCGTCGCACCGGCTCGAGCAGGTGCGGCGTCGCGGCCGGGGTGCGGCGTCGCGGCGGGGGTGCGGCGTCGCGCCCGGCCACCCGCTCCGGCCGCCGGCTACAGCCCCCGCAACCGCTCCGCGACGGCCTCGGGGAGCACGTCGGAGATGAACGCCCCGGCCCCCGACTCCGACCCGGCCAGATACTTGATCTTCCCGGGCGCCCGCCGGATCGAGTGCAGCCGCAGGTGCAGCCGGGCGTCACCGCGCCCGTCGGCCGCCCGGACGGGGGCCTGGTTCCAGGCGGCGACGTAGGGCAGCTCGTCGTCGTGGAGGGCGTCGAGCCGGCGCAGCACGTCCAGGTAGACGTGCCCGAACTCGGCGCGCTGCGACTCGTCGAGCGCCGGGAGGTCCGGCGTCGGGCAGTGCGGGTAGAGGTGCACCTCGACCGGCCAGCGGGCCGCCTCGGGCACGAAGGCCGTCCAGTGCTCCCCCGCGACGACGACCCGCTCCCCGGCCCGCTCGGCGGCCAGCCGGACGTCGAACAGGTTCTCCCCGGTCGCCTCCCGGTGCGCGGCCACCTGCGCGAGCATCCGCTGCGGGAACGGCGGCAGGTACGGGTAGGCGTAGATCTGGCCGTGCGGGTGCGAGAGCGTCACGCCGATCTCGGCGCCCCGGTTCTCGAACGGGAAGACGTACCGCACCCCCGGCCGGGCGCCCAGCTCGGCGGTGCGGTCGGCCCACGCCTCCAGCACCAGCCGGACCCGGCGGGCGGACAGCCGGGCGAACGGGGTGTCGTGGTCGTCGGTGAAGCAGACCACCTCGCAGCGCCCGGACTCCGCGACCGGTGTGTCCCCTGCCGGCTCGGCGACCGGCGCACCCGGCGCCGACCCGAACGCCGGGAACCGGTTCTCGAACGCGACCACCTGGTACTCCGGTGACGGCACCTCGGTGAGCCTGCCGTCCCGGCTGGGGCACAGCGGGCATTCGTCGTCCGGCGGCTGGTAGGTGCGGTCCTGGCGGTGCGCGGCGATCGCGATCCACTCCCCGGCGAGCGGATCGAGGCGCAGCTGCGAGGCCGGTGTAACCCGGGGCAGGTCGCGCCGGTCCACCAGGGCGGCCGGATCGCGCGGCGGCGAGCCGGGCTCGTCGAACCAGAGGATCTCCCGGCCGTCGGCCAACCGGGTCGCCGAGCGGCGCACGTTGCCCATCACTGCTCCTCCGTCCGGGCGACGATCACGCGGTCGATCTCGCCCTCGAGCACCGCCAGGTCGGCCCCGGCCAGACCGGAGTCGGTGACCAGCACGTCCGCCTCGCCCAGCTCGGCGATCGTCGAGATCCCGACGGTGCCCCACTTCGTGTGGTCGGCGACGACGACGAGCTGCCGGCCGGCGTCGGCGAGTGCCCGGTTGGTGTCGCGCTCGGTGAGGTTCGGCGTGGAGAACCCGGCCGCCGCGCTCATCCCGTGCACACCGAGGAACACGATCTCCAGGTTCAGCGAGCGGAGCGCGGCGATCGCGACCGGCCCGACCAGCGCCTCGGACGGCGTGCGCACCCCGCCGGTGAGGATCACCGTGCTGCCGCGGACCTCCGCGCCACCGGTGTGCAGCACCTCGGCGACGGCGAGCGAGTTGGTGACGACGGTGAGCCGCGGGATCCGGGCGAGCCGGTGCGCGAGCCGCCACGTCGTCGTGCCTGCGGACAGGCCGACCGCGGCACCGGGCTCGACGAGCGCGGCCGCGGCGGCCGCGATCGCCTCCTTCTCGGCGGGCTCGCGGACCGCCTTCGCCGAGAAGCCGGGCTCGGTGGTGGTCTGGTCGCCGACCGCCGTCGCGCCGCCGTGCACCTTGTCGACCAGCCGGCGGCGGGCCAGCACGTCGAGATCGCGGCGCACCGTCATCTCGGACACGCCCAGGTCCCCGGCCAGCTCGGACACCCGGACCGCGCCACGGGCGCGCACCCGCTCCACGATCATCTCGCGGCGCTGCTCGGCGAGGAGGCTCACGGCGGCGGATCCGGGACGGCCATCACCCGCACAGGTTGCAACAAAACCGAACGCAGTACAACCACACACCCCGTGTTCACTTCTGTCCGGCTGCGGTCTATCTTGTGCGTTGATTTGCGCAACGCAACCCTGCGCGCACCCCACTCGACGACGAGGAGCGTCCGGATGGACCAGTGCGAGACCGCCCTGCGGAAGGGCGTGGCATGACGACCGAAGAGATCCTCCGGCTCGATCCGAACCTCGTCGACTACCTGCTCGTCGCCTTCTACTTCGTGCTGGTGCTGGGCATCGGCTTCGCCGCCCGCCGCTCGGTCTCGTCCAGCCTGGACTTCCTGCTGTCCGGCCGGTCGATGCCGGCCTGGATCACCGGCCTGGCGTTCATCTCGGCGAACCTGGGCGCGATCGAGCTGATCGGCATGGTCGCCAACGGGGCCCAGTACGGCGTCCCGACCGTGCACTACTACTGGCTCGGCGCGATCCCGGCGATGGTGTTCCTCGGCATAGTGATGATGCCGTTCTACTACGGCTCGCAGGCCCGCAGCGTGCCGGAGTTCCTGCTCAAGCGGTTCAACCGGACCACCCAGCGGGTGCAGGCGGTGATCTTCGCCGTCGCCTCGATCCTGATCGCCGGCGTCAACCTGTTCTCGCTCGGCCTCGTCCTGGAGGCGCTGCTCGGCTGGTCGCTCTACCTGGCCATCCCGGTCGCCGCGGTCGTCGTGCTCGGCTACATCTCGCTCGGCGGGCTGTCCGCCGCGATCTACACCGAGGTCCTGCAGTTCTTCGTGATCCTGTGTCCGCGTACGGGCTCTGATGTCGCTGTAGGTACGAGCTGATCTGTCGTTGGTCCGGCGCGTCGGATTCAAGATCGGCTCAGGGAGGGACCACC